>CAYUNZ010000069.1:0-6969 GCA_964446205.1 uncultured Desulfohalobiaceae bacterium | reverse complement strand
AATCTGCAAGAATTTAGCACCGGATAATGTTGTACAGTCTATATATAGTTGGACTATTAAAGGACTTGGCACGCATGATGCGTTTTCTTACTTACAAGTTGGTTGGCTCAGAGAGGATATCTGTGACCAAATACGAGTTAAGGATCTAAAAAATACTTTATTGACCTTTATTTCTGACACTCTCCTATTCTTCTTCCTTTCATTATGGTTTTGATGTCCATACCCTGCATGGACATACTTGATGTACCTTCAAAAGTGTTCCCATGATAAGTGATCTCACCGGTTCCAGTCATAGCCCCACCTTGCCCACTGCACTCAATTGACCAGTTGACGGTATCCCCGTGAGTCCTAATATCTTTCATCTCACATTGACCTTGGCCTTGAGCGGTTCCAGCCTGTGGTACCATCGAATCTTTGGTGATGCACTGGGTGTTTGTTGTTTTAGGCATTGTCATGCCTGACATTTTCACCTCTGTAGTAATCTCCCACAGTCCTGGATTCATATCGAGACCAGAACCAGCATGTACCGGAAAAACTATCAAACAGGCAATCACAAACAAAACGATTATAAACATCCGGACCATCATCTTTCTCCTTTTTGTTACTATTATAAAAAGCAATCATAAATTTTTAAAATCTCAGAACATAACTCTCACAAAGGCTTAAGATAGTCAAGCTGATATTCAGAACCTATAAGCAGATTCTGTTGCTTTTTTTCCGGCTTGCCGTGCCGCAGAAAACCTGAACCGTAGAACCTTTATCCTTGGCAGTTTCTTGGCAATGAAAACAAAAACCATAAAAAGTCTACTTCATAAATTTGTTTGAAATTTAGGGCATTTTTTGCTAGCTTCTTCAATCTCCATTTCTTTGTAAAAGAATACATGCTCGTAGATTAATTTAAAATCCCAATCAGTCTTTGAATTACATCAAAAGAACAATTGCATTTTGAAAAATGAATAACTTACCAGATTGACGAGGAAAAAATAAAAGACAATCTTTTTTGGGTATACTTATTGAACTGATCAGTTAAAAGTTTTAAGTTTTATGTTTTAAGTATAAGAGAAAAGATACTATAATTTAGCATGAATATATTAAAATCATATCAGACCCAAGTCAGAGATGAAAATAAATAACTATTTTAGAGGTTTGGTAAAAGATTTTTTACTGTCCATGTATTTAATCAAAAAGGAAAAAACTATGGAACAAATACTTAAGGACTTTACTTTTGATTTTTTTGCTCAAGGAAAGCATAAGCTGACCCCAGAGCAATTACTGCAAATGGACTCTGCTATCTTATTGGACGTACGCAGCAATCCAGAAGTGGAGGCAATCTCTATTAATATGTCTTGTTTTACAAATATTCAATGTAAGAATATCCCCCTTGATGAACTGCCCAACAGATTGGAGGAGCTTTCTAAACATGATTTTATAGCTGTTTTTTGTCCGGCCAATGTCCGATCTTCCATAGCTTATACCTTTTTATGGAATAAAGGATATACACTAATAAAGATATTAGAAGGAGGCTATCCGGCTATTACCGAGGTCATAAAGCCCGGTACTTTGTTAAAGCTAATGAAAAAATAAGAATGTGGGATTGATTATGTCTAACCTTTTAATAGTAAGTCTTCTGATACTGTTAGTAGCCACAATCATGAACTATGGTGGATAGCGGCAGGAACTCCTATGTCTTGATCCTGGCTTAACATATATTCCCATGCATCAAGCAGCCACAACAGGTCAATTTATCCTTTTTACCGCAGCTATTGCGGTTTTAATATTTTTTCAGAAAAATAAATCCTTGTCATGGCCTCTAGCTATCTTTATTGGTGGGTTATTGGGGAAGGATTTGCTTTAGGCACCAAGCCTAAACCTTAACTTGCTATTTTCCTTATCAAATTTACTTTGCTGCCACTTTAATGCTTATCAATTCATTTATAACTAAAGAAATATTAAATATTAATATCCATTATGTAAAAACATGTCAAATCTTATTAAAATAAGTTGCTAAAAGAGAAAAAAGTATGGACTACAGAGTATTATTTACTGTTTTCACCGCAGTCTTTATAGCTGAGCTTGGAGATAAAACACAATTGGCCACCATGTTGTTTGCTGCAGACAAGGAAGTCAACAAAGTGACAATATTTATTGGTGCTTCTTTGGCACTGATTGTTGCCTCTGGTATTGGAGTAATCGCAGGAGGTTTTATTTCTAAATACTTAAGCGAAAAATGGCTACATTATATTGCTGGTATTGGCTTCATCGGCATAGGTCTTTGGACCCTTTTTAAAACATAAGACCTGGATTGTTCGATATATATATATTTAACTATGAGTAACTGTTTAGCCGTTTGCAACTAATCTAAAAAATGCTTTCTTTTGAACTTTTTAGTAATAACGCACTAGAGTTTCTTATCTTATTTGATGAAGTAGACCTCACCGTGATCCAACGACAAAATGAAGATCTCCGGACGAAATGTTCAAACACTCCAATTAAATCTAGTCAAATGCACTTAGACAAAGAGTGGGGAGGCGACAGGAATGCCCCCATCATGCCTAGTTAAAATCAAGCCCTTGAAATATTCGATTGCTACTTATAAAAGCCAGCCCAGACCTATTATAGTCCAGTGGAAAAAACAACAGTCTCTCCGGATTTGACCTCTAGTCCCTGTCCCGCTAACAAGGGCTCGGTCATACCTTTAATCTCGACCATCAAATCATATTTACCAGGCTGGACCGGAAAAGGATACCAGAGAGGGAATTGGTTGTCCCAGTCTCGTTTAACACGAAGGACGGTCTCTTTGCTTTCAGGATTCACGAGCTCCCAGGCTTGTACACTTTTCGCTTCCTCCAATTTAAGACCAGAATCCAGGGTTGCTGTTGTTGTCTCTGCTGATGTCACGGAAAGACCGGTAGAAATCGTTGTTGGATTTTCATTGTTTGTGTATATGAATTGAAGGCTATATCTACCCTCAGGCACAGGGCGGGGTTTAAACATATAGTAATTGTTATCATAAGAAATGTGTTCGAGCCAAGGCTGACCACTTTTCTCATCTACAATGACCACGCCCTCTATGGCTTTTGTCAGATCCTTGGCTATGTTTATGTCCAAACCACCTAAGGTCACTCTAGTACTCTCTCCGCCTAAAACCTCATAAGTCCCGATACTTATCGGGTCCGGGTCCCGGAAATTAGGCTTGGCAAAGAGCAAAACAACCTCATATTTACCCGCAGGTAAGGGGTGGGTTCCAGTAACATCCTCAGTCTTCTTGAGCTTCTTATTATCACTTGTACGTACAATCTCCATTCCTTTCAGGCTGTTCTCCGTGCCTTCAGGCAGCTGTAGTTGAAGTTTGCCCAAACCAGTAGCCTTTTTAACGGTTTCTGTCTTGGCTTCTTCCACCTTCTTGGTCACTCTCTTATTGACCTTCTGCAGGGCTGCCAGCAGGGAATTAGCGTCGTTAACAGCAAAAAAATTCCCTTTGCCTGCCTTGGCTAAGCATTGTAGCTGTTTACGACCTTGTTCATCTACATCAAAACCAACCACGTGGAGGACAAACTTAATACCACTGTCAGACAGCTCCTGAACCAAGCCGCAGGGATCCTCGTGGCAGGTTTCCATGCCATCGCTGACAAGGATGATGGTAGTTTCATTCTCCTTTGTTTTTAGTGAATCCACTACCATTTTTATACTTGCGGCAATCGGTGTTTTTCCTTTGGGGGAGATAGCTTGAACACTTTTTAGCAAGGCATCTTTGTCAGTGCTGCCGCTCTGGATCAAGGTCTCTACATCTTTACAGTCGCCTTTACGCCTATGTCCGTAAGCTACTAATCCAAAACGGACCTCCTTCGGAAGCTCTGGAATAATTGTCGTCATCACCTGTTTGGCTGCTTCAATTTTGGTCTGACCACCAGCTTTTCCCCACATAGAGCCGGACCCGTCCAGAATGAACATTACTTCAGGATAGTTGTTTTTTTCTGCCACTGTACTTTCAGGGGAAAAACAAACAATGCACAACGCCAGTAACACAAAAAAGATCTTTAATGAGTTCATAACCTAATCCTTATGTATGTGGTTTTCTGGGATAAATGATGAACCAAGTACAAAATAATGTAGGATAATGTAACTGTAACAATAATGAATTTCTTACATGAATAAGGGATAAAGGTCAACATTTTGGATGAAGTTATACTCAAAAAAAGATAGTTTATCAAATTTATCCCTTCTAAAAATGTGCATAACTTCAAGATAATACAAGATAATCTCGTAACAGATAAGATTGAAAATGCTGATTATTTCATTTTATTGTATTTAGTTAAGTTTTCTCTGCCTAACTTATTTCTTTATAAACATATTTTGATCAATACAATGGAATTATTAACTTTTATTGAGTCTTTCTATCTTCAACAAAATATTTCATCCCTGGGCAATTTTTTCTATTTTTTTTACTTGCTTTATTTCATCTAATGAAATATTCTATTTTTGTTCAATGTACGACTGCTCCCAAATTTCATTAGCATTAGTTATTATTCTATAATTTACCAAATAAATTTTAAAGATAAGATGCGAAAAAATATTTAAAATCAAACACGTCTTATAAACATTTTTTTAAAGGAGGAGTTATGTTCATTTATCCTATTTTTAACCATCTTAAACTGTTGTTACTCTTGTGTTTAATCTCACTTTTCTTTGGGGCCTACATCTCGCCATCTTTTTCTTTCGCTGCCTGCGAATTCTTATCAGAAGATTTTGCATCTTCTAAAGGATGGACAGCCCTTCAGAAGACCGGGGACTGGGTCGTAAAAGACGGCAAGCTCAATGTTTCCGGAGTCGGCACTACATCTTCCTATGCCACAACCGATTTTTTCCCATCAAAGTCATTTTCAGTTGATGTTGACATTGATATTGTCAGCGCTTCAAGTAACCACGACCGTGTTGGGACCCGTGTATATGCCGGAGGGGATGTATTTTTTGCTGTCCAGGGAGATGGCCAAGAATATACCACCAATGGTGTCCTTTGCTACTACTACCCAGTCGCACATGAGCTAAAATTTAAAGTGTATGACGTCTTAGCCGGAGAATGGGTGGTTCCACTTTCGGCCAAAGCGATTTCCGGTTCAGTTAGATCCATTGGACTGAGCATGGTAAATGACGGAGTTATTTTCCGGGTCAATGGTCAGGATACTAATTATAAAATCTCCGGAGACCTTTCCAACGGTCATTCATTTTTAAGTAAGTTTCGGTTGTTTGCCGGAGGAACTGGCCTGCAGGCCAGATTTGATAACATATGTGCCTCAGCCTATTCCGGGACAAATCCAAACACCAGCAGCTCTATGCCTTTACCCAGCGGACAGCAATCCCTGACCACTAGCCCTGCCTCTGCACCGGTAATTAATGCAGATCCAAGCAAAGCCAATCCCTTTGGCTTTGGATCAGCAGCTAGTGGCGGTTCTACACTATCTCTAAGTTTTGGACTCAGCCAACAGGCCTCACCTGTTGATCTATATGTTGCCATGCAGTCCAGTGTCCTGGGGCCTGAGCTCTATTTGTTCACTGGTTTGAATCAACTGCAGCCATCTTCAGTAGTTGGACTGGTCCCATGGAAAACCAATACACTAGGTAATTTTCAAAACCGTTTGCTGAGTGACCTCCCAGCCTCCGTCCTTCCCAATGGTACTTACTATTTCTTCCTTCTCAGCACCCCAGCCGGAAGTTTGAACAGTTTTCGCCTTTGGGCTGCACCCTTGGTAATTAACACTGGGCAATCCAATGTCAGTGACAAAGAGATGCAGCAAGAGATAAAGAACACTATCGACCTGATTTTCGGACTATCCTCTGGATTTTCTGGAGGACTAAGTGAAATTACTTCAATCTTTAATAATCAAGAAGTGATCACTACCTCTCCGTCTGAATTGGATCTCACAAGCCTCCTAGCTGGTACACCAATCACCATGAATGTAGATTTCGGATCAGGCTATACCCTTGAATCAGGCAGTGTTATGAAGGGCAGCGCCCAGATGCAGGTCAAAAACGTGATTTTTAATTCACGGAACATGGGAGCCGATTTTTCCGGGACCTTCAACAATATCCTAAAAGATGGTCTCCCTATAGCCAATGGACTAGTTAATGGGAACATTTTACTGTCTCAAAGTTCCGGGGGATCTGCAGATATTTCTGGTCAGATAAATTTTGACAACCTAACAATCTCCGGCCAGAAACAATCTGGAACAATTCAACTCTCGGGTACACTGAACAATTTCAGTCTAACATCTACCTCTGGGATTACAGGGGATGTCAGGATGACCTTTTCCAACTTCACATCAGGCTCATACACGATTAACAGTGGGTATGTTGATCTGATCATGAACCAAAGCGATAGTGCCAATGTCATCACCAACCTTCAGACAGGTGAAGGTCCGGTAAACCTTAATATACAAATAAAAAACAACCCAAATAGTGTAACTCTAAATAGCAACACACCAGGTACCGCTGGTCCATACAACATCACCATAAGTAATGTAACCCTGAACCAGGATGCCTGCCCTAACTATCCAACCGGCGGGACTATCTCTTTTACCAAAAAGAGTACCGGGACCACCGGTATCGTCAAGTTTAACAGTGCCTGTGATGGTTCCTATGGGTACAGTGAACAATAGAGGGAAAGAGTGAACGACAATTGTCTTTGATTGTCGCAATCATACCAATACATTGAACAAAAAAGAGGGGGATGTCTTTGTACACCCCCCTCTTTTCATGTTAACCATCATGCCTTTCCAGGCACAACGAAGCATGAAAAGACTTTAACCGGATATTAAGATTGGCTTTCTTGATTCTTTTTTCTTCGGTCAACGGTCAACGGTTCACGGTCCACATTCTTTTCATGTTAACGTCCATGAGTCGTTCAACCGGCCCACAACGAATAATGAAAGAATCTTATAACCACCCCTGGCCCCTCCTTAAAAAGGAGGGGAA
>CAYUNZ010000068.1:0-13680 GCA_964446205.1 uncultured Desulfohalobiaceae bacterium | reverse complement strand
ACAATAGCCATCGGAGCGGCGTCACCTTTTCTGGGTTTAGCCAATTTAAATATCCTGGTATACCCACCTGAGGCATTGTTAAAACGAGGGGCAATTTCATCAAAGAGCTTTTTTACAAGAGTCCTATCTTCCAGTATTTTATAGGCATTCCTACGAGCATGGACAGTATTTTTGAGACCATAAGCAACCAAACGGTCGGCAACTTTTCGCAATTCCTTGGCTTTATATTCTGTTGTCTTAATTTTTTCATGAATAACTAAAGAACTAGCCATATTCTTCATCATGGCTTTACGATGTTCCCATGTACGACCTAATTTTCGTCCTGCTTTTCTATGTCTCATGGTTGTCTTTCCTTTGTAGCCATTGTTGGTATCTTTCTTCAAAACTATCCAATTGCATACCCAAATCCAAATTCATATCATGAAGGACCTTTAGGATATCATCTAGGGACTTTCTTCCAAAGTTTTTGGCCTTTAGCAATTCATTCTCAGATTTCTGGACTAACTCCCCAACAATATGGATATTGGCCTTCTTAAGACAATTACTAGCTCTCACAGGGAGTTCAAGGTCATCTATACTTTTAAATAATCTGGAATCAAAATCCTCTACCTGATCTTCAGGCTCAGTTTTATTGGTCATTTCCTCATCAAAATTGACAAACACCGTTAATTGATCCTTTAGAATCTTGGCACTGTAAGCAATACTATCTTCCGGAGTGATGGAACCATCGGTCCAGACTTCAAGGATAAGTTTATCATAATCAGTTATTTGACCAACTCTAGCCTGTTCTACCCTGTAGGCAACCTTTCTTATTGGAGAAAAACTTGCATCCAAAACAATTGTCCCAACTTGATCCGAAAACTCATTATGTTGCTCAGCCGGAACATATGACTTGCCCATTCTAATTTCAAGTTCTATCCTTAACTCCATATCCTCAGATAATGAGGCGATATGTTGTTCAGGATTCAAGACCTTTACATGTTGATTTTCAATAATATGCCCTGCACTTACCTCACCCTGTTTTCCAGCCTTCAATTCCAGATGCTGGGGGACATCAGTATCCATAAAAAAACGAACCTGCTTTAGGTTCAAAACAATATCTGTTATATCCTCTTGAACACCCTCAATTGAACTAAATTCGTGATCTACACCGTCGATTTTAATAGCTACAATCGCTGCACCTTGCAGTGATGATAATAGTATACGTCGTAATGAATTACCCAAAGTAATACCAAAACCACGTTCCAATGGTTCACATGTAAATTTACCGTAATTCTCATGTGAATCTGAATCACGTTCCAGTTGTTTTGGTTTTACCAGTTCCGTCCAATTACGACAGTTAATGATACGCTCTTTATCCTTTAAGATCATATAGATCACCTAATGGTAAATTTTTATCAGTCACGTTTGGTTGGGCTTACCAAACTTAAGTCTTTTTATTAGTGTCTGTGTAAGTATTCTTACAATGAACTAGTATTGCATATTTTTTGACTGATTATTTTATTGATGGGTTGTAATCTAATTATTATGAGATTTATTATCCTTTTCTGAGGTTAAATCCCTTGAATCAAAGTCACTCTTTTATAATTGATTACTTAGAATATAGCTCTACTATCAGATGCTCATTAACCGGAAAGGAAATATCTTCCCTTTGTGGTAGTGCTTTGACCTGACCCTTATAATTAGAGGCATCTACTTCCAACCAATCTGGTAATCCCTTTCTTTCAGCAACTTCCATAGCTTCCTGTATATGAAGCATCTTTTTACCCTTTTCAGATACCTGAATCACATCTCCCTCATGCAACATCAAAGAAGGTATGTCGGCCTTTTTACCATTGAGCAAATAGTGTCCATGACGTACAAATTGCCGTGATTGATGCCTGGAATTTGCAAAACCTAGACGATATACGATATTATCTAATCGCATCTCTAAAAATTGCAATAAATTAAGTCCAGTAACACCTTTACGAGACTCAGCCTTTTTGAAGTATTTATGAAATTGATTTTCCATCAATCCATACATACGTCGAACTTTCTGCTTTTCACGCAATTGTATTTCGTAATCAGTTGTTTTCTTACGTCTACGCCCATGCTGTCCAGGAGGATAGGGTCGCCTTTCAAATGCACACTTATCTGTAAAGCATCGATCACCTTTTAAAAAAAGTTTTGTTCCTTCTCTTCTACATATCCGACATTTTGCTTCTGTATACCGTGCCAAGCCGTGTCCTCCTTATGACCTCTATACTCGTCTTCTTTTTGGGGGCCTGCAACCATTATGTGGAATTGGGGTAATATCTCTTATAAAATTTACTTTAATACCCTCATTATATATTGCCCGCATTGCAGATTCTCTCCCACTTCCAGGCCCTTTTACAAATATACCTACCTGCCTCATTCCATTTTCAACTGCTTTCTTAGTTGCACTTTGGGCCGCTATCTGAGCTGCATAAGGAGTACTTTTTTTTGATCCCTTGAAACCGGACATCCCTGATGTAGCCCAACTGATTACATTGCCCCTCATATCGGAAAAGGTAATTATAGTGTTATTAAACGAAGCACTAATATGGGCAAGACCATTTGGAATATTCTTCTTTTCCTTTTTTTTCCCGGATTTTTTTCGTACTTTGGCCATAGATTCTTCCTCTTTATTTCAAGATCAAAAATTAATACTCTATTTCTTTTTCTTCCCAATAAGGGTTCTTCTGGGACCTTTTCTGGTTCGAGCATTGGTGTTGGTTCTCTGACCTCGACACGGCAAATGTCTCTTATGACGGGTACCTCGATAACAACCTATTTCCATAAGATTTTTAATATTGGCATTCATCTCCCGCCGTAGATCACCTTCAACCTTATAATTGTACTCAATCTCCTTACGTATCAGATTAAGCTCTTCTGATGACATGTCATCGGTAGTCTTAGTCCAATCTATTCCAGAAGAGTCCAAAATCTTTAATGCTGAGGAATGCCCGATCCCATAGATATAGGTCAAAGCGATATCCAAACGCTTGCTCTTGGGTAAATCAACACTGGCAATTCTTACCACAACTAACTCCCTCTTTTAACCTTGTCTTTGTTTATGACGTGGATTTGAGCATATAACCCTTACAGCCCCTTTGCGACGTATAATTTTGCATTTGGGGCATATCTTTTTAACAGACGGCCGAACTTTCATAAACACTCCTATACTACTCCAAATTAATATTTTGAAATTAACGATATTACAAGCGGCCTTTATGTCTAGCTTTTTGCATTAAGCCCTCATATTGATGAGATATCAGGTATGACTGTATCTTTGACATTGTATCAATAGCCACTCCGACAACGATCAATAAAGCAGTCCCACCAAAATAAAAAGGTAAATGAAGTTTATTTATAAGTAACATCGGCAAAACACAAATAGCAGATACATATAGTGAACCCCAAAATGTGATCCTAGTCAGAATTTTATCAATGTATTGTTTGGTATTCTTTCCAGGACGTATTCCAGGAATAAAACCGCCTTGTTTTTTCAAATTTTCGGCAATATCTTTGGGATCGAAAATTATAGCAGTGTAAAAATAACAAAAAAAGATGATAAGGGCTACATATATTAAGGTGTAAATCAAAGTCCCAGGCCTAAAATATGCGGAAATCTCATTTAACCATGAAATCTGGGAAAAATTGGCTATTGTAGCCGGAAACATCAAAATTGATGAAGCAAAAATTGGAGGGATTACTCCAGCAGTATTGATACGTAAAGGAAGATGTGTAGTCTGCCCCCCATATAATTTTCGTCCCATCATTCTTTTTGCATATTGGATTGGAATACGCCTTTGTGAAGTTTCTATAAAACATATAAAAGCAAGAACAGCAATCATAAAGGCAATTACCAAAATTAATACAAAAATGGTCAATTCACCGGTACTCAAAAGACGAAAACTTTTGGTCAAAGCCCCTGGAATTCTAGCAACAATTCCGGCAAATATTAATAGGGATATACCATTGCCAATCCCCCTTTCCGTAATCTTTTCCCCAAGCCACATCAAAAAGACAGTACCAGTGGTCAAGGTCATAACCGTGACAATTATAAACATAATTCCTGGATTTGGTACCACCGGCATTCCTTCCGGACTGGTCATCTTCTGTAATCCAAAGGCTATCCCGGAACCCTGAACAAAAGTAATAAGTACTGTACCATACCTTGTATATTGAGTTATCTTTTTTCTACCTGCCTCACCTTCTTCCTTTTTTAGCCGTTCGATCTCAGGACTGACAACAACTAGCAACTCCATGATAATCGCTGCGGATATGTAAGGCATGATACCCAAGGCGAACACAGATAAGCGGCTTAAACCACCGCCGGAAAACATATCAAAGAGACCGAATAGGGTATTTTGTGCATTGGCAAAAAAATCAGCTACTGCCTGTCCATTAACACCAGGAACTGGTATATGAACCCCTATCCTATAAACAACAAGTAGAGCTAGGGTAAATAGAATCTTATTTCTAAGCTCCTTTGATCCGGCAATATTTTCGAATCTAGGAAGCACAGTCTATTCCTCCACCTTTATACACTGTCCACCTGCTTTTTCAATCTTTTGTTTTGCAGACTGGCTAAAACTATTGGCTTCAATTTTTAGGGACCGAGTTATCTCACCCCTGGCCAGTATCTTGACTGGTTCCTTATTCTTGGTTTTGCTCCGCAACATAGAGAGGTCAACATTCTCTTGATCAGGGAATAATTGTTCAATATCTTCAAGATTAAATACATTATTTACCTTTCGAAACCTATTTTTAAAGCCCCTTTTTGGCAATCTTCTGATTAGAGGCATTTGTCCACCTTCAAATCCAACAGATGGACCGGAACCTGCTCTAGCTTTTTGACCTTTATGGCCTTTTCCAGCGGTTTTTCTCAAGCCACTTCCAGCACCACGACCACGTCGCTTTCTACTTTTATTCTCATGATCAAAGGAATAAAGTTCATGAAGATTCATTGGTAATTTACCTCAACTAAGTGTTTTACTTTATTGACCATACCCATAATAACGTTAGAATTATTATGTTCTTTGACTTGATTGATTTTTCTTAACCCCAAGGCCTGGAGTATCTTACGCTGCTTTTTAGAACAGCCAATTTTACTGCGAATCAGTTTTATCTTCATCGGTACCACTCCATTAGGATAACAGTCTCAAATCCTTACCTCGTAATGAACTGACATACTCAGGAGTACGAAGTGTTGACAATCCGGAAAAGGTGGCCTTTAGAACATTAATGGGGTTGTTGGTACCAAGGGCCTTACTTAACACATCTTGTATACCCACAGCCTCCATAACAGCCCGAACAGCTCCCCCGGCAATAATACCTGTACCTTTTGCAGCTGGTTTAAGTAATACTTGACCAGCTCTAAAATGACCTATAACCTCAAATGGAATGGTACCCTCAATAACCGGGACTTGAAACATATTTTTTTTGGCTCTCTGGGTCCCTTTTTGTATGGCATCAGTAACCTGGTTGGCCTTACCATATCCATATCCGACTTGTCCCTGACCATTTCCAACCACAATTAAGGCACTGAAATTAAAGTTTCGTCCACCCTTGACCACTTTTGCCACACGATTCAGATGAACAATCTTTTCTATCAATCCGAGTTCATTTGCTTCCATGAACAACTCCGCTTAAAATTTAAGTCCAGTTTGACGTGCACCTTCGGCTAAGGCCATGATTCGACCATGATAAGTGTAACCATTCCGATCAAAAACCACCCTATCAATATTATTATCCAAGGCCTTTTTGGCTATATCTTGTCCGACGCGATCTGAGATCTCTTTGTTCAAACACTTTCCATCAGACATTTGTAAAGAAGAAGAAGATACTACAGTTTTGCCATTTTCATCATTTATTATCTGAGCGTATATGTACTTATTTGATCGAAAGACAACCAAACGTAATCGGTCATCATTGCCGAATACTTTCTTTTTTATCCGTTGCTTTCGCCTTTTTCTGGCTTCTTTCCTTGATATCTTCATAACCTACCCTTATTTCTTACCAGATTTTCCGGCTTTTCGACGTATAGTTTCTTGGGCGTATTTTATACCTTTCCCTTTATAAGGTTCTGGTGGTCTGACACGCCGAATTTGAGCTGCTACTTCGCCAACTTGCTGCTTATCAATTCCAGAGACGATCAATTTGTTGCCTTCTGCTCGAGCCTGAATTCCTTCAGGTAGTATATATTCTTGAGGTCGCGAGTAACCAACATTCAGAACAACTGTCTCACCCTGAACATTGACCTTATATCCAACACCAATAATTTCAAGACCCTTTTCATAACCTTGGCTTACACCAAGTACAGCATTATTTAGTAGTGTTCTCTGTAAACCGTATTGTTCTTTAGCTATTCGACTATTGTCAGCACGCTCCAAGACGATCTTCGAATCTTGATGTAAATAACTTAGCTTTGGATGTTTCTCAAGATAAAGCTTACCTTTAGGCCCTATAACTTCTATAGGATTTGATTCAATCCTAACCTCAACCCCACTTGGAATTATTATTGGAAGTTTACCTATTCTGGACATATTAACACCACCACCTTACCAAATTTGACATAGGAGTTCACCACCAATGCGAATATGCTTGGCCTGATTGCCTTCAACCACTCCCTGAGATGTAGATAGGATATTTATACCCAAACCATTTTGAACCTTTGGTATTTCATCAACACCGACATATTGTCGCCATCCAGGACGACTCGCCCTTTTTAGACCTTCTATTGCCGATTTCCCACGAACATATTTCAAAGTAATTTTGATATATCTATCCTCTGTCTCAAATCCCTTTATATAACCTTCATCTAATAGTATCTGAGATATGGCCACCTTCATCTTTGATTTAGGTATCTTAACCTCTTTATGCAGGGCCATCATCGCATTTCTTATCCTGGTCAACATATCTGCTATTGGGTCAACTACAGTCATAATTCTCTCCTCTTACCAACTAGACTTCCTAACACCCGGGAGTTCACCAGCTAGGGACATATTCCTGAAACAGATACGACATATGCCAAACTTCCTCATAAATGCACGTGAACGTCCACATATAGGACATCGATTATAGTTTCGAACAGAAAACTTTTGTTTTTTTGTGGCCTTTACCATCAGTGCCTTTCGCGCCAAGACTGTTCCTCCTTACTTTATAAAGGGCATTCCCAACAATTGTAATAACATTTTCCCTTCTTTATCGGTATGAGCCGATGTAACAACAGTTACATTAAGTCCTTTGACTCTATCAATCTTATCCGGACTGATCTCAGGGAAGATAGTATGCTCTTTTATACCTAATGTATAGTTGCCTCGTCCATCAAATCCACGATCATGAACACCACGAAAATCTCTGACCCTGGGTAATGAGATATTAACCAGTTTGTCAAAAAACTCCCACATGAAATTCCTGCGTAAAGTCACTCGGCAACCTACAGGCATACCTTCTCTTAACTTAAAGGCGGCAATAGACTTTTTGGCTCTTGTAACCACTGCTTTTTGCCCGGAAATAAGTGATAGCTCCTGGGTAGCATCCTGTATTAGTTTGTTGTCCTGACTGCCTTCACCCAACCCCATATTTAAGGCTATACTCTTCAAGCAAGGAATCTGCATAATAGATTTATATACAAACTCCTTTTGCATGCTTGGTATGACTTTCTCCTTATATATATCGAATAATCGCCTCATGACTTCACCTTTAATTGAATTGAGTCTATATCACTTAAGACTGATGAGTTATGTAACATCAATCTTATCCATCCATCATCTCACGGCACTTTTTACAAAAACGCATCTTACGGCCATCATCGGTATAAGTGTATCCAACTCTAGCTGGTTGTGTACAGGAATCACACATCAAGGCTACATTAGAGATATGTATTGGGGCTTCTTTATCTTGTATTCCCCCAGATTGACCTGAATAAGGGTTTCCTTTTACGTGTTTTTTGACCAAATTAACCTGTTCTACTATTACTCGTTCATTCTTTCTATCAATCGATTTAATAGTTCCTATTTTACCCTTGTCCTTACCGCTTATAACCTTGATTTTATCTTTGACACGTAGTCGAAAGGGCTTCATAAGCATCACCTATCCATTCTTGTCATATCACTTTAATTTATAGTACTTCCGGAGCCAAGGAAACGATCTTCATAAACTGTCTCTGTCTAAGTTCCCTAGCCACTGGTCCGAAAATTCTAGTTCCGATCGGCTCTAGAGTCTTATTCAGTAACACAGCGGAATTGGTATCAAAACATATATAGGATCCATTAGGCCGACCAATTTCCTTCTTGGTACGAACAACCACAGCTTTATACACTTCACCTTTCTTAACCTTAGAATGTGGCATAGCCTCTTTTACAGATACAACGACGACATCACCTATACTAGCATAACGCCGTTTACTTCCGCCCAATACTTTAATACAGCTGACTCGTTTGGCACCGGAATTATCGGCCACATCAAGATTAGATTCTACCTGAATCATGATTCCCCCTAAAGTGCTTTTTCTATAACCCTTTTCAAACGCCACCTTTTTCTTCTACTCAATGGACGGCTTTCAATAATCTCTACTTTGTCGCCGGTCTGGCATCCATTATCAGGGTCATGAGCCATAAACTTCTTTTGTCTTCTAATATACTTTTTATACAAGGGGTGTTGAACAATGTTTTGACATCGAACTACTACCGTCTTATCACATTTATCACTGACCACATAACCAATGAGACACCTCTTATTACCCTGCTGTTTTTCCTTATGCATTATTTTGCTCCAATTCTTTTTCACGCATGAAGGTCAGTATACGAGCGATTGTCTTCTTCACCTTTGGAAGCCTCTGTGTATTTTCCAATTGACCAGTAGCCTGTTGAAAACGTAAATTGAAATGTTCTTTCCTGAAATCGGCTAATTTTGAATGAAGTTCATTTATCGACAGTTCTCGTAGATCTTTCTTATTCATATCTTCCTATCCTTTCAAAACTATCTTTGTTTTGACAGGGAGTTTGTGGGATGCTCTAATTAAAGCTTCGCGCGACTGCTGCAGATCAACACCGATAATTTCGTAAAGAACTTTTCCTGGCCGTACTGGGGCCACCCATCCTACCGGCGAACCCTTACCCTTACCTTGACGTGTCTCAGCAGGTTTTTCAGTATAGGGTTTATCTGGAAACATCCTAATATATACTTTTCCCCCACGACGAATATGCCTCATAATGGCTACACGAGCAGATTCTATCTGTCGATTAGTCAAACGACCATGTTCTATTGTCTTGAGTCCAATATCACCAAAGCAGACCTTATCACCTTTGGTAGCTACACCCTTGAGAAAACCCTTATGCTGCTTACGGTACTTCACTTTTTTAGGACTAAGCATTGCTCTTTACCTCATCAAGTATTTCACCCTTAAAAACCCAAACCTTTACTCCAATAATACCATATGTTGTTAAGGCCCTGGCATAGCCATAATCTATGTCAGCTCTTAGAGTATGCAGTGGGACCCTGCCATCTCGAAACCATTCGGTTCTAGCTATGTCAGCTCCACCCAACCTACCGGAACAGGAAATTTTAATCCCTTCTGCACCAAATTTTCTGGCTAAACTTATTGTCCTTTTCATAGCCCGACGAAAAGCAACTCTTCTTTCCAATTGAAGGGCCACATTCTCAGCAATAAGCTGTGATTCGATTTCCGGTCTCCTGACTTCATTGACCTCAATAATAAATTCACTCTTGAATCTGTTTTTGAGATCAGATCTCAACTTCTCAATTTCAACACCCTTGCGTCCAATAACAATACCTGGTCTTGCAGTATAAATAATCAGTCTAACCTTTTCAGCCGCCCTCTCTATTTCAATCCTGGCAATACCGGCATGATAGAGTTTTTTCTTGATATATTGCCGAATTTTCTTGTCTTCAAAGACAAAGGATTGATATTTTTTATCACTGAACCATCTGGACTTCCAATTCTTATTGTAGCCAAGTCTAAAACCGTAGGGATGTACTTTCTGACCCAAAACACAATCCTCCTATAACTCATCTAGAACAAGTGTAATATGACTGGTTCTTTTTAATATCCTTGTGGCCCGGCCCATAGCTCTTGGTCTAATCCTCTTCATCGTTGGACCTTCATCAATTTGAATCCTCTTTACATATAAGGCATCAACGTCAAGAGATGTGGAGTTTTCTGCATTGCTCAAAGCCGTATATAGAACCTTGTATAGCTCCTTGGCCGGCCTAGTAGTAGTAAACACCAATATATTTAGCGCATCTTCAACTGTTTGATTCTTTATATTTTTTGCCACCAGTCTGGTCTTTCTTGGTGCTACTTTTATATGTCTGGCTTTTGCTTGAATTTCCATGTTGCCCCTCAATCATATCTCATCTTGTCAATTCAGGTAGTTATCAGTAAGTTCTGTTTTATAGGATTATTCATATTTTCAACCCCAACTTACCGCTTAACAAAAAATTTAACCCGATACTATACCTACTGTACTGTGTTATCAGCTAACAGACTCAACTATTTCTTCTTGCCTTTGGCTTTACTCTTTCTATCACCAGCATGACTGTGAAATGTACGTGTTTGTGAAAACTCCCCCAGTTTGTGTCCAACCATATTTTCGGTCACAAAAACCGGAATAAACTTTTTCCCGTTATGAATGGCAAAAGTCAAACCAACCATCTCTGGTATGACCGTCGATCTCCGTGACCATGTCTTTATTACACTTCGATCTGATGTATCATGAGCCTGCTTGACCTTCTTGAGTAGATGATCATCAATAAAAGGACCTTTCTTTAATGACCGCGGCATAATCTCTCTCCCAGTTATTTCCTTTTCTTGACTATGAGCCGATTTGAGGCCTTATTCTTCTTCCGTGTCTTATAACCTTTTGTTGGTTTTCCCCATGGGGTAACCGGGTGCCTACCACCTGAACTACGTCCTTCCCCACCACCCAATGGATGATCAATAGGATTCATAGCTACACCACGAACTTTAGGCCTCAGATTAAGATAGCGATTCCTGCCTGCTTTGCCAATTTGAATATTCTCATGTTCAATATTTCCAACTTGACCAACTGTTGCCAAACATGTTTGTAATATTTTCCTAATCTCACCAGAAGGCAATCTAACCAAAGCGTACTTACCTTCTTTGTCTACAATCTTGGCATATGTCCCGGCAGAACGGCACATTTGACCGCCCTTACCCGGGGCAAGTTCTATATTGTGAATTGTTGTACCTTGCGGTATTCGACCTAGAGGTAAAGCATTACCAGGTTTGATATCAACCTTTTCCCCAGCTTCAATATTATCACCAACAACAACCCCTCTAGGGGCTAAAATATACCTTTTTTCCCCATCAGTGTATTTTAATAAGGCTATCCTGGCACTCCTGTTAGGATCATACTCAATTGTAGCTACCTTGGCTGGGACATTGAATTTTTTTCGTTTGAAATCAATAATACGATAATTTCGTTTATGTCCACCACCTCTTCTCCTTGCAGTGATCCGGCCATAAGAGTTACGCCCAGATTTTCTGGGAAGACCTTTGACGAGACTTTTTTCCGGACTTTTAGCAGTCAAGTCCTCAAAGTAGGAAACTGTCTGTTGGCGTCGACCCGGAGATGTTGGTCTTAATTTTCGTATAGACATAATCAGGCACCTTCAAAATATTCAATTTTATCTTCTGGGGCTAATTGTATATAGGCTTTTTTATACCCGGATTTTTTACCTAAAACTCTTCCGGATCTCTTTTTGTCCTGTGCTTTCTTACGCACAACTCTTACATCGAGTACATTAACCTTAAATGCCTCTTCAACCGCTTTCTTTATCTCAATCTTGTTGGCCTTTTCCTGAACAAAAAAGGCAACTTGATTCTCTTCGTCTTTAAGAAAGGTTGACTTTTCAGTTATAACCGGCTTCAGCAATATTTGAGTATAATCCATATTTAACCCTCATCCAGTCAACTAATCCTGTTTTTGTCATAAAGACCTAACTAGCTAATAATGACTAAGTCCATTGACTGGTGATTTTTTCAATGACATCTTTGGTGGTTATAAGTACAGGATTGTTCAATATATCAATGACATTCAACTGATCACTGTTTATTACCTTGACCTGGGGAATATTTCGTGAGGCAAGACTGAGGATAGTATCTTTTTTTGAAACAACAATCAAGGCCTTTGAAAATTCGAGTTGTTTTTGCAAAGCAACAAATTCTTTGGTTTTTGGTTGGGACAATTGGATTGAATCCAAGACTATTAGACTGTTTTTTCTAAGTTTCTCGGAAAGGGCCATCTTTAATGCCAATCTCTTGACTTTACGATTAATCTTTAGGTCATAGGATCGTTCTTTTGGACCATGAATAACCGATCCCCCCTTCCATAAAGGAGATCGATTACTTCCGGCTCGAGCCCTTCCAGTCCCTTTTTGCCTCCATGGTTTTTTGCCACCGCCTCTTATTGTAGAACGTGTTTTAACGCCAACAGTGCCAACTCTCTTGGCGGCTAACTGTGCTCTTACCACAGAATGGAGTAATTTTTTATGAGCTGAAACCCCAAAAACCTCATCCGGCAGATTGAGCTCTTCAACTACATTATTCTTTTGGTCTTTCACATTAACAACTGCCATATCTTGCCCCTTATACCTGCTTTCTGATCACTACCCTTGATTTCTTTGGGCCTGGTACCTGTCCCCGTAAAAGTATAAGATTGTCATCAGCTCTTACATCAATAATCTCTATATTTTTGATACTTATTTGACGATTACCCATCTGACCGGGCATTTTCTTGCCTTTAAATACCCGTGATGGATCGGCACACTGACCTATAGCTCCAGGGCTACGATGGACCTTATGTGTTCCATGTGTAGCTGACAATCCACGAAAGTTCCATCTTTTCATAACTCCGGCAAATCCTCGGCCCTTACTGTTCCCTTGAATTTTAACCTTTTCACCAATCTTGAACATATCAACAGATAGTTCTTGTCCAAGATCGTAATCATCAATATTATCAACACGAAATTCCTTGAGTGCTCGATAATATCCATTGGTTGCCTTTTGTTGATGTCCTTTTTGTGGTCTGTTGACTTTTCTTTCCGGAATCAGCTCATATCCTACTTGCAGGGCCCTATATCCATCTCTGGACTCATCCTTTTTCTGCATCACGGTACACTGATCTAGTTGCACAACTGTAACTGGTACCCGGGTCCCGTCTTCAGAGAATATAGCTGTCATACCCAGCTTTTTCCCTATCAAACCTAATCCCTTCATAACATCCTCTCTAATCACTTAAAGCTTAATTTCAACATCAACACCAGCCGGCAAACTAAGTTTGCCCAAGGCATCAACTGTTTGCTGAGTTGGTTCAAGCAAATCAAGCAAACGTTTATGTACCCTCATCTCGAATTGTTCCCGTGACTTTTTGTCAACATGAACGGATTTATTTATAGTATATTTATGAACCCTGGTTGGTAATGGAATTGGACCGGCTATAGTAGCTCCGGTATTATGTGCTGAATCTATAATCTCAGAAACAGCTTTATCCAATATACGATAATCATAAGCCTTTAGCTTGATACGAATCTTCTCACTATTCATTGTCACCATAAGAGTAACTCCCTATTCAACAATCTCCGAGACAACACCGGCCCCAACAGTCCGACCACCTTCACGGATAGCAA
>CAYUNZ010000067.1:0-13728 GCA_964446205.1 uncultured Desulfohalobiaceae bacterium | reverse complement strand
AACGTAAGTTCAAAAGAAAGTTCCTTTTTCATAGGATAAACTAATACATTTTTTTTTCTTTTGACAAGGATATCAATGGGCCGTTAGCAGTAAATGATTCTCTTTCATATTTATCAAGATGTTTACTATCTAAAAAAATTTCTGTCTATAGTCAAATGTAACTATATAAAATTTATGCACTTTATCCACAAAATAGTTTAATCATAGTTACTTGACACAACTCCAAATTTATATAACAAAAAAAATAGTTAAATTATAGTAGATTAGTTTTTATTTAATATAGTTTATTTTTTCAGCAAGTTATCTCAATGGATATCTTAAGGGGGCTTTTATGGAGGAAAGAGATTTTGAAAGGCCTGGGAAATCATTCGAGGGGCTCTCTCGACGAGATTTTATCAAGACATGCAGCATCATGGCTGCTGCTCTTGGCTTACCAGTCACGGCCAGAGACCAAATAGCTCATGCCGTAACCAGTCCCAAAAGACCACCGGTTATTTGGCTTTCAGGACAGGGATGTTCAGGCTGCACCGAAAGTCTGCTCAGACCGAGTTCACATTTCACACTTTCCAATGTCCTACTTAATCTGATCTCTCTGGAATACAATGAAACCTTAAATGCAGGGGCTGGTCATCAAGCTGAAGAGTATAAAGAAATGGCTGTAAAAAAGTATAGGGGACAGTTTGTCTTGGTCATTGAGGGCGGAATTCCAACAAAAGACAAGGGTATTTATTGTCAAATCGCCGGCAGGCCATTTGTAGAGATCGTCAAGGAGACAGCCGAAAAAGCCGGAGCCATTATTGCTATTGGCTCATGTGCCTCCTGGGGAGGCATTCCTTCTGCTGAACCTAACCCTACTGGTTCCAAAGGAGCCCCTGAGGTACTTAAAGATAAAACTGTAGTTACTGTTCCAGGTTGTCCGCCCAACCCATATAACTTTTTAAGCACTGTAGCTTATTTCATCACCTATAAAAAACTGCCAGAACTAGACAAGCTAAATAGGCCCAAGTTCGCATACGGCCGTCTAATTCATGAGAATTGCGAACGTAGACCCCATTTCGACGCTGGCCGTTTTGCCGAAGAGTTTGGTGACCAAGGCCATCAGAAAGGCTACTGTCTATACAAATTAGGCTGTAAAGGTCCGGTTACTTACAACAATTGTTCCTCCAAATGGTTTAATGATGTCGGTACCTGGCCTGTCAATACAGGTCATCCCTGCTTTGGATGTAGCGAAAACAAGGTCGGCTTCCATATCCCGCAACATGTAGAAGCAGAGCTAAAAAATGAAAGTATCATTACTCCTTCTGCAACCCCTGCTCCTATGCGTCCGGAAAGAGGTGGAGGCGTATCCAATACTGGCGCCGGCTTGATTGGGGCCGCCATTGGTGCTGCCGTGGGTGCCGGAGCTATGGCCTCAAAAAAACTAAAATCTGATGATGAGGACCAAGAGACTTAAACCGGGGGGAATGACCATGACCATCAATCGACGCAACTTCCTCAAAGCAGTAGCCGGCAGTGGGGCCATGCTGGCCGCAGGAGGGCAATCTGCCTTGGCTTCGGAGAAAAAACTCCCTCCAGAAGCTGTCGGAATCCTCTATGACTCCAATCTGTGTATCGGCTGCCAAGCCTGTATGCACGCTTGTAAAGAAGCCAACAATATGCCTGTCGAGCACACAGGACCAAACAAGACTTGGGATAACCCTATAGATCTATCTAGCAAGACACTCAATATCATCAAAATACAGACCAATGGTAATGAATCATACTTTATAAAACGTCAATGCATGCACTGCCTGAACCCGGCCTGCGTCAACGCCTGTCCTGTCTCTGCCTTACAAAAGGACAAGACAACCGGGGTAGTGACCTATAACAAAGAGGCCTGCATCGGCTGCAGATATTGTCAAGTGGCCTGTCCATACAATATACCCAAGTTCGAATGGGACAACCCTTTCCCACAGATCCAAAAGTGTCAACTTTGCGATCACCTTTACGAACAAGGTCGTTATGCGGCCTGCTGTGAGTCCTGCCCAACTGGGGCTTCCTTATTCGGACCGGTTAAAGAACTGAGAAAGGAAGCGGAACGAAGGCTGATGATGACACCTGGAAAGTATTATCAATTCCCGGTCAATTCTATCTCCTCTGGCAAAACTCGTAGTCACAAAGCCAAACCCTATACCCAACACATCTATGGGGCTGAAGAAGTAGGAGGTAGCCAGTGCATGATGCTGGCCGGGGTTGATTTTAAAGACCTTGGTCTTCCGGATTTACCCAAGACCTCATATGTAAGCGATTTGGAAAGTATTTCTAAAAACTTCTACAAATACATGATCTACCCTGTTTTTGCTCTGGGTGGACTCATCTACATTGTCCGCAAAAGGCATGACCATGAATAAATCTATTAACAGAGTCCCAAAGAAAGGAGAGACCTATGTCTGAAGCAAAACCTTTGGGCGGGCGGGTTTTTAACCTACCCTTTTTAATAGGCATAATTATCATTCTAATAGCCTTGTTCTTCCTGGCCAAACGCTTTATATATGGTTTAGGTCCGGTAACAGGCATGAACGACGGTTACCCTTGGGGTCTGTGGATTGCCTATGATGTTAATGTCGGAACAGCCTTTGCCTGCGGAGGGTATGCCATAGCAATCCTCATATATATCTTCAATAAAGGTGAATACTCCCCACTCTTAAAACCTGCTATCCTGACCAGCATGTTCGGCTATATCCTTGGGGGGATCTCAGTCGGAATCGACATCGGCAGGTACTGGAACATGCACCATGTATTCCTGCCAGGATACGGAAATATTCATTCAGCACTGTTAGAGGTGGCTGTCTGCATTGGCGCCTATTGTATAGTCCTTTTAATCGAATTTTCCCCTGTTGTTCTAAGGCACTTTAATATCAACCACCTAGAAAGAAAACTAAATCGAATACTTTTTATTTTCGTTGCTCTGGGTCTACTTTTGCCGACAATGCATCAGTCATCCCTTGGCAGCCTTATGATACTAGCTGGTTCAAAACTATCACCCCTCTGGTGGAGTCAACTCTTACCTCTCTTCTTTCTACTGGCTGCCATACTTATGGGTTATGCCATTGTCATCTTCGAGACCTCACTTTCATCTGTCGGTTTTAAGAACACCAAGGAATTATCACTTCTTAACAAATTATCGACAATTATACCCTGGATCCTCGGACTGTTTTTGCTCATCCGTTTTCAAGACATTAGTGCTAGAGGTGTCTGGCAACTTGCATTTCAAGGGGATCTGGCCGGCAACATGTTTATTTTAGAGAATGTCCTTCTATTGATAGCCTTTTTCTTAATACTACCGGCCAAAAATCGAAAAAAACCTAAGCTAGTACTCTGGTCCGCAATCTGCATTATCTTAGGGGCTGGCCTGTATCGATTCAGCGCCTACATTATTGGCTATAATCCGGGCAATGGATGGCATTATTTCCCTACTCCACCTGAGATATTGATCACCTTTGGCATCATAGCCGTTGAGATCATCGGCTACCTATGGCTAGTCAAAAAACTGCCGATACTTACCAGTCCGGAAAAGAAACAAGCATCATAAAATTACCCTAATATGATATCGGTATATCCATTATCCATATGATGAGCATTAATAAGGAGTTGACACTATGGCACAAAGAATAACGGTAGATCCAATTACCAGGATCGAAGGTCACCTACGTATAGATTGTGAAGTAGAAAATGGTCATATAAGCAATGCTTGGTCCTCCGGCCAGATGTGGCGAGGGATCGAAGTCATCCTCAAAGGTAGAGACCCCCGAGATGCCTGGATATTTACACAGAGGATCTGCGGTGTCTGTACTACTGTCCATGCCATTGCCTCGGTTAGGGCGGTAGAAAATGCCCTCAATCTTGAAGTACCCTTAAATGCCCAATACATAAGGAACCTAATTATTGCCGGTCATGGTATCTTTGACCATATCACCCACTTTTATCAACTCTCAGCCCTGGATTGGGTCGACATACTCTCGGCCTTAAAAGCGGATCCCAAGGCCACAGCCAAGTTAGGGCAGGACCTCTCTGACTGGCACCGCAATAGTTACAATGAAATCAAAACCATTCAAGATAAACTGCAAAACTTTGTCAACTCCGGCCAATTAGGTATTTTTGGTAGTGGATACTGGGGACACCCGGCCATGAAGCTCCCACCGGAAGTTAATCTCTTGGCTACTGTCCATTATTTCCAGGCCCTGGAATACCAAAGGGAAGTCAACAAGATTGTGGCCATTTTGGGCAGCAAGACACCACATATACAAAATATGGCCGTAGGCGGAGTATCAAATCCTGTTGACCCCAACAGTCCAGCTTCTCTGAACATGGACAAGCTTTATGAAATCAAGGCCAGAATCGATGAGATCAATAACTTTGTTAAAAAAGTCTATCTGGTTGATGTAGCTGCAGTTGGGGCCTACTATGCCAATTGGACCAAATACGGCGCCGGAGTGCTCAACTACCTGAGCGTCCCCGACCTACCCTTGGATACCAAAGGAGGGAATTGTCTCTTGCCTGGAGGTTATATACCTAACGCAGATCTAAATGCCTTTGAAGAGTTCTCCGGTTTCAATGACAGCCTTTTCAAAAAAAACGTCAAGGAGTGTATCAAACACTCCTGGTATGACGGTGATTGGGATCGTCACCCCTTTGTGGAGGAAACAGTCCCCAACTATACCGGTTTTAATGAGAACGGCAAGTATTCCTGGATCAAAGCACCCAACTTCAAGGACCAACCAGCCCAGGTAGGTCCATTAGCCAATGTCCTTTGTATGTATGCAGCCGGACATGCTCCAACTAAGAAATATGTCCACACAGTCCAAGAAACCATCAGCTCCCTGATAAAAACTCAGATCCCTTTAACAGCTCTGAATTCAACCATTGGACGACATGCCGGCAGAGCAGTCAGAGCGGCTGTCCTTACCGATACACTAAAGACATCCTGGCGAGATTTGGTGGAGAACATAGCCCAAGGAGACTATAATATTTGTAACCAACCCAGTTTCCCTAAAGGAGAAATTAAAGGGTTTGGTTTTCATGAAGCCCCGCGAGGAGCCCTGTCTCACTGGATAATTATCAAAGACGGCAAGATCGAGAACTACCAATGTGTCGTACCCTCAACCTGGAATGCCGGTCCTAGAAGCAAGGATGGAGAAAAAGGGCCTTATGAAGCCTCTTTGGTTGGAAATCCTATGGCTGAACCAGACAAGCCGCTTGAAGTCCTGCGAACCATCCATTCCTTTGATCCTTGCCTTGCTTGTGCCATACACATGCTTGATCCGCATAGTCAGGAGATTATCAAGGTCAAGGCCGTATAAACCTAAAAAATATAATAACTAATGAATCAATCCGAAAAAAAATGCCCCCAGCAGCAAAAAACCTCCTCATTGGATATCCTGGTGCTGGGGGTAGGCAATATTCTGCTTAGCGATGAAGGTGCTGGAGTAAGGGCTATTACACGCTTAAAGGATAAATACACCTTCCCTTCCGAGGTAGAACTCCTGGATGGAGGGACAAGTGGAATGGACCTCCTCCCTTTTATTGAGAACAAAAGCCATGTCTTAATTATTGACTCCATAAAAGACAAAGACAATCTACCAGGAACAATCAAAAGGATTGATCTGAACGACTCTTTCTGTTCTTTCCGGCAAAAGCTTTCCCCGCACCAAATTGGCCTCCCGGAGATTCTGGCCATGGCAGAGATGAGGGGCTGTTTCCCACAATCAATAACCCTTTTCGGCATTGTCCCTAAAGACATTTCCACCGGTTTGAAACTATCTCCTGAAGTGGAACAAAAGCTTGAAGAACTGAGCAGAATCCTGGTCAAAGAGTTACGTCATATCGGCCTTCAGATCCAAAACAAAGAACAGGCCTAACAAATTCTCGGCAATTGTTCGCCCTCCAGCATATTGAGAATGCGATACCCACCAATGGCTGTTTTTAAGGTCACCCGTCCTGGATTATCAACCCCAATTCTTCCAATTAGCTTGGCCTGTCTTCCAAACTCATGATTTCGCATTATCTCCAGAGCCTTATGAGCCCATTCTTCCGGCAAAATACTGACAAACTTGCCTTCATTGGCCAAATAAAGGGGATCCAGCCCCAAGAGGGAGCAGCCCTCTCTGACCTCAGGGCTTATTGCTAAAGCATCCTCATTGATGAGACATGATTTTTGAGACTGGTCGGCAATCTCATTCAAGGTCGTGGCCAAACCTCCCCTGGTAGGATCCCGCAAAACATGAATATCTGGAATATCCTCAATCAATTGGAGCAAAAGGCCGTTTAGAGGAGCCGAGTCACTTTTAACTGGTGTCTCAAAAGAGAGTCCTTCACGGCAGGTCAAAACAGTCAAACCATGATCACCAACAGGACCGTTGATAAGTACAGCATCCCCCTCATTTGCCCGATGACCCTGCGGGAAAGGCCTTTTACCTATAATGCCCAGGCCGGTTGTATTGATAAAGATCTTATCAACTGCCCCTTTTGGTACAACCTTGGTATCACCGGTAACAATCTTTACTCCTGCCTTTTCAGCTGATCTAGACATAGAGAGAACGATTTGCTCTAAACATTCCAGGCTAAGGCCTTCTTCCAAAATACAGGCCACAGTCAAATACTTGGGTTTGGCCCCAAGCATAGCCACATCATTTACGGTTCCATGAATAGCTAGACTTCCTATATCCCCTCCCGGGAAAAATAAAGGATCAACTGTAAATGTGTCCGTACTGACTGCCACTTCACCAGGCATCGAGATACATGCGGCATCATCTAATTGATCCAGAACAGGATTGCCAAAATATTTAAGAAAGAGATCAGCAATCAGCCTTTGCGAGGCCCTACCTCCGCTGCCATGATCCAAAAGCACTCTAGAAGTCATATATTACCTCCATTCTCGTATAAACAAATCTCCACTTCTTTAAAAGAACCATCATGAGTTATTCGATACTGCTCTATGCCGTTAACATGAAAGAACGTGGACCGTGAACCGTTGACCGAATAATGTGAGCCGTGGACCGTTTACAGTTTACCGAAGAAATAAGAAAAAAGAAATTAGTTCTAAATTTCTTCGTCTTGCGGTTCACAGTTCACCGTTCTCGGTTCACACTCTTTCCATGCTTGGTTGTGCCCATCACCCGGTTTTGGGTATAAGGGTAAACATGAAACTTAGTCCAATAAATATATCTTGATTTTGTCCTTTAATTTTGATAAGATACATATATATAATTTACTCATTGTGGAATTTTACTGGTAAGATTAGACACCCTGGGCTTCAAAACATGAGTTCTAAGAAAGCCTTTTTTCCATAGGGCTAAACTAATACATATAAACAAGTCTTCTCATGACCATTATACCCAAAATAACAATTTTTTGATTGATTGATCCTGCTTGATTTGTTAGATTAAAATTATATAGAACACGAATTTAATTCGTATGAAAAATTTAACTGAATTGACATGTCAATTTCTTTCATTTAACCATCAAATATAAATACGATATAAAATTAGCTTACCAACCAAATCTAGCAAAGGATACTTTACCTATAAGCCAAACTTTTTAAAACCATTTTATTCCCAAATTATTAATTTCAAACCATAGGAGCCAATAGAAATGGTACCAGAAATCAAAAAAATACTTTTTATTTCAGATCTCTCCCAAAGTTCCAAAACTGCCTTTTATTATGCCGCAAGCCTAGCTCATTTTTATAGAGCTCAAATCGACATCTTGCATGCCATTGAGGATATCCCGGATGGTATGAAATCTTATGTCTTCAACTTTCTTGGAGATGAGCTATCGAAGAAGTATGAGGAAAAAAGATTAGAAAGCGCAAGATCCGTACTTATTGGCAAGAGAGAGGATGGCTTAATGGTACAAAAAGCTATGGAATTGTTAACTGAAGATTCTAAAGAAAAATTCCAAGAGGCTAAATATACAGTAGATCAAATTATTACCAAGGACAAAGAAGGCGATATAGCCCAGGAGATTACCAAACAATGTCAAAAAGTAAAATATGATATGATCGTCATCTCTTATAAATGTTTTCTCAGCTTTACCGGCGTAAGAGCAGGATCAAAAATAAAAAAGGCCATTAAGAACACAGACCTACCTTTGCTCCTCGTTCCCATCCACGAAGAAGAATGGATTGATGAGGAATAAATAATATAATTCTACATGACCAGAGGATTGGTTGTGGTCTACGCACAAAATGGTTCACGGTCAACATTCTTTTCATTTAATCATCCAGGGTATTGATATAGTCTACTAAACATTTATAAGGAATACTGATCATGGACATAAGAAAATACTGCCCGGACAAGCTGCTGACAATGGATGATGCAGTCAAAAAAATCACCAACGGAAGCAGAGTCTTTATTGGTACTGGATGCGGAGAACCACAAAGCCTGATCCGGGCAATGGTTAAAAACGAAACCCTGCAAGATATCGTTATATATCAGATGCTCTCTTCCACCTTAGGTGATTATGTCGATGATAAATCCTTCTTAAGTCGTTTTTCCATCAAGCTCTTCTTTATTAGCTACCGTATGAGACAGGCTGCTTTTGAAGGAAAGATCGATTACATACCTGCTTATCTGTCCCAAATACCTGATCTTTTTCATTCGCAGCGAATTGGTCTGGATGTGGCTTTGGTTCAAATCACTCCTCCAGACCGATTCGGCTACTGCAGTTTAGGTATTTCTGTAGACATTACCTTGGCTGGAGTCGAAAATGCAAATCTAGTTATTGCCCAAGTCAATCCCCAAATGCCCCGTACTCTAGGAAATAACTTTTTACATATCGATGACATTGATTACCTTGTTTTCCAAGAGGAGTCCCTTGTAGAAATGGTGCCTTCTGACAAAAACAGGGAGGTAGTTCAACGAATAGCTGGATATATAAATCAGTTGGTCGATAATGGATCGACTCTACAAGTAGGATTTGGACACCTTCCAGATGCTATTTTGCCTTATTTAACAAACAAAAAGGATTTAGGTATTCATACTCAGGTAATCACAGAAGGATTTCTCCCTCTTCTAAAGCAAAAAAATATCACCAACAAAAAAAAGAATTTCCTGCCGGGGCTAATTGTGACTTCCCTCTGCATGGGCTCTCAGGAACTCTATGATTTTGTGAATAACAATCCACTATTTTATTTTCGCTCATCTGAATTTGTCAATGATCCAAACACAATAGCATGCAATAACCATCTCATCTCTATAAGCTCAGCCCTAGAAGTAGACCTAACTGGACAAATCTGTACAGACTCTAAAGGATACTTATTCTACAGTGGTATCGGTGATCAGGTTGACTTCATCAGGGGGAGCAAGATGTCTAAAGGGGGATTTTCCATCATAGCACTGCCATCAACAGCACAAAATGGTGAAGCTTCGCGCATTGTACCCCATCTCAGTGAAGGTGCCGGAGTGGCAACAACTAGAGGTGACGTAGATGTAGTTGTGACTGAATACGGTATTGCTGAATTACATGGGAAAGGGGTTTATCAAAGGGTTATGGAGCTTGCTCAGATTGCACACCCCAAGTTTAGAGAGGAATTGATCAATGAAGCCAAAAAGAGACGTTATATATTTTCTGATCAATTGACCCCGACCAAACAAGATCTTATCTTCCTGGAAAACTACAAATATTATATGAAAATGTCTAATAACAAGACTGTGGAATTCCGACCTTTACTTTCCTCTGACGAATTTGCCTCAAGAAACTTTTTCTATTCCCTCCAAGAAACTACTGTCTATTACCGTTTTTTCCAAAAAAGAAACGTCTTTTCCAGAGAAATGCTTCAGAATCAATGGGCTACTGTTGATTACAAAAAAAATATTAGTATTATTGGTTTATTGCCTAAGGCACAACATAAAGAGATCATCGCTATTGGAACATATGCCATGCTTGAAGAAAGGGAAGACGTTGCTGAAGTAGCCTTTGTGGTAAAAGAGGAGTTTCAAGATAAGGGTATTGGATCCTTCCTGTTAGGAATTTTGGAAAGAATAGCCAAAGATAATGGATATAAAGCCTTTTATGCTACAGTGCTTAAAGAAAATACCAGAATGATCCATTTATTCAAGAAAAGATATCCTAAGGCTAAAATTACGCAAGATCAGGGAGGTGATGTAGGGATACATATGGATTTCATTGAGTCCACCAACTAAAAAATAGGGCTTTTTTGAACTTAAGTTTTTAAGCATAGAGTTTCTAAAATAAGAATCTTTACTTCTTTACCCCTAAAAGCTCAAGAGCCCCCTTTTCAATTAGTACAACAAACAGCTAAACAGTTACGATCAAGTCTTTTGAAATAGGCAGTCATTGGAGAAAGGTATGTTAAAAGCACAATGGGAAAAAGTAGTGCAAGAGCTCTTTGATACGCAGGAAATCCCAGAGGTAAATGAGCAGAGACTAAAGACCTTTCGAGAGTATTTGGGCAACACATTAAAACACCCATGCTATCTATTTACTGCTAATGATGACAGCATCTCTTTTGAGCCCCTTCTACTCTTATACTGTTTGGAAGAGGTTGACGAAAACAAAGGAATATATGTCTATGTCAAAAGGGATTCTGACAAGAAAAATCTTGTTGTACCTCTAACTGAATTGCAATGTCCGGTTGAAGATGGGTCAAATCACATATTAATAGATAGTTTTTGTACTTGGTTTATCCATGCCTCCTATCGCAAACTGTGTGTTCAAATTGATTAAAAACGCATTATGAAAATATCTTATCTTTGAGATATGATAAGCTAGTTCAATATGTCGGTAGGATAAAGAAAGATGAGCAAAATTAACACCACATAATATTTTGGAGAACATTGTCCACAATTTGGCCTTTCCTAGTCTTTGGACCTCCAAAGCCTTTAAACATACTGATCGCCCAACCTCTGATCCAAATATTGATTTTAGCGAAAGAGATTTATCTCTGCAAAATCAACTATGAAGTGGTAATCTGAACAGATAGAGACCCTAAAGTTAAATAGATTCATGGTCTTGAGTGACCAACGAACTCCTTCATAGGAAACAGAGTTACTATTGACAAAGGCAGCTGAGATCGGTTCTTTTAATCCGGTTCCAGCAGCCTTCATAGCCGCCTCCTTGGCAGTCCAGAGATAAAAGAACCTTTCACAAGAACCGTCTATTTCCTTCTTCTCCTTCTGGGTTAGATAGCTGTCAAAATCATCTAAACGAATATCTCGTATTTTTTCGACATCTATCCCTAGTCGGCCTTTTTCCGCAACAGCAACTGCAACAAAGCCTTCCGTGTGGGTCAGGCTGAACTCAGGATAACCGAGTATGAAAGGTTTACCCTGTTCGTTTTTTTCCAGCCTTGAGATTACTGAAGGCTCTTCACCTAATGCTTCTACCAAAAGGAGCCTTGCAGCAGCATAGTTAACTTTCGAGGACTCCTTTCTAAAACTGGTGCTTTTTTCCCTTGCTGCAAGGGGAAGCCTTAGAAGGAGTTCCTTGGCTTCCCTATTCTCTGGAATTTTGCAAATACGAACAGTTATAACAACTGGATTATCCAAGACTATGAAGCCTTACCCTTTTTTTCTCCAGAGGCTAGCAGCAGGATAGCTCCAAGTATAGGAGTTAGAAGCAATGAGGCAAAAAAATAACCCCAAAATCCGAATTTCTTGTTAATTCCCAATAAACCGAGGAGTATACATATTATTATATACAAAAAGAAATTCATGCTTTCTGCTTCTCCGAAGCTGTACTAGCCACTTTCTGTCCGGTTTTGAACTCCTCTCTAAAATGCTCCTTTACAGAAGAAGGATCAAAGCTGAGAAATGTCCCCCCGGATTCAAAGTGCTGAACAAAAACCCTGCCCACCGCATAAGTTGACGCACCAGCTGTGATAGGCATTCCCAGAGCACCCACAGTTGTCCCGACAACTGGAACAACCTTCAAAAGGCTGGATATGGGCATGCCAATCCCTGCTGGGATAACACCACCCACAAGTGAACTAAGGATATTCTTGACCCTGTCCCTCTTAAAAGGCACATTGTAAAATTTGGCTAGCCTTGAAAGCATATCGAGTTGGACACCGGTCACTCCAATAAAGTCTACAATCGGGATCGGGGCAAGGCCCACACCCATAGATCCATAAACATGCCTTTTTACTATCCCATCTGTCTCTTCCTTTCTTTCTTCGAAACTCATTGTTTCAAATACTGTCTTTTCAGCGGCTTCCATAATAACCTCCTGCTTTTTAGTCCTGAACAAAACAAATAATCAACTTTTTATTCAATATCTTATAATCGAGATTGAGCTGCCAAAATTAACATTCTGACTTTTTGGTATTAACGGCCATCCAGCCCTTTTGAAAGGGCTGGACAGCCAAGCATGAAAAAAGTGTTGACCGTTTACCGTGGACCGTGAACCGCAAGACAAAGGAGTTAAGAAATAAATACTTAGTTCTTATTTCTTCGGTCAACGGTCCCACGGTTCACGGTCCACATCCTTATTTTCAATTAGTTGCAAATTGCTTCTAAACAGTTACACTTTTCTAAACTAGTCAGCCTGTATTAGACTCATAGATTTTAGCCATGTATTTCAAATGTCACTCGATCTCTTTAAAAATTTTCCAATATATTTCTTAACACGTCAACATTTTTTTTCAGATGCTCATCAAAAAGCATTTCCAGATGCTTTCCACTGCCCTGGTGGATTACAAATTCAGGGGTGAGCTCCTTCCAGGCCTGTCTAGACATCCTATAGGGCAGATTGAGTTCCTGGTCTTCCCCTTTTATCAGATGTATTGGAGCCTTCACTGGTTCTGTCTCCATCCGGGAATCCATATATCTATCGTAATGTTCAATGGTTTCCAGAACAAGATCTTTGTTTTCCGAACGTAGATATCTCTGATCAACCATAACAAGATATTCCTCGGCATTCTTTCGATATTCTTCGTCACTGAAGCTAAGAAGTTCCAGACGGCGATAATTATCTATAAATATCAAAGCAGCTATCTTTCTACCTCGATTTTCCAAGACACGAGCTGTTTCATAAGCCAAGTTCCCTCCAATGGAATAGCCCAGAAGGATAATCTCTCCTTTGGGCTGAATCGTCTCCAGCATGTCGGCCAAGGTCTTAGGTGGTGAATTTGATTTTACGTAATTAAAGGCATAGAAAGTAAAACCAGACAAAAGACTTACTAGATCATAGTATGCGTATCCATATGCAGTTCCCGGAGGAAAACAAAAGACAATCTTTTCTCCGTCTTCCCTGAGAAGAAGTGTATTTTCTTCTCTGTCCGCTGAGCCTCTTTTTTTTATAAACAGCAGACTATCTATATATGCTGCCATATCTGCTATAGTCTTTTTTTTAAACAGTTCATTAAAGGAAAAGGTTATACCAAAACGCTTTTGAAGCTCATCATGAATCATCAATGATGTTATAGAATTACCACCAAGATTTTTATAATCATCATAAACATCAAGGCGTTTATACCCAAGTTCATACCCCCAGACTGCAGCTATTATCCGTTGGGTTTCACTAAACTCCTTTGCTCCACCAAGATTCACAAAAGAAAGTTCCTTTTGCTTGGGAGCATCTAATTCAAGGTACTTTGCTCTGATTTCATCACCTTCCATTAGGAGGGAATTGTTGGGCGCAATGCTTTTGCCCACAGCCGTATAGTTGCTCAGAGGTATACTATCCAGACACAATTCCGCCTCACTGTTTCGAATGCCGTCAAAATATGCA
>CAYUNZ010000066.1:0-13869 GCA_964446205.1 uncultured Desulfohalobiaceae bacterium | reverse complement strand
CGGTCCACATTCTTCTCATGATTGCGGGGAGTCGGCTCGAATAATTCTGGTAAAACCAGACTTGGATGACTGTAATTTAGAAATCAAAAGGAGAGGATTATGGGAAATAACGTACTGATTGTTGATGATTCCAATACAATGAGAAAGATCATCACCCGTTCATTGCGTCAGGCTGGATTGAATTTCGATAATATCCTGGAAGCCGGGGATGGGCAAGCAGCCCTTGATGTTCTGGCCAAAGAACAAGTATCCCTTGTATTGTGTGATATCAATATGCCTACAATGGACGGAATCGAGTTCTTGAAAAACAAGGGATCTGATGAGGCAATTAAGGATATACCTGTAGTAATGGTAACCACGGAAGGGGGCTCAGAGGATATTGTCCATCAAGTTCATCAGTTGGGTGCTTCTGCAACCATCAAGAAGCCCTTTACTGCCGATCAGGTCAATGACATTATATCACCCCTTATATAATACAACTGTTATTGATTCTTTCAGATTATGATTTTAAGTAAACCGAGATAATTTGCAATAAAGGAGCGGATTGTGGTCACTCATCAACATGTTATTGATGCTACTCAGGAGATCTTCGAGACCATGATTATGGTTGAGGCCAAAGCAGGTAAACCTCTGGACAAGCCTGTGACTTCTTTTGAAAAGGGCATGACTTCAATGGTCGGTTTTGCCGGTTTTCGTCAGGGGATGTTGGCCATTCACACTCCTGAGAACGTAGCCCTTGATATTACTACCCTGTTTTTGGGATTGGAAGTGGATAAGATAGATGAAGATGTAATAGATGCTTTGGGAGAACTGGCAAATATGGTTGCTGGCTCAATCAAGCCTTTAATAGCCAAAGATGGTGTTGATGTGGAATTGTCTCTTCCCTCAGTTATTCATGGTAGTGAGTACTCCATGACCACTTTAGCCGATTCTGAAACGATAGTAGTCCCTTTTTCTTTAAATGCCGGGGATTTCCTTGTTGAGCTGGCTTTTAAGGCTGATTTGAGATAAAAATAATTTGTTTTTAAATACTTACCTTTCTTTTTTGTTTTTTTATGGCTGATTCCAAGAACAAGATATTCACAATTATCCAAGAGAATCTGGAACAGGAGGTCGGTACCCTTTTAGACCAAGACTTTACTCTGAACAAAAAAGAAGTAGCCGAAACGACAAAGGATAAGTTTGTCAATTCTGTCAAAGCCTTGTCTTCAAAATCTGTTTTGACCTCGATCAAGGTTGAAGATGATATTGGTTTTCAGGCTTATATTTTGATGTCTTTGAGGGATGCGGTCAGGCTTGGCTGTATTTTGATTATGTTGCCTGAGGAAGAGATTGCCAAACGGATTAAAGCCAAGACCCTGGAAGGTGAAGATGCTGATGCCTTTAATGAGATCGTTAATATTTTTGCTGGGGTATTTAGCAATTCCTACCAGCAGAGCCTTGCCAAAAACATCCATTTCAAGAAAGATTCTGTTCAGGTTGTATCAGCTCAAGAGACGGAGACTTTGTCTCAGATTGCTGAAGAGACTAACTATATTCAGGGATCATATACGATTGTTCTAGGTCAACAGGAGCTGAGTTATCTTGAGCTGCTTATGCCTGAGGATCTCTTGTTGTCCAAGGAAGAGGTCAAGGAAAAAGAGAAAGAGGATAATCAGCAGACAAGAACAGAGGTCAAGACCGAGGAGCCGGGAAGAGATGTTCGTCTTGACGGGGATGAGAGAAGCCTTTTGACATCTGAGTTTTCAGAATCAGAGGGAAAAGAGGTCCAGACTCAGCAGGAGGCTGAGTCAGAGCCGGAGTTAGAGTATGTTGATGAAAAACATGCTCAAGAGACCCTAAATCATGCTTTACCTGAAATAGCTCAGGATTTAGGCGATCTCCTGGGACAAAACTTTTCCATAGCTGATATCTCATTTGGGTTTATCAGTAAGGAAGAGTATTGTGCCCAGAGAAGATCAAACTGGGTTTTGACCAAGTTTTCTATTTCCGGTGAGATGACAGGCCAGGGTAATTTTCTGTGCTCTCTAAAGGATGCCTTGTATCTCGGCGGTAACTTATTGATGATGCCCGAGGAAGAGATTACTCAATTGAGCAAAAGAGGTGTTTTTGAAGGGGAAATAGCTGATTCTTTTGGAGAGATCAGCAATATAGTTGTCGGGACCTGTTCGAACATATTTTATGATAAGTATCCAAAGAAGATCCATTTTAAGCGGGAAGAAATTGAGACTTTTAGCCCGGCCAAAGATGAAAGTCAGGATAAAATTGCCGAAGGGATGTATTATCTTGTCTCAGGTAATATGTATTTGGATGAGACAGTCTTGGGTAATGCTGATTTCCTTTTCCCCTTGGGCAGTTTGGGTCTTAAAAAACCACAGCAGGAGCCAGTTCAGGAAGACAGCGAGCAACAAAAGGTGCTCAAGAAAGGGGATTATCAGGAAGGGGCTGTTGGCGAGCCTGTTGAGTTTGAAGAAGAGTTTGCTCAGGAACAGGAGCAGCCATTGGTCTATGTTGTCCTAAATGATGACCAGCAAAGGGAGATCTTTAATGACTGTCTAAAGCATTTTGATGAGTTCAGTCTCCATATTGTAAGCCTGGATAACTTTTTCAAGGAAAAGAAGGACAAAAGAAAAATTTATGGGGCCTTTTTGGTCTTGGATAAAGTTGATGACTATGGTCTGGCCTATGTTATTCAGGTCAAGGCAAAGATGGCTTCCAAAAGTCCTTTGATACTGGCTGGACCGCAATGGACCCGATCGGATGTGATTAAGGCGTTTCGTTACGGAGCCAGGGATATCCTGGTCACTCCACTGGAAGATAAAGATATCCGTCAAAAGTTCGAAAAGCATATATATAGTAAAATTAAGGCTAAACAGTGAGATACTTAAGGAGATCACAAATGGACAATGAACAAAGAAATATAACACAGCGAAACTTTAGTAAATAAGAAAATAGAGCTATTATGAGGTTTGAAAACATATGATCCAGAGTGAGGACAATATTCAGAAGGCAATTGATCTTGTTGAGCAAGCAGCTGAACAAGTGGTCATGATTGATGTCTATGATCAGCAAGCTATTAAAGATCTTACTGAATTATTGACAAAAATATCCCATTACACAGCAGATAGTTTACCCAGACTCTCCCAGGCGGCCTCATTATCCGCTAGTCACCTTGAGTCCTCAATGCCCCAGGAAGGTGAAGACAGTCACCCTGATCTCCATGATCTGGAGGCAAATATCTCAACTTTTCAGGCAGTGTTCCAAGGAAAGCTGGACGAGAATCAGGTCGATTTTCGCTTCCTGTCAGATGCTAAGGTTAAAGATAAGGAAATGTCTGCGGATCAGGAGACTCAGGATAGCCAATCAAGGGATAGTTTTTCTACAGTAGTAGATCAGGAGATAATTGAGGCCTATATTGAGCAACAGGAAGAAAGACTGGCCGATATGGAAGAGCTGATCCTCAATTATGAGCACAAAAGGGAAGTTGAGGTATTGACCGAGCTTCGTCGTCACCTGCATACAGCCAAAGGTGAAGCCGGGGCTGTTGGATTCAACGAGATTGAACGGGTCTGTCATCTGATTGAGGACTATATTCAATACTCTCAAGATGAGATCCAAGCCGACATTTTACTGACTTTCAAGGACTGGTTTGCAAAGGCTATTCAGGCCATAACTTCTCAGAATAGTATACCTGAACTGCCTCAGGAGATAATACATATAGTCCAGTCTGAAGAAGACGAGAATAAACAGGATCAAGCCCCTGATCCAGGACCTGCCCAGGGAGGACAGGACGAAGAGCTGCCTGAGATTTGTCAACCAATATCTATAGAAGATCCTGAGATAACAGGAGACTTTATCTCTGAGGCCCAGGAACATTTTGATGTTGTCGAGGAAAATCTGATGGTCCTTGAGAATGAACCGGCTAATGAGGAGGCAATTTCTGCTGTTTTCCGGGCGTTTCATACAATTAAGGGGACAACCAGTTTTTTGGGGCTGACACCGATCTCTGAACTTGCTCATAAGGCAGAAAACTTGCTTGATGAGGTTAGAAAAGAACGTCTGTTTTTTAAGGGCAAAGTGGTTGAGGCCACCTTTAATGCCCAGGATATGCTCAAGAAAATGATAGAAGATTTGTCCGGGGCCCTATCTCAAGGTCAAAATTTCTTGCCGGACAAAGGTATGATTGATGTCTTGAACTCTATATATGAGGCTCTGGACTCAAAGGGTAAACAGGCCGGGCAGGAGCCAGCAAGGGCTGAGGTAGGGAGTCAAACAGAAGTGGATCAAAAAGATTTTAAGGCTGTTGAAGCAGATAATGGAGACAACAAGGAGGACCAGAGTCAGGCAAAAACTGAGGCCTCTGGACCACCTCTTACTCAGACACCGTCTTCGAATGACAGTAATTATGATCTGCCGGAGCAGACAGACTCACCGGTTCAGGCCAAGAGGGAGATCAAGCAGACGATGAAGATCGATGCCGAAAGGATTGACCTTTTGCTGGACACTATAGGTGAGTTGGTCATTGTCGAGTCCATTGTCAGACAGGACCCTGAACTCGAGTCAGTCCAGTCCAACAGACTGGAAAGGAATCTGGCCCAATTGACCAAGATTACTCGTAGTCTGCAAGACATGGGCATGTCAATGCGTATGGTACCTATAGAGGCTACCTTTCGGAAGATGGCCCGTCTGGTAAGGGATCTGGCCAAGAAGTCAGGCAAAGAGGTTGATTTGTCTATGGTTGGTAAGGAGACTGAGCTGGACAAGGCCATGGTCGAAAAGCTCGGCGATCCTCTGGTCCATATGATTCGCAATGCTGTTGATCATGGTATTGAGCCGACACCTGAAGATAGATTGGCGGCTGGGAAAAACAGGTTGGGTCACATTACTTTGAAGGCCTATCATGAGGGTGGCAGTATCCATATCCAGATCAGTGATGATGGCCGGGGACTAAACAGACAAGCCATAGAGGAAAAGGCCTTGGATCGGGAAGTGATTCAGTCAGCTGACGGGATGAGTGATGAAGAGATATATGCCCTTATATTTGAACCGGGATTTTCTACGGCCCAAAAGGTTACAGATGTTTCCGGCCGGGGTGTGGGTATGGATGTAGTCAAGAGCAATATTGAGAATATGCGCGGTAATATCCGGGTTAATTCTTTTCCGGGCCAGGGATCTTCCTTCACCCTTATCCTGCCTCTGACTATGGCTATTATTGATGGTATGATCGTCAAGATAGGTCAGGAAAGGTATATCATACCCCTACTGTCCATTATTGAGTCCTTTCAGCCAACTAAGGACATGATTAATACCGTGACCGGCAAAGGAGAGACTGTCCCGTTTCGTGGACGTCTTTTACCCTTATTCAGGTTAGGGGAATTATTTAAAGTCCAGGATGGTGAATCTGATCCGACCAAAGCCATTGTGGTTGTAGTTGAAGATGCCGGTAAAAAAGTGGCTTTGCTGGTCGATATGCTACTTGGTCAGAATCAGACGGTTATCAAGAGTCTTGGCGAGGCCATGGGGAGTATTGATGGAGTAGCCGGTGCCAGCATTATGCCCGATGGCTCACCGGGCTTGATCATAGATGTCAATGGAGTAGTCAAGATGGCTACAAGATAGTTATAGGGAACAATATATTTTGGAAACACATTTGTCTTTCTTATTTCTTCGGTCCACGTTTAACGTTCTTCGGTCAACGCTAAACGGTCAACGGTCAACGTTCTTCTAAGGAGGTAAAAGGTTTTGAAAAGGAACATTTCGCTGAAGGTAAAACTCATTTGTTTATCCATTGGTCTGGTTTTGGTTCCGATTGTGGTGATCAGCGTATTTTCGATCCATCAATTTCAGTCATTTGGACAGGAATCTATTCAGGAAGCCAAAAAAGGGATTACCAAAGAGGCTGAAGATGGCATCCAAAAAGGGGTGGTGGCAGCCAAGAAAGAGGTAGAAGCCTTTATAGACAAAGGCAGGCAAAGTGTTCGATCTCTGGCCGGGTCAGCTAATCTGCTTAGCTATATCAAATCACAGGCCGGGAAGAACGAAGAGTTGAATGCCTTTAGCCGGAAGGAGGTTATCCGGGTCATAAACGGCCTTGTATCTGCCTGCCGTATGGAACAGCAACTGATTGCCTCCAGGCAACTGCCGGTAACGGCCTCGCAAAACTCAATTATTGATAAGGCCCAAGAACTTATATCCAAAAGGGCTTTGCAGATATCTATCGGAAAGGATGGATACCTGTTTGTTTTGGATTCCGATGGCAAGACAATCGTTCACCCCAAGGATTCGGTTGTTGGTAAGAATGTGGTCACGGATGTCGGCCTGACCAAGTTCAGGGAGATCTTGAACAAACGAACTGATTCTCAAGTCAAGTTCTTGAATTATAGTTACGAAGGACGACAAAAATTTGTTGCTTATAGATACTATCCCAACTGGGATTGGATTGTTTGCGGTAGTGGATATTGGGATGAATTGAGTCAGGAAGCGGCCGAGTTCTCAAAGAAGAAGTTTAAGTCTGAGCTGCAGTCCCTTTACAAGGCTTCAACAGTTCAATCTGGTGGTCAAAAAGTGCCATTATTGAATGAGATCTTTTATCTAAACTCAAAAGGCCAGGAAGCCATCAAACTAAACCATGGTCGTTTCGCCTCCTCTTTGGGATCGAAAGGAGGTAGTGAGTGGTTCCGAAAGGCTACGAATCTAAGAAAAGGCAACATATATAATGCCGGAGTAATAAAATCTGCTGAGACAGGCGATATAGTCATGCGAATGTCTGCTCCTGTATACGCATCAGGTGAATTACAAGGTGTTGTTGCTGTGGGTTTGAACTGGCCGGTTGTTGAGAGCCTCCTTTCGGAGTACAAGTTTGGTAAAACCGGTTATGCCTATATTTTAAATGATCAGGGTGTGGCTGTTAGCCATCCTCAGTTTACCTTAAAGGACAGAATCAATATTACTGATGCCAAATATGGTAAACTAGGGGAAATAGCCAGGAACAAGATGGTTACCGGTCAGACAGGCATTGCCAGATATGTGTACCAGGGGGTGGACAAGTATGCAGCCTATACCCCATTACAGGTAGGTGACAAGAGCTACTCCTTAGCAGCCACCAGCCCTGTCGAGGAGTTCCTGGATTCGGTTCAAACCATGCAGGAAAATGCGGCTAAGAGCTTTGAGTCTGTGACCTGGACAATTATAGTCGGGGTTATAATTTTTATAGTTTTGGGTATATTGGTCGCCTTATTATTCAGTCAGCGCATCATCAAGGCCTTAAATAACATTATCCAAGGCCTACGAAGCAGTTCCCAGCAAGTGACATCAGCTTCAAATCAACTCTCCAGCTCCAGTCAACAAATGGCCGAGGGGACAAGCGAGCAGGCCTCGAGCCTGGAAGAGACCTCTTCTTCCCTGGAGGAGATGTCTTCCCAGACCAAGCAAAATGCCGACAATGCCGATCAGGCCGAGAAATCGATGCAAGAGACAGCCCATCTTGTGGATAGCGGAGTTCAGGCCATGGAGCGTATGTCTGGGACCATAGGTGAGATCAAGCAGTCATCCGAAGAGACCTCCAAGATAATCAAGACCATTGACGACATAGCCTTTCAGACCAATCTTTTGGCCTTGAATGCAGCTGTAGAGGCTGCCCGGGCCGGTGAGGCCGGTAAGGGCTTTGCAGTTGTGGCCGAGGAGGTTCGTAATCTGGCCCAGAGGAGCGCCGAAGCAGCCAAGAATACCTCGGAACTCATAGAGCAGTCCCAGACCAGTGCTGAGAAAGGTGTCTCAGTGGCTGAAGAGGTCTCCAAGAATCTGCAGAGCATCAAGCAGAGCTCGGACAAGGTCAGCACACTTATCTCAGAGATCTCGGCCTCTTCCAAGGAGCAATCCCAAGGAATTGATCAGGTAAACACTGCTGTGGCCGAGATGGATAAGGTAGTTCAGCAAAATGCCTCAGACTCAGAGGAATCAGCCAGTGCAGCCGAAGAGCTTTCCTCACAAGCTCAGGAGCTTGACAGCATGGTTGTGGAGCTGGTCTCACTTGTTGGTGGTAGTCGGAGCAGCGCAACTACAGATTTATATGGCAGCGGCAGACAAGCAGGAGGCAAGGTCTTGAATCAAAGACAAAGGGCTATCTCTCAAGGAGAGAGACAATCAGATAGGCAGATGAATCGAGGTACAAGACCAGAACAAAAGCAGAGGAGGCAGCCTCAATCAGGAACTCAATCCAGGAATAGCTCATCTAGGACGCAGAAACAAGAGACTCCTGAGCAGATGATCCCTTTGGATGAGGATGATTTTAAGGACTTTTAAATCAATTTTGAGCCGTGTCATTGCTTTATTAGCTAAATAATGTTGACTGTTCGCTGTTAACCGTTGACCGTTCACCGAAGAAATAAGAATTAAGTATTTATATTTTAACTCCTTTGTCTTGCGGTTCACGGTCCACGGCGAACGGTCAACGTCTTAGACCCTTAGAATAAAAGCATAGAAAAGCTATTACACGGGTCCAAACTGACCTTGTAAGTATAACGGCTTACATCACAAAAGGACAGGACAATGAAAAGGAGTTCAGGAGATGATGAACGATAAATATGATCCACAAAAAAAAGATGATAGCTCTATGGCTCAGCTAGCAGGGAAATATCTAACATTTAATTTGGGAGATGAGACATATGGGCTGGAAATCCTTAAAGTCCAAGAGATTATAGGTATGCAGGATATAACAAAAGTTCCTCGCACTCCAGATTATGTCAAGGGTGTTATCAATTTAAGGGGCAAAGTTATACCTGTGGTAGATTTGCGTTTGAAGTTCGGAATGGAAGAAATCGAAAAGACACGGAAGACATGCATTATTGTTGTTCAGGTCACCAAGGGTGAAAGCAGTGTTATAATGGGGATTATTGTAGATGAGGTCTCTGAGGTACTGGAGATTTCAGGTGATGAGATTGAACCGTCTCCAGCATTTGGGACCCAAATAGATACGGCCTTTATCCTTGGAATGGCTAAGACCAAAGAAGAGGTCAAAATCCTGTTGGATATTGATAAGGTTCTTTCAGAGGGGGAAATGGAGGCTCTGACTCAGACAGTCGGGGTTTAAGAGTGTTTATCGTTCACCGTTGACCGTTGACTGTTGACCGAAAAAAAGAAGAACCAAAAATCTCAATATTCTTCGGTCAACGGTTGATGAACAACGGTAAACATTCTTCGGTCTACGTTCTTTTCATGTTAGCAAAGTACGGCTTTGAAAGGGGAAGGAAGCTATGAGAATCAAGTCAATGCAACTTAAAATTACCATCCCAGCGGTTATATGTCTTTTGGTAACTGCAGCTGTAATTATTGTCTTTTCCGCTTATCATTTACGAAATTCAGCTACCAATGCCCGCAATCACGCCATCCAATCAGCTAAGAGGGAAGCTGGTTTTATAGGTCAAAGCATAGCTACTGGTCTGGCTGGGAATCTTGAAAAGGCAAAATCCTCGGCAGGAGTGCTGGCCCAGATCCTAGGTGCTGTTAAAGATGAGGATTTTCAGTTTCGGATGAATCGTTTTAATGTCAAGGCTATCTTACAGACCACATTGGCGAATAACCCCTCATATTTCGGTATATTCACATGTTGGGAGCCTGATGCCTTTGATAATATGGATAGCACATATACCAATTTCAAAAACTGGCATGATGAGACTGGGCGTCTTATACCCTTCCTCTGGAGGGATAAATCCGGCAAGATAAAGGAGACTAAACTAAAGGACTATAAGAAAAAAGAAAGAGGACATTTCTATTATGAATCCAAATATACCCGTGAAGCTGCTCTAATTGAGCCGTTTGAGTATTCCCTGCAGGGAAAGTCTTATATTTTGACTGCCTTGACCATACCGGTCATGGTTGACAAGAATTTCTACGGCCTTGTCGGCGTGGTCTTTGACATGAGCATGTTTCAGGAGGTTTCAAATGATGTCCAGGACCTGTATGGTGGTGCCGGAAGAATCAGCATTATAACCAATCAAGGAAAATTGGCTGCTGTGACCCATCAGCCGGAGAAACAAGGCCAAACAATTGAAGTACTTAAAAATGTCAATACTAAAGATTTGCAAACAGTACAGTCTGGGGAGCAAAAGATCGAGATGCTCAAGTCTACTCTTCAGGCCTTTATCCCCATTCGGATAGGCAAGGTGGCTACACCCTGGAGTGTCAATATCCAAGTCCCAAAAGACAAGATTACCGCTGAGGCTGATTCTCAGATGGACCAGGCCTTGGATAGTATGTGGATCATGATTTTTCTGGGAATCGGATGTGCTGTTGTTGCGGTGGTCATTATTCTGTTTTTGACTGCCAGGATCGCCAGGCCGATTAAAGAGGCCATCCAAAAGTTGAGGGAAAGCTCGGCAAAGTTGGAGGACTCCTCTGAGCATATCTCCAACTCCAGTCAACAAATGGCCGAGGGGACAAGCGAGCAGGCCTCGAACCTGGAAGAGACCTCTTCTTCCCTGGAGGAGATGTCTTCCCAGACCAAGCAAAATGCCGACAATGCCGATCAGGCCGAGAAATCGATGCAAGAGACAGCCCATCTTGTGGATAGCGGAGTTCAGGCCATGGAGCGTATGTCTGGGACCATAGGTGAGATCAAGCAGTCATCCGAAGAGACCTCCAAGATAATCAAGACCATTGACGACATAGCCTTTCAGACCAATCTTTTGGCCTTGAATGCAGCTGTAGAGGCTGCCCGGGCCGGTGAGGCCGGTAAGGGCTTTGCAGTTGTGGCCGAGGAGGTTCGTAATCTGGCCCAGAGGAGCGCCGAAGCAGCCAAGAATACCTCGGAACTCATAGAGCAGTCCCAGACCAGTGCTGAGAAAGGTGTCTCAGTGGCTGAAGAGGTCTCCAAGAATCTGCAGAGCATCAAGCAGAGCTCGGACAAGGTCAGCACACTTATCTCAGAGATCTCGGCCTCTTCCAAGGAGCAATCCCAAGGAATTGATCAGGTAAACACTGCTGTGGCCGAGATGGATAAGGTAGTTCAGCAAAATGCCTCAGACTCAGAGGAATCAGCCAGTGCAGCTCAGGAACTGGCTTCTCAGGCCCATGATTTAAATCAGATTGTGGATCGGCTGATAACTGTTGTTGGCGAGTCAGAAGGATTAGGTCAAGCAAGGACAACTCATTCAAGTTTTCAAGAGGCTACCAAAAACAGGTCATTGGATATGAATGAGGATCAAGGCGAAAGACCTAGTAGCAGAGCAACAGCTGTTTCTAATAGACAAAGGCAAATTGGTTGGGGTCCCAAGGAAAGAGGTCAGGAAGATCAAGATTGAGGTGCTGATGACCGTAATTATGAACGTAGTCAAAGGTACTCCTATAGGCAGGAGACAAATCAGGCGGACCGTTTCATCGCTTTTGGTGAAGATGAGGAATGAATAATTGAATGTGAATAATCTGTCTTCTCTTGATGATAAGACGTTTAAACAATTTGTTGAGCTCATTTATGATCGGGCTGGGATTAGTTTAGGGCCGCACAAGAGGGCCCTTGTTTCATCTCGCCTGGGCAAGCGGATGAGGAAGTTGGGGATAACTCATTATAGTGATTATTATGACTATATCCGTGATGATCCAGGCAATAATGAGCTTGTAGAGCTCCTTGACGCCATCTCCACCAATGTAACCCATTTTTATCGTGAACCAAGGCACTTTGAAGTCTTGAGTCAAATTATCAAAAGATGGGAAGGTCAAGGTCAGTCCAGTTTTCGAATCTGGTGTGCCGCAGCCTCAACAGGTGAGGAACCTTATACCCTGGCCATAACCCTTTCTGAGTCATTGCAGAGCATTTGGGACGCCAAGATATTGGCTACCGATATTTCACAAAATGTCTTGAAGATTGCTAAAAATGGCAGGTATGAACAGGAACGAATAGATAAGATCCCCAGGCAAATGCTAACCAGATACTTTCAAAGATATAAAGATAAGGACGAGGTCATTTATCAGGTTAAGGATAGTCTTAAAAGGATGATCACCTTTACCTGGCTCAATCTGTCTTCGCCGCCATTCCCTATGCGGGGGCCTTTAGATGTTGTTTTTTGCCGTAATGTTATGATCTATTTTGATAACGATGTTCGGAGAAGATTGTTACAGGAAATTTACCGTTTGCTAAAACCAGGTGGGTATCTTATGGTTGGTCATTCTGAGAGTTTGTCAGGAATGCTGAGTAATTTTAAGAGTGTTGAACCATCTGTCTATGTGAAAACAGCTGGTAAATAGAGAAATGCGAACTGTGCAATCGCACAGCCCGAGCCTTTTTACAAGGCTTATATATAACCTGACGCCTTGAATTTTTAGAACAAACACGGAATGTTGTTATGAAATTAGTGGTTGTTGATATTGCTGATATGATCATATCGGATAAACCTCAGGAGACCTTGGTGACATACTCGCTAGGTTCTTGTCTGGGGATTACCTTTTATGATCCAGCTATCCCTGTAGGGGCGATGATACATTGTATGCTTCCACTCTCTAAGATTGATAGACAAAAGTCACAAGAGCGTCCGGCTATGTTCGTAGATACGGGGGTTCAACAGCTGCTGACCCGCTTGTTTCAATTGGGTCTACGAAAGAATCGTATCTTGGTCAATGTGGCCGGTGGGGCACATGTACTGGATAATCAGGGATTATTCAAGATAGGGGAACGTAACTTTACGGTTTTTAGAAAAATATTGTGGAAGAACAACATGCTTATGAATGTTCAGGATGTTGGTGGTTATTCATCACGGACGATTCGGCTGGAGATCGGGACAGGTCGTTTTGTTATCAAATCCGGTGGGCAAGAGGTCATCTATGACATATAAGGACAAAATTCTTGACAATGTTTCTGAATATCCGCAGATGCCTTCCTTATGCCAATCAGTCCTGGAGCACTTGGATGATCCTGAGGTCAATTATAAGGAGCTTGAGCTTAAAGTTCAGTTTGATCCGGGATTGACTGCCAACATCCTTCGCCTGGCAAACTCGGCTTATTTTGGGGCCATGCGTTCCGTGGATTCTCTGCATTCGGCCTTTGTCCGGTTGGGGACACGACGTATCTTTGAGTTGATCATCTCCAATATCGCTGCTCCTTTGATGAAGTACCCCTTAAGTGGTTATGATTTAAGGCCGGAAGACCTGTTGAGACATTCAGTCTGGGTTGGTGTAGCTTCTGGTGAATTGGCCAAGGTGTTGGGGATAAATATTTCCAACCTACAGTTTACTGCTGGTCTGCTACATGATATGGGTAAGCTTATTCTGGATCCATATGTAACTTCAGAAAGGGGTGTTTTGTTGGATCAAGAGACCTTGAAAGGGTTCTCTTTTGAGCAAAGGGAGCATCAGGTCTTGGGTCTTGATCATGCTGAGGTGGGGGCCAAGATTATGGATCAATGGCAATTGCCATACGAGATTGTGGCAGCTGTGAGGTGGCATCACGAACCCTCTCAGGCTCTTGAGTATCAAAATGAAGTCGACATAGTCCATATCGCTGATATACTGGCTTATGCGGAAGGGGTAGGTACAGGTATTGACGGTTTGAGTTATAATGTATCCACAGAGGCACAGAAGCGTTTGGGATTGAGAAAGAAGGATATCGAATATGCAGCTAGTATCACCTTGGAGAAGATGGAAGAGCTGGAAAGGATTCTAAATCTGGTTTGAGCGTGGCACTAAGAGGAGCAGGGAACAAGGTGGGACAAAGGGCTAGCGGTATAGGTTTTAAACCAGATTCTGTTAACTCCTGGAGTAGAGTACTATACTAATATAGATATAGAGATAACCTTCTTTTATGGTAACAGTTTAGCCGCGTTACAAACTTGATATTTTGAAAAAGGGCAATTCTTTGCACTCACGTTCTCAGGCCTAGAGTTT
>CAYUNZ010000065.1:5657-13909 GCA_964446205.1 uncultured Desulfohalobiaceae bacterium | reverse complement strand
TGTTAGAAGCCCACAATTTTCTGCTCAATTTAAACGTGTTGCTTGCCAGTAAAGCCGCCCCACTGACAACCTGCCACTTTATAAAGTTTCTTCTGTCCATAAAGCCTCTCTAGTTGGAATCTTAAATCTTATACTCTCTAGTTTCCTCCAGACTACAGTCAGTCCTTCCTATACCTGTTCAAACATACTTCCGAACAGATTCGCCTCCTAAGAGGGTGGGCGCTGCAGAAGTAAACAAACCGGTGGTTTCCAAATGCTTTAACCCCCCCAGGCCTAACGGCAAAACAAAGCATGAAAAGAATGTGAACCGAGAACCGTGAACTGTGAACCGTAAGACGACGATATTAAGAAATTATCCCTTTATTCTTATTTCTTCGGTCAACGATACTTGGTTAACGGTCAACATTCTATCTATATAGAAAGATTCCTTCTTAAAACGCTTATTAACTCATCCTTGTTTAAAGGCTTGGCAATGTAGTCATCCATACCCGCCTCAAGAAATTTTTCCTTATCTTTATCCATGGCATAGGCAGTCATGGCTATGATAGGTATATCTTTAAATTTCGTTCTAGCTTCCCTAATCTTTCTAGTTGTCTCTACACCATCCAAGACTGGCATTTGAACATCCATAAGGATGCAATCAAATCTGTTTCTGGTAAGCTCTAAAAGGACTGCCTGGCCATCACCAACCACCTTTACTAAACATCCCTGTTTCTCTAATAATCTTTGGGTAATCAATTGTGTTGTTGGATCATCCTCAGCCAAAAGGATCTTGTAGCCATTTAGAGATATTTGCTGCCTTTCTCTATCTGCAATCTGGAGTTCTGGTTGCTTCGATCTTGGCAACACAAATGTCAAACTTACATAAACAATGGTTCCAACTCCTTCCTGGCTGACTATAGAGGCATTGCCTCCCATTAGATGTATAAGTCTTTTGACTAACGGCAGTCCAAGACCTGCCCCTTCAAATTTACGGGTATATGGCGAGTCGGAGTCATCGGCTTGACTAAATGTCTCAAAGACCTCTTCTAGCATGTCATCCGGGATACCCTTGCCTGTATCAGAAACAGTAAACAAGATCGGATAAGTCATAGTTTTTTTAGCTGTCAAGGGAGTTACATCAACCTTTATCTGTCCCCCTTTGGTATATTTATTGGAATTGCCTATCAGATTGAATAGGATCTGGGTTAGTCGGGTACTATCTCCAAGGAGCTTTTCAGGGGCAATTTCCTCAATGTTTATACAGAGGGTATTGCCATTTTTAAGAGTTTCCTGTCTGAAAATATCCTTTATTGATTGAATGATCTCATTTAGATCAAACTCCTCCATTTTGATATCTATCTTATTGGCTTCAATCTTTGATAAGTCCAATATGTCACTCAAAAGACGATTGAGTCGTTTGGTCGAATTCAACGCTCCGTCTATATATTCTTTCTGTTCAGGTAATAGTAGGGTCTGCTGCATGAGTTGAAGCATTCCGGTAATACCGTTTAACGGGGTCCTGATTTCATGACTCATGTTAGCCAAAAATTCGGATTTGGCCTTGTTAGCTGCTTCAGCTCTCTGTTTTGCTTTCAGTAAATCCTCTTCTGCTATTTTGCGCTCTGTTATATTTTCATGAGCTACAACTACAAACTTCAGTGCATCATCCGGAAATGGCGTGATGCAGCCAACAAACCAACGTTTCTTGTCTGGTGAATGACATGGGTATTCCAAGTAATAAGATGTGATTTCTTTTGAGAGCACTTTACGAATTCCGGCAGCAAACTGCTTGGCCTCTTTATTCCAGGCACCAGTGGCCTTATCACAAATCTCAAGGTAATTTACATCCTCGGAGACCTCCTTAGGCGGAACAGAGTTTTGTCTGGCAAAATCCTTCCAGGCTTTGTTGGCCAGGACGATTTCACCTCTTTCATTCAACAAGACGATGTTGGCAGAAAGACTATCAAGTGTATAACGAAGGAAGTTTCGCGATTCCCGGATTTCTCTCTCCATTTGCAAACGGTTTTCTTCCAATTCAATATTATGTAAAGCAAAGGCAATATCTTCTGCCAATTCACGGAAAAGATCTTGTTCTTGTCTGTGTTCAATAAAGCCTTTTGGGATTGAGACTGACATCAATCCAAAAGTCTTCCCATTATACTCAAGCCTTATAGCATAGGAACCACCACGATCCTCATAATATTTGGACAAAGGGCAATCCGGGCACTCCTTTTCCGGATCTTCTGTAATTACGTTCCCCTTTTGTTTCAGGGCCTTTAATTCGCATCTTGTCCAAATTTCCTGTTCCAGCAACCTCTTTTTTGAGACAAACTCTTTACCCCATCCGGCTTGACTACAGCTAAAGTATCTGCCTTCCTTATCTAAAAGAACAATCCAGGCAGTTAAATAACCTTTGGTTTCAATAAGTATCTGACAGGCTCTTTCAATAAGGATATCCCGATCTTGTCTCTGCGTAATGAGTTGGTTGACATTTCTAATAGCCCGTAAAGTCTGGTTTCGATGAGACAAGACCTTTTCTTTGTCCTGTAATGCCTGCATGGTTTTTAGTCTTTTTAAGTAGATCAAGCCGATATCGCCAATGAGTTGGGCAAACTTGGCTAGAAAGGAAAGAGAGGCCCTAAACTTATTTTCATCAAAAACAGGGACTTCCCTAACAGCCAGCATATAGTCCTGCTGGTCAAAACCAAATTCCCTGGCCTGTGATCTGAAGAATTCTTCTTTCTTTGAATCCAAGGCGGCAAAAAGTATCTGTCCGGAAAAGATATTGGCTATATGTTCTCCGGCTACAATAATCGGTGAAGCTGCATCTATAAGCCCACGAGGACATTCGTAGATGACATAGTCTGCCCCATCCTTAATCATCTCTCTTGTCTTTGTATCGCTGTCTATACAATCCCTCTCAGTTAATGGATTTTTTCTATGAAAATCAATACATATCCTTTGCCAGCCCGAGCCGGTCAAGATTTCTCCATCCAGGGTGATAACCGACGAAGGGATAGAAGTAGCCAAGTATAGTTCGTCAGTTAATTCTTGTAACCTATTTATATCTATCAGATCTTTAATGCTATACTCCATATTAACCCCCAGACCTAACGGCAAAACAAAGCATGAAAAGAATGTGAACCGAGAACCGTGAACTGTGAACCGTAAGACGACGATATTAAGAAATTATCCCTTTATTCTTATTTCTTCGGTCAACGATACTTGGTTAACGGTCAACATTCTATCTATATAGAAAGATTCCTTCTTAAAACGCTTATTAACTCATCCTTGTTTAAAGGCTTGGCAATGTAGTCATCCATACCTGCTTCAAGGAATTTCTCTTTATCTCCAGTCATAGCATAGGCAGTTAAAGCTATTATGGGGATATCATGAAATTTGTCTTTAGAGGTCCTGATTGCCTTGGTAGCTTCTACTCCATCTAGTTTTGGCATTCGTACATCCATAAGCAGACAGTCAAACTTGTCTTTGGCAAGTTCAGAAAGGACTTGCTGACCATCACCGACAACCTTTACATCAAAGCCTTTTTCCTCTAACAATCTTTGGATAATCAACTGCGTTGTCTGATCATCCTCGGCCAAAAGGACCTTATATTTGTTTTGCTCAAATCCATAAGAGATAGCATCCCTTGTTGATTCTGGTTGTTGTTGATCCGGAATTCGGAAAGTGAGGTTTACATAAACAGTGGTCCCTTGGCCTTCCTGACTGACAATAGAGGCATTACCACCCATGAGATTTATCAGTCTTTTGACCAGTGGCAGGCCAAGCCCTACTCCGTCATATTGCCGGGTATAAATAGATTCACCTTCATTGGCCTGAGTGAAGGTCTCAAATATCTCGTCAAGCCTATCATCCGGAATCCCCTTGCCTGTATCAGAAACACTCAACAAGAGACAACAAGAGTTTGAGTCCTGGACTGGCAAATTATTTACATGCACCTCTATCTGTCCACCACTAGTATATTTATTGGCATTGCCGACCAGGTTGAACAGGATCTGGGTCAGGCGGGTACTGTCTCCAATAAGCAATAAAGGGAGTTCGTCGTCTGGATGCACACTGATGGTATTGCCATTTTTCTTGGCTTCCTGGCTAAAGATGTCCTGTATTGACTGTAACAATTCGCTCAATACAAATTCTTCTTCCTTGACCTCCAACTTGTCGGCTTCGATCTTGGACAGGTCCAGTATATCACTTAATAGCCTTTGTAAGCGTTTTGAGGAGTTAAAAGCCATCTCGATATACTCTTTTTGCTCATCATTCAATTCTGTGCTCTGCAAGAGCTGCAGCATGCCGATAACTCCGTTTAGTGGGGTTCTGATCTCATGGCTCATATTGGCCAGAAACTCGGACTTGACCTTATTGGCCGATTCAGCCGATTCTTTAGCAGTCAGGAGATCATGTTCCATAGCCTTGCGCGATTCCAATTCATCAACAACCCATATAACACCATGCTCAATATCGTCTGGATTCAAGGCCTTACCAGAGAGAGAACACCAAATTGGACTGCCGTCTTTTTTTCTGAGTTGATATTCAATCTGTATCTGTTCTCCCTGGTCCAAGGTATAATAAAATAGCCGGCCAAATTCTTGAAAACTTTCCTCATTCAAATGGATTTGACGCATACTAATGCCCAACATTTCATCAGGAGATGAGTAACCCAGAATATCGGCCAGGCGTTGATTACCCCTAAATAATATACGTCCACCACGAAGGAGCATAATCCCTACTTGGGAGTTATTAAAAATGGCTTCAAAATCCTGTTTGGCCTCAATCAAGGCCTCTTTAGCGTCTCTGCTCTCTATAAACCTGCCCAATCTTTTGGCAATGGCATTAATAAGACTCCTCTCCTCTTTGAGGAAGGGGCCTTCATCAATATCAGCTTTTTCCTGAAGATAACAGACCTCTATAGTCCCTGCTGCCTCACCGTGGGCAAAGATATTCTGGCTTTGTTTCCAGATTGTCTCTTTAAAGTTAGCAGTCAAGTACTCTTTTCCCCGAAACATAATCCTGGCACATGTAATCTCCGGATACTGCCAGGAAGGCGGAATAAGGTCTGCTGTCCCTTGTATTATTTCTTCCACTGACATATCATTTTTTTCAATGAGTTCAGTTATACCATATAGACATTTCAGCTCTTTGATCCTCTCATCCAGGTCATGAATATGTCTTTTAAGTGCCTCCTCTTGTTGATATTTTTCAGTCACGTCCCGAAAAACCAGAACCATGCCTGTAATATTGCCCTGTTCATCCTGAATAGGAGAAGCAGAATCAGCAATTTGATATTCCCAACCTTCTTTGTCTATAAGGGAGGTATGATTGGCCAGCCCTTGTATCTGACCTGTCTTTAAGACCTCTTGTACTGGACTATTGCACGGTTTTCTGGAGATTGAATTGATGATCTTAAACACCTCAGATAATGGTTGGCCCCTTGATTCTTGATAGGTCCATCCGGTCAGATTTTCAGCAACAGGGTTCATCCTGGATATGTTCCCGTTAATATCAGTGGAGATAACAGCATCACCAATGGCGTTAAGGGTCAGCTTTAACCCCTTTTCGTTCTTTCGGATTCGAGCGGTCTGACTCCGGACTAATTTTCGCAAATAATGGTTAAAAACCAGAAAGCAGATTGCAATTACAGATACAGTCAATAAAAGCCATTTGAGCCAAACCGGTATATATTTTACTATCTTATTTTCAAATAAATGCTTCTCCAATGTCTCCTCGTAAACTGATCCATCTTGAGCTTTAAAACTCTCTAAGTGCTTATCTATTAACTTGAGGAATCTATGGTCGCCTTCAGGCGAGGCAAAAAGGAACTTCTTATGGTTATAAATCAGAGGAGATTTTTGAATATTAAAGTCTTTTTCTGCCTGTAGTCCAGTTACTCTCTCAGCAGAGCAGGCCTCAACTTTACCTCTATGTATTAAATGAAATACTTGACTATAATTGTCCACCTCTACAAAATCAGCCTCAACTGTGAACTCCCTTAAATATTGTTTGAGTTTGGGATAAAAGTATCCTTTCTTGACAACAGCGATTCTTTTCCCTTCAAGATCCCTAAAGTTTTCAATTCTCAGTCCTGAGGCTGTATACAGTTGCCCCCAAGTAGAGAGTACAGGGACCTGATTGAAATCAAATCTCTTTTCTCTTTGGGGGGACTTTAAAATGGCTGTTAAGAGATCAATCTTGCCTTTTTCCAATCGCTCTAAGCATTGTGACCAGTTACTATGCACATAGGCTAGATCCCAACCTTCCATTTTGGCTATTCTTTCCAGAAGATCGACATATATTCCCTGAGGTTTTCCTGTTTGATCCTGATAAACTAAGGGTTTAAAGTCATATATACCGACTTGGACTGTCTGTTTGGCTTGAATAGCTGTGCAAGTAAAGATTAGAGTCAATGAGCACAAAATTGGTTTAATAAAAATGGATCTGAAGTAATTACAAACAAACATTACTGTTACCTTTTAAAATGGTTTGGGCAGGATAAAAAGGTTGGGTGTTATTAGGTTCAATAATCCAAAGAATGTCCTTTTTCCCTGAATAACTTCAAACAGACTTCAACTGTATCCTGATCATACAATGTACCTCTGTTCTTTTCTACTTCCTCCAGAGCAACATTAAGGCCAAGCCCTGGTCGATAAGGCCGATGGGAAGTCATGGCCTCGACAACATCTGCTACAGCCAGGATTTTGGCCTTTTTCATAATCTGATTACCAGAAAGACCATTGGGGTATCCAGAGCCGTCTATCCGTTCATGGTGCTGGAGAACAACATCTGCTATTGGCCAGGGGAATTCTATATCTTTGAGTATTTCGAAACCAACCTGGGGATGCTGTTTGATGAGACTAAACTCTATATCCGAGAGACGGGTAGGCTTGGAAAGTATTTCGGAGGGTACGGAAATTTTACCGATGTCATGGACCAAGCCGGCAAAATAGAGTCCTTGTATGCGCTCTTCTTCTAGTTCTAGCTCTCTGGCTATAATACAGGCCAGTCGAGCAACCCTTTCCTGGTGTCCAGCTGTAAAGGCATCCCTTTGCTCCAGTGTCAGGGATAAGGCTCTAACTGTAGCTTGGACTGCCTTATTGAGTTTGTCCAAGGTTTTTTCAAGTTTGTTTTGGGTTTGCTTTACTTCGGTAAAATCTCGGGAAATAATTTGATAGGTCTTCTGGTTATCAAAAGTTGAAACCGGGATATAATAATTTTGGAAGTACCAGCCTTGTTTCTCGATCTCATAATATACTATTTCCCTTTTTTCCATGGCCTCTTTGCTTTTTTCAGTTTGTTTTTCAGCAAATTCATATGGCATGACCTGATGTAGGGTTTTGCCTTCAAGTTGCTTTTGTGTCAGATTGTATCTTTGAGCCATGGATGGGTTAACGGTCAAAAATCTGCCCTCCTCATTCAATAAGGCCACGGCATCTGGTGAGGAATTGATAAGTTTTTTATATCTCTCTTCGCTGACACGCAGTCTTTTTTCCGTAAGCCTGTGTTCGTTGAGCTCATTTAGGAGTTCTGATTGCATCTCCAACATCCGTTGACCTACATTGAGCCTGGCCTTTAGCTCATCATAATCACAAGGCTTGGTAATGTAATCATTTGCTCCAGACTCAAGACCCTGGACAATATCCTCCTTACTCGTCTTGGCGGTAAGAAGTATAATATAGGCTGAATTCAAATTGTCACTACTACGGATCTTTTTACAAAGCTCAAGACCATCCATATTGGGCATCATAATGTCCAGAATAAGTAAACCTGGAGTTTCTAGACCATGCAATTGTTGCCAGGCCTGAACTCCGTCATGGGCCTCAACCACCTCATGCCCCTGTTTTTGGAGAATAGTACTCAGTGCCTTTCTAGAGACAATGTCGTCTTCAGCGATCAGGATAAACATTATCTTACTGACTCCTATTATTGACAAAATTTTATATTATTTTCTTTAAATGTCCATAGTAGCTCCTGCATATAACTCATAATAATGACTATAATGAAATAGACAGCCCATGAATGTCAAATCATAGATGAGATTACTTAACAAATTAGTTTTCATCAACTATTTTTATGACTTGTAATCTTCAAAACAGATATTGCTCTCAAGATAATGGAGGCCATGGGTCTCCAGTCCAGGGCAGGCACTTTGTCTGAGCAAGATAAAGAGACTCATGCTGTACAATAGTCCCAAAGGTAAGGTCATAGCTACTAATAACAGTCAGGTTCGTTAGATGGGTATGGTTAAAAGCAGGTCA
>CAYUNZ010000065.1:0-5557 GCA_964446205.1 uncultured Desulfohalobiaceae bacterium | reverse complement strand
CCGTAAGGGCATGTGATTTTAACCATTCAGGCCAGCTTAATCAGACTAAAAAGGTATAGATCGGCCAGGAGAGGGACTAAAGACCAGTAATCCATTTATTGACTGCCCTTCTTTCCCCAGTCCAACTATTGCTGAACCTGATATCCAAAAATTTGGTAAACAGGGTGTCCAGGATCTCTATCCCCTTTTCCAGCAGATACATCTTCTCCAGAAAAGGACCGTCCGGGTCCTCACCTTCCTCAACCTGGAAGGTCACCTTGGGTGTTTTATAGCTATTGAGGCTTAAATCCTCAGCCCTGATCTGGAGTTGCCAGACAAGACTGTCTTGTTCTATCCTGATCCTGGCCTGCTGGACTTTTTTCCCTTGTTGCAGACCGCTCTTGACCTCTTTGAGTTCTGAATGCGGCCCGCTACTAACAGCCTTGTCCAAACTTTCTCCTTCACCTCCTTGAACAGTTATCCGTTGTTCAAAAGACACAATACAGTCTTGACCGGAGCTGTCCTGGCAATAACCTGATTTAAGTTCAGTATAGTACCAGAGCCAGGTCAAAAAATCCTGTCCTATATAGTGAGAAGCACTTTCGGCCTTTGTCAAGTCAATATCATCCATGAGCTAATCCTATAATTGTTAAACTTAAAGATATGGTCTTATTTTTGACTTACGGAAAAAGAGCTTTTCCTACTGTTGCAGATATCTAAACACTTACAAGGTATTAACTTTTTGCCAAATATCTATTTAAAAATCATTCCTCAGACAAAGAGACACGGTTCGTAACTGACTAACTCTTCTTTGCTGCTTTGCCCAAGTAGACCCAAAGCGTGGAAAAAAGGGGTGCAAGGTTCTAAATGCAGATCAAAGGTCTGAGTGAATTTTTCTTCGAATAATTCGCGGATTTTTTTAGTTGTTGAAGACAGATAGACCTTCTGGGTCTGACTATTCCAAACAACATCAAAATAGGCAGGAACCGGTAAGCTCCTTTGTAAGAGTCTTAGTCTGGTTTGTTCCCTGAGTTCCTTTTTTTCTTCCTTGGAAACAAAGTGACGGCCTTTGTCCTTGTTTCTGGCCAGTAGATCATCCAATCCCATCTTATAGTATTTTTTCAATACTGCTAAAGGCACCCGTCTGGTATCCAAACGCAAAGAAAAGGTTAAGTATTCACCTCTATAAAAAGAACTCTCCTTCCACTCAGTATCAAAGGGGTCTTCAAAAGGGACCCAGCCAGAGGAAGATTCATCCGAACTGGCATCAATATCTTCAAAACAATAGCTGTGTATCAGATCAGGGATATCAGCCCATAGGCTCTCGGGTATGTCGTCTATTATCCTGTACCGGGTCAGGCTTGTACTGGCTGAAAGTATGGCCATTGCTTCTCCTTTTTGGCTGTTATCTGTTATTTCCCATCATAAGGAACCACAAAAGATAGTATACCATCTTATTTCAGTAAAGGATAAATCTTATCAAACGGCATCCCCAGCTAAGGTTTAGATCTATCTTGTTTGGCCGATCCTGTTTTTTTAGGAATATAATTTTCAACAGTAACTGCTTGATGCAGGAGTCTGTGGCGGCAGAATCTTTAGCTGGTCTCAACAGGGACATGTTCAATTCGAGCTCTGATTGTGGACATCTTCCTCATACCTTAGCTATCAGACTTATAGCCTATAATTTCATTGACATTGTTTGCTTTAAGAGCTACTTGAAAATACCTATGAATTTCGCAACAAGTGACTTTTAAACTCAAGGATGGCTACATGTCACAATCATTAAGGCAAAAAATAGAAAACAAAACCGCAATCATAGGTATTGTTGGTCTGGGATATGTTGGATTACCCTTGGTTGAGAGGTTTTTGAGTGTTGGACTGAAGGTTATTGGATTTGACAATGATAAAGAGAAAATTAATAGCCTTTGTCACGGAGAAAGCTATATCGAACATATCAAACCAGAGCCTTTATTCCAATCCTATCAAAATGGATTCTTTTCTCCGACTACAGATTACTCCTTGATTAATACTGTAGATACGATCATCCTTTGTCTGCCTACCCCTTTAAACAAAAACAGGGAACCGGATATTAGTTTTATTGTCGGAACCACACAAAGCATTATCCATTACTTACGTCAAGGGCAATTAATTAGTCTCGAGAGCACCACCTATCCAGGGACAACAGAGGAAGTCTTGCGGCCCCTCTTGGAACAGGCCGGTTTTGTTGTTGGCGATGATATTTTTCTGGTCTATTCCCCGGAAAGGGAAGACCCCGGCAATCCAATTTATAAGACCCAAAACATCCCCAAAGTCTGCGGTGGATGTAGCCAGAGATGCCTACAGGCCGGAGTAGCTCTCTATCAACAAATAATTGATGAGGTTATCCCTGTTTCCTCGACTCAGTCGGCAGAAACAACCAAAATTCTGGAAAATACATTTCGAGCCGTAAATATTGCTTTGGTCAACGAGTTGAAAATGGTTTCTGACAAGATGGATCTCGACATTTTTGAGGTCATTCGAACTGCAGCTACAAAACCTTTTGGTTATATGCCTTTCTTCCCCGGACCAGGCCTTGGTGGTCATTGTATACCAATCGATCCATTTTATTTGACTTGGAAGGCAAGGGAATATGGCATTACGACTAAATTTATCGAATTGGCTGGAGAAATCAACACCTCTATGCCTGATTACGTCATTTCAAAGTTGATGGAAGCCTTAAACAGCCATAGCAAACCTCTTAGAGACTCCCGAGTCCTTATTCTTGGGGTAGCCTACAAGAAAAATGTTGACGATAAGAGGGAATCGCCGGCCCTGGAGCTAATTGAAAAAATGCAAAATTTAGGGGCGCTGGTTGAATATAGTGATCCCCATGTTCCTCAGTTGACTAAGATGAGACGCTTTGATCTTAAAATGAGCAGTATTGAGATTACCCACTCAAATCTTTCCTTGTTTGATTGTGTTTTAATTGTTACTGAACACGAAAAATTCGACTGGAATACGATCTATGATTGTTCAAGACTAATTGTTGATACCAGAGGTATTTTTAAGGCCGATAAGGTCAAGGTTTTTCGAGCCTGAACAACTGGATCACGAAAAAGTTTTAAGGCACTTCTTCTATAAATCCTGACTTGCTAGGGATGATCTATGTCTATTGATTCTACGTTTCTCAATGACTGTCTGGAAAAATATCTTCGGGACAAGCTCGATAATTACTTCCAGACCTTACATCAAGACAAAAAAGATTCAGAAATAAAAACAACAAACAGATCTTCAACAGGAGAGACAAAATCAGTAAGTAAATTATATCCTGCTGAAAATAATGATGAGACTAAAAAACAAGCGGAAAAGTATCAATACAGGATATGGCAATTGAAAGATAGGTTGTCCTATGGTTTTTTTGGTCCTGACTCTGAATCTTTGGCTGATGATTTTATTGATAATTTCAATATATTGGTAGAGAAAGGCTCCAATGACTATTATCAGGTTTTAAGAGAGGTTTTGAACACTGAGATTCAATTTTACTCTTTTCTTTTACAGCAATCAGGAGCAAAAGATGATTCCTTAAGTGCATATTATCAAAAGCTGCTGAATTCTTCAAAAGATTCGGACTGAGACCAGGCCCATGGAGTCATTATATGAAAATCAACGTGATTAAATATCTTGTCAGGGTCCTTCTTTTTGTCAATATTTGTTCTGTAGCCGTTATTGGTTTTATCCTCGGCTATATAATACCTCAAGGAAGATTTCCTTCTCCAGAAGCAAAATTCTTCCTTGGGCTACATCGTCATGAATGGATGGAAATCCATCTATTCATGGCTATAGTTTTTTTAGTCCTCCTCTTTATTCATCTCTGGATACATAGGTCGTGGATAACTGAATCAACCAAACGTTATTTTGATAGACATTGGAAAAAATTCCTTTGCCTTATTTCAGGGGCTTGGTTCTTTATTATCCTCATTAGTTGGCTTGTAGTCAAACTATAAATGGACAAAAAAATAATAAAGGAAGATACAATGCAAAGGCCAAATCCAACATGGATAGGCAATGATACAGAGGTATTATTTACCGATCTTTACGAGTTGACCATGCTTCAGGGCTATTTCCATCTTTCAATGCACGATCAAGCCGTATTCAGCCTTTTTATCAGGAAACTTCCCCAGCATAGGAATTTTTTTATTTTCTGTGGTCTGGCAGACATCCTCTGTTTTTTGGAAAACTTGAGGTTCAAGGATAAAGATATCCAATACCTCCATAGCTTGGGTTTATTTTCTGATGATTTTTTACAGAGCTTAGCAGATTTTTGTTTTACCGGAGATGTCTTTGCCATGCCTGAAGGGACGGTATGCTTTGCTAATGAACCCCTACTTGAGATCAGAGCCCCTATAGCTCAGGCTCAACTCTTGGAGACATTTATCCTCAATCAGGTTCATTATCAAACCTTGGCCGCTTCAAAGGCGGTCAGGGTAAAGCTGGCTGCTGAGGATAGAAATGTCTTTGATTTTGGTTTGCGCAGAATACATGGCCTTGATGCCGGGTTAAAATCAGCCAGAGCTTTTTATATTGTGGGCATTGATTCTACCAGTAATGTGTATGCCGGATATATTTATGGTATCCCTGTTTCCGGGACAATGGCCCATAGCTTTATTCAAGCTCACAATGATGAGTTGGAAGCATTCCAGGCCTTTACAGAACTTTATCCGGAGACGATTCTGCTAGTAGATACATACGATTCCCTGCTGGGGGTAAAGAAAGTGGTTGAGCTTGCTCAAAGCTTGGGCAAGGATTTTCATGTAAAGGGCATCAGAATAGATTCTAGTGACTTGATAGGCCTCTCATATCAGATAAGAGATATTTTGGACTCAGCTGGTCTTTATCAGGTCAAAATATTTGCCAGTGGAGGTCTTGATGAATTTGATATCTCCAATATGGTCCAGCAAAGGGCTCCTATTGACGGTTTTGGTGTAGGTACGAAAATGGGGGTTTCTAATGATCTGCCTTACTTGGATATGGTATATAAACTAACTATGTATGCTGGACAAGGATGCTTTAAAAAATCACCTGGAAAAGAGACCCTCCCAGGGCAAAAACAGGTCTACCGACAAATATCTAATGGCAAGCTGATTAAAGACATCTTGAGTAAGTATGAAGAGAACCAACCTGGGCAGCCTCTGATTCATCAAGTCATGCAACAAGGGGAACGCCTGAAGGGTTCAAAGGAAGATCTTGAAGTAATCCGAAAAAGAGTCAAAGAAGAGCTATCACTTTTGCCAGCTGAATATAAGGGGATAAATCAGGTCTCCTCGCCTATTTCAGTCTCTTTGAGCCCCGAGTTACAAAAAGAAAAAGAAAAGATCGAACAGGGATCTTGAACTATTAGTGGACCGTGAACAGAGAACCGCAAAATGAAGAAATTAAGATAGTTCTTTATGCTTCTTATCTCTTCGGTCCACGGTTTACCCGGTTAAATCTCTTTTTATTTAACTGGGTCAACGGTTCACGGTCAACATTCTTACATCTTAACGTCCATCCAGCCCTTTTGAAAGGGCTGGACAACGAAGCATGAAAAGCTCCCGATAAC
>CAYUNZ010000064.1:9228-13920 GCA_964446205.1 uncultured Desulfohalobiaceae bacterium | reverse complement strand
AAAAAGGGCAGTTTCCGGATGAAAACTAATTAAAAAGTATTTGACTTATGGGAATATTTTAAATGTTGATAAAGCGAATTTTGGTCTTGGCTCCGGTTTTGATTGTTTTTCTCTTACTTCAGTCCTATTTTTGGGTACCTACCTATGAGCAGCAATCAAAAGGCAATCCGGAACGTTTAACTACCTTTATCCAGGCCTCGATTGGTGACGCTAGTATCTTGAATCCAATCTTGTCTTCTGACTCGGCTAGCAGTGAGATTGAAAATCTTGTCTTTGAAGGCTTGGTTGATCGGGATAAGGACCTGAGTTTTCGAGGTCGTTTGGCTCGGTCTTGGCAAGAGTTTGAGTATGTAGATTTCTACATTCGACAGGATATATCTGTTCCAGATAGGGTTCCTAAAAACAAAAAGGAATGGCTTCACTTTTTTGATCATTTCCAAGAAAAATGTCAACAAATGGAAAATCAGCAAAAATTTGAAAAATGTCCCCAGATCAAAAAGGTTGTATGGATACCTAAAAAAGATTTTAAGGTTGATAAATTTCAGGTAAAGACTGATAAAGTAATAAATCTTGAAGTCCAGGCACCTCCTAGGATTAGACTGAGGCTTGGTTCAGTAGATCAGTTCTTCTTTGACCGTCTGGAGCAGGTTTTGGACTACGATTATTTTCATTACCAGGCTTGGTCCCGGTTTGTCCATGCAGATCAGGATTTGACTTCTAAGGAGCTAGAGAATGTAGCCAAAGAGATTCTTCCCCCGACAAGTCATAATCCGGTCTTAATCTTTCATCTTAGACAAGGGGTTAAATTTCATGATGGACATAAGTTTGATGCCGGTGATGTTGTCTTTACCTATAAATCAATAATGAATCCGGACAATCTTTCCCCTAGAATTGCCGACTATAAACCGATCAAGGAGGTAAAAGCCGTTGACAAGCATACGGTCAAAGTTGTTTACAAAAGGCTTTATTCCCCGGCACTGGCCAGTTGGTCCATCGGTATATTACCAGAGCATCTTCTCAACAAGGAGGCTTTGAAATCAGAGGCAAAGTCTAAGGGACAAGATCCCAATGATTTTACCATGCGCGACAGTTCATTCAATCGTAATCCGATAGGCTGTGGCCCCTTTCGGTTTATGGAGTGGGAGTCAGGAGAGTATATCTCCTTGACAAGGTTTTTGAATTACTGGAATGGTCCGGCTAACTATAAAAGATGTGTCATAAGAATAGTCCCTGATCTTTTGACACAGGAAATGGAGTTTTATGCCGGGACCTTGGATTCCTACTCGGTTCAGCCTCATCAAGTGGAGCGACTAAAGAAAGACGAAAGATTTCAAAGTTTTTCAGGAACCTCATTCGGATATACATATATAGGTTATAATATGCGTCGTCGACCTTTTAAGGACAAGCGAGTCAGGCAGGCTCTGTCAATGGCCCTTGATATCGATCAAATCATAGAATATCTTCTCTACGGACAAGGAGAGAGAATTACTGGCCCGTTTGTCGTTCAGTCGGATTATTACAATCAGAAGATTAAGCCAATGCCTTATGACCCTGACAAGTCTCTGGAACTCCTGCGTCAAGCTGGTTGGAGGAAAAATGATCAAGGCTGGCTGGTCAAGGACGGCAAGCGAATGCAATTTACTCTGATCACCAATACTGGTAATGATATTCGTAAATCCGTACTGGCTGTAGTCCAGGATGCCTGGAAGCGACTAGGGGTGGATGTCAGGACTGATACTTTGGAGTGGTCGGTATTTATTCAAGAACGGGTCAACAAGCTGGACTTTGATGCAGTTGTCCTGGGTTGGGTTATGGGCCTGGAACCAGATCTCTATCAAATCTGGCATTCGAGTCAGACAGAACCATACGGACTAAATTTTGTCGGGTTCAAGAACAAGGAAGCTGATCGGCTTATTTGTCGTATTCGCCGGGAATATGACCATGAACAGCAGGTCGAATATTGTCATCGTTTACACAGGATTATTGCCGCAGAACAACCGTACACCTTTCTATTTGTTCGTCGATGGACAGCGGTGCTTGATCGGAAAATAGTCATCAAAGAGGTGGACGAGGAAGGTAATGTGGTGTACAAAAAGATCAGACCGACTAAGACCGGTGACTATAGGTTTTACTTTAACAAGTGGATCAAACTCCCTCAATCTCCTGAATTTGCCCTTAATGGCTAAATATGGGTTCTTTTGTCCTTCGAAGTATTATTCAAAAAGTAATTACTCTTTTTTTTGTCTCAGTAATTTCTTTTTTGATTATCCATTTGGCCCCGGGAAAACCGAGTCAGATTGATCCTTTGAATCCTAAGTTTACACCTGAGGTCCTGGAGCGCTTCCAAAAGCAATTCCATTTGGATGACCCCTTATATGTCCAGTATTACCTTTTTTATAAGGATCTCTTTACAGGCCAAACAGTATCTTGGACAGACAATCAACCGGTTTTGAAGAAAATAGGTCAGCGATTTCTAAATAGCTTACCACTATTTGTAGTTGGTACGATTTTGACCTGGACTATCTCTTTCCCTCTTGGTATTCGTTCAGCAATATCTCGGGGGGGATGGTTTGATAGGACTACGACCTTTTTTGCCTACTTTTTGATCTCGATACCTGGGTTCTTTTTCGCCTATATACTGATTATCTTGGTGGTCAGTTATCTTCATGTCCCGGTAATTGGGATGGAAACATTTGGCTTGAAAATGGAGTCCAATATACAATGGGTTATGGATCATCTTTGGCATGTCCTTTTGCCTTCTGTCTTGGGGGCTTCAGGCGGTATTGCTATCTTGTCCAGGTATGTCCGCAACCAGATGTTGGAGGTTGAAGGCAAGAACTATGTCCGTATGGCCAGGGCGAAAGGGTTACCACCTGATCTAATCCATTACAAACACGCCTTTAGAAATGCTATGTTGCCGTTTGTGACCATGTTTGGGTTGATTATCCCTGGACTTCTAGGGGGGTCAATTATTATTGAGACCATCTTTTCCTGGCCCGGGATTGGGAGAATGGCTTATCAGGCCATATTGGCCAGAGATTATCCGGTGATCTTGACGGTCAACTTTATTTCTGCAGTCTTAGTCTTGATAGGGACCTTTGTCTCTGACCTTCTTTATATCCTTGTTGACCCGCGTATCCGGATCTAAGACTATCTGGCTTTTTTGTTTTCCGGTCTCTTAATCTTCGATAAAGGAGAAAAAAATCGTGGGAAACACAATTCGTTTCGGAGTTTCTTTGGACTCGGATCTTTTGGAAAAATTTGATGCCTTGTGTGAAGAGCGTTGTTATCAGACACGTTCAGAGGCGATTAGGGATCTTATTCGTAAAGATCTGGTTCAAAAGGAATGGGAAGATCAGAATCAAGAAGTGACCGGGACAATGACCCTGGTCTACAATCACCACCAGAGTGATTTGGCCCAGAAGATGACAGAGATTCAACATCAGGCCTTGGATATAATCATTACCTCACTTCATGTTCATATTGATGCCCATAATTGTATGGAAGTTCTTGTCCTGCGTGGACCTGTCCGGGATGTCCGAAATATTGCTCAGCGTCTAACAGCAACCCGAGGAATAAAACACGGTAAATTGAGTTTGTCAACAACCGGAAAGGATTTGAGTTAAATGCAAGATATACAGAATAGTCCTTCCAAAGTTTTGTTGCCCATAGATAGGGTGGGTGTCAAAAACTTGCGTTATCCTCTTGTTGTCCGAAACAAGAATAATGGTATCCAACATACTGTGGCTCAGGTTGATCTATATGTTGATCTGCCGGGCAAGTTTAAGGGTACCCATATGAGCCGTTTTATAGAAGCCTTGCAAAATTGGACAGGGGTCCTTGATTATCATAGTTTTAAGCAACTCCTTTCTGATGTTCAAGACCGACTTGAGGCTAGAAGATCCCATTTGACCTTCAATTTTCCCTTTTTTTTGGATCAGCAAGCACCTGAGAGTCAATGTCACGCCCTCATGGATTACCAATGTATGTTTTCCGGGCAGTTAGAGGCCAATAAACCGACTATGTATGTTGGGGTTGAGGTCCCGGTCATGACTGTATGTCCTTGTTCTAAGGCTATCAGTGAACAAGGTGCACACAGTCAAAGGGCTGTGATTAAGATCAAGGCCAGATTTGAGGGGTTGTTATGGTTGGAAGATTTGATCCATATTGCCCAGGATTCAGCTTCTTCTCCGGTCCATGCCCTTTTAAAAAGGGTAGATGAAAAATACGTTACAGAACATGCTTATGCCAATCCGACCTTTGTTGAAGATGTGGTGCGCAATGTTTCTCAGAAGTTAAAGGATCACGAGCTAGTCCGTTGGTTTAGGGCTGAGGTGGAAAGTTTTGAGTCTATACACAATCATAACGCCTATGCCTGTATAGAGAAATCGACTTATGATGGGTAGAGAGAAGTAAGACAGGGATCTAGTTTTTGATTCGATACCTTTAATAATTAACATGAAAAGAACGTTGACCGTTTACCCTGGACCGTGAACCGCAAGATGAAGAAATTAAGAACTGATTTCTTTGTTCTTATTTCTTCGGTCAACGGTCAACATTCTTTTCATGCTTGGTGGTGCCTGGCACGGCATGATGGTTGAGATCAAATTTTTATTTGATTAGCTTGTCGATCACATAATGGACTAATTCTGCCGTGATGCCCCAAATCACAGCCTTAGGAGTTGAGTAGAC
>CAYUNZ010000064.1:0-9128 GCA_964446205.1 uncultured Desulfohalobiaceae bacterium | reverse complement strand
TGAATATAGATCCTGTCTCTATCAAGACCGAGTTCCTCTTCAGTCTCCCGGATTGCCGCTTCCTGGCAAGTCTTATCATTGTCTGCTTCAAATTTACCACCTGGAAAGCTGATTTCTCCTCCTTGTCTGATATGGGCTGCTCTTTTTTCAAAGAGGAAATAATAGCTGTTGTCTTGCTGGACCAGAGGGATGAGAACTGCAGCATTGAAGTAACGTTCTTTATCCATCAGTCCTGGATAACGGGGTAGCTTTGAGCACAGGTGCTTTAAATCGTCTTTATTCATTGTCTTTACTCTGAGGTTTTTCATGAAATTTCTTGAACTCATCAAGTGACATTGAAAAGCTGTGATTTGTATCCGGGAAATTTCCTTCCTCAACCTCTTGACGATATTGGCTGACTGCCTGTCCGATCTTTTGGGCAAGATTCTCGTATTGTTTAACGAATCTGGGGACAAATCTTTCGAAAAGACCGATCAGGTCATGAATAACAAGCACCTGACCATCGCAATCAGGTCCGGCACCAATGCCTATAGTTGGCACTGTTATAGATTCGGTAATTCGGGCAGCTAGTTCGGCAGGAATGGCTTCTAGAACAATACTGAAACAACCGGCTTCAACTAAAGCCTGGGCATCCTCGATCAGCTTATGGGCTGCTTCGGCCTTCTTGCCTTGGACCTTGAATCCTCCGAATTGACCAGCGCTTTGAGGGGTAAGGCCAATATGGCCCTGGACCGGTATGCCGGCATTAACAATAGCTTGGACTTGAGGCAGAATATTTTGGCTACCTTCTAATTTTACCGCTTGGGCCCGTCCTTCCTTAAGAAGTCTACCGGCATTTAAGACTGCTGTTTCAGTACTGGTCTGGTAGGATAAAAAGGGCATGTCGGCTATTACCAAGGAGCGTTTGACAGCTCGGGTTACGGCTTTAGTATGATGGATCATCTCCCACATACCTACAGAGATTGTGTCTTCATGGCCTAAGACCGCCATGGCCAGGGAATCTCCAACAAGGATCATGTCCAGATTGTTTTGGTCAAGGATCAAGGCAGTTGGATAGTCGTAAGCCGTAAGGACCGAGAGCTTGCGCTTTCCTTTGGCGGCAATTAAATCCGGAACAGTTAAAGCTTGGCTCATATTTGATCTCCTTGAATATTTTTTGTTTCCGCCACCTTGATCAGATTGGACAAGGTCGAATTGACAGGTGTCGGGATTTTCAATTCTTTTCCCATTCGGACAATTGCCCCGTTAATGGCTTCAATCTCGGTTTGTTTCTTTCGACGAAGATCTTGGTTCATTGAGGATATATTTTTTGCCGTATCCTTAGCTACCTGAAACACTTTGTTTATTATTTTTTCATCCTTTGCAATGCCACTGGCTTGAGCTACTTGGACGCCTTCATTGACGGCCTGTTCAGCTACATCCTTAGCCTGTTGATTGTCAATAATCCAGCCATTGGGGATATCAAGCAGGGCTGTTATGGCATTTATGCCTAAGTTGATTAGAAGTTTGTGCCAAATATGTATTTGGGGGCAAGGCGTCTTTTCAACAGGCAATTCGGCCTTTAGAAAGAGTTGAACAAGTGAATCAAGGTCTTGCTCCGGGAAATTTTGGTTGATCTTGCCCATAATTGTTGGACCTTGACCACCGTGTTTTATGTGCCCAGGTTCTACAAAATTGGCTCCAAGGGAAGTAACCCCAGCCAGTATATGGTCTTCTGGTACAAGTTGAGTTATTGACTCCCAATTACCAATCCCGTTTTGCAGGGTGAGGAAGTAGGGTGATGTTTGACAATATTTTAGCACTGAAGCGACTGCTTCAGATGTTGCATAGGCCTTGACCAAGACTATAACAACCTCAGGTGTAGGACTTATTTGTGAAGGCTGGGAAAAGGCCCTTAAATTTAATTTGGTCCATTGTCCATCTATTTCTTCTATTAAGAGCCCGTGGTTTTGAATAGCTTGTATGTGGTCTTGATTGGTGCTGTACAAGGAGAGATCAGCTACAGTGGAAAGACGTCCACCAAGGAAACTGCCCAGGGCTCCGGCTCCAAGAATAAGTATATGCATAAAGGCTAATTGCACCTCCTTTTAATTAGTTTTCATCCGGAAACTGCCCTTTTCCCTTTTGACTGCGTCAATCGGCAAAATTATTAGTCAACAGTAATAAGATACGCCTCCACATAATTTATTTATTTACTTGCCAAAAGAAAAAAAATAGTTTCCGAATTGAAAACTTGTTGTCTCCATATCCGGAAATTAAAAATTTCCGGAAAGGAATTACTCTTCTTTGATAGACCTTGAATTTAAGATAGTCAACTGTCACTGATTCAATTATCTCAGTTAGTTATGATCATTTTAGAATGTGGGTTGTAGTTTGGAATAAGAAATAAAACGCTTCATGCTTAAGTCCAGTTTTGCTGAAAAAATCGAGTAAGATCAAATTTTGCTGAGCCAGGGCTCAGGTTGAGTTGAAGAAGTATTTGATCTATATATGAGTTCAAACGTTGTCAGTTCACCCTAAGATGAAGAAATAAAATCTGGAAAAGAAGTCAGTTGACAATATTTTTTTTAAGAGGAAAGACTATTGCATAGATCTAAATTTTTTTTATATATTATGTTCTGTTGGTTCTTGTGAGTAGCTAACTTATCAAGCTTATAATTTTCGATTTTTGGCCTACTATAAAAACATCGGTCTGTGCAAATGGTTATAAGCAAAAAATAAAGAAAAATACTTTAAATGAGATCGTGCACCGAAAGGGCAAAAAGATACCCGATATAGTCTCAAATTCTTATAAAAACGTTAATTGGGTCTTGTTGAGGTATAGAAGAAAAAAATGATCATAACAGGCAAAGGTTTATAATTTCATGGTCTTAGAGATTGAGATTAAATTCCCTTGTCCTGATCTACTTGCAGTTCGCAAAGTAATAAAAGATAGAGAAGGAATATTCGTTAGCGGCTCCTTTGAAAGCAACATGGTCTTTGACAGCTATGATAAATCTCTTCGAGGACAAAATATACTCCTTCGTTTACGACAAGCTGAAAGTACAGAATTATGTCTCAAGCGTCCACCAAACGGAGAACTTAAATCATCTTCGGAAGTAAAGGTCTGGGAGGAGTATGAAACCTGCATTCAGGATCCCCAAAATATGAGATCTATTCTGGAGGGCCTGGGCTTTTTTGTTGACTTTCAATATGAAAAATATCGTGAAAAGTGGTTTTTTGAAAGCTGTGAGATCTGTTTGGATCTTTTGCCTTTTGGAAATTTTGTGGAGATTGAAGGAGATGAGAGGAGTATCTATAATGCTTCTTATCTGCTGGGCTTAAACAGAGAACAAGCCTCGGTTAAGACATATCATGAGTTAAATAGTGAATATCGAACTGCCCATGCCCTGGAACCTGATGATTCGTTTGTCTTTGATAAACCGAGACGAGATTACTTGATTGAAAACGGATTAAATTTTTGATAAAGAGTTGTTTAGGATGCATTGGCGAAAGGACAATCATGAGACTTATGCTGTCTCTAAAAAAAATATGATAAGGAATAGGTTGTAATGGTTTGACTTTACCTGTTAAAATTAAATGACTTTACATCCAGATCAAGAGGATTTATTTTTAATTGGAAATGGATGTGGCTTTTGAAGACCATTAGGGGCTTCCTAAGAGTCAAGATTTAGTAATCAATTAAAAAAATAAAGATTTAAGGGTGTAGAGACGAACAAATAAGATGTTAGTATGCCTTTGTAACTAAATCTGCCGAAAGTTAGATTTGTTTAAGGGGTATGTTGAAGATTCCTTGAAAAAAAATAAACCTTAATTTTGAGGTCAATGTTTGTCATCTTTTGTAATGGAGGATGCTAATGAGTATCCCAAGTGAAAGGCCTGAATATGAGACTGGAGCCGAAGAAGAACTTAAGGAACCTCCTAGATACAAGGTCTTAATGCATAATGATGATTACACGACTATGGAATTTGTGGTCCATATATTGAAAACTGTTTTTTCAAAAACCGAAAATGAGGCAGTCGAAATAATGTTGAACATCCATAGAAATGGTGTAGGTGTATGTGGAACTTATACGGCGGAAATGGCCGAAACAAAAGTGTCTCTGGTTACACATTGGGCCAAAAAAGAGGGATATCCACTAAAATGTACTATGGAAGAGGTTTGAGATATGTTAAGTAGAAGTTTAGAGCGTATATTTGCCCTGGCAGTTCGTGAGGTCAGATCCAGACATCACGAATTTCTTACCTTGGAGCATGTCTTGTACGCATATCTCCTTGACAGAGAAGGCAAGGTGATTCTTCAGAATTGCGGGGTAAATATAAAACGATTGCGAAGTCAATTGGAAAATTATTTTATTGAACATTTGGAAATATATCCTCATGGACAAGCCAAAGAGGTCATTCAGACTTTGAGTGTCCAGCGTGTCTTGCAACGAGCAATAGTCCACGTTCAATCAGCTGAAAAGGGTAAGGTTGATCTTGGTGATTTTCTGGCTTCGGTTATGGAGGAAGAAGATTCTTATGCCGTCTATTATTTAAAGGCTCAGGGTGTGGAGCGGCTGGACATATTGGAGTACATTACTCATGGTACTGAGGAAAAGTCTGAAGGATGTCAGACCTGCCAGCAGGAAAGTAGTACCAACTTGCAAAAATATACGCAGAATCTGGTTCAAAGAGCAAAATCAGGTGTGATTGATCCCCTTATTGGACGCTCCGATGAGGTTCAACGGATTGTTCAGATCCTTTCCAGGAGGCGGAAGAATAATCCTCTTTTTGTTGGTGACCCGGGAGTTGGCAAAACAGCCCTTGCCGAAGGGTTGGCCCTTAAGATCTCCCAAAAAAGTGTTCCAGAACCCTTTAAAGAGACTGAAATCTATGCCTTGGATATGGGGGCCCTTTTGGCTGGCACCAAATTTCGAGGAGATTTTGAGTCAAGACTAAAAGGGGTGATTAGTGAACTCCAGAAGAAGGGAAATCAGGCCATTTTGTTTATTGATGAGATCCATACAATAGTCGGTGCCGGGGCTACAAGTGGTGGATCTATGGATGCTTCCAATATTTTAAAGCCGGTTTTAGCTTCTGGAGAAATACGCTGTATTGGTTCGACGACCTATGAGGAATACAAAAACCTTTTTGAAAAAGATCGGGCTCTCTCTCGCCGTTTCCAAAAGATTGAGGTCTCGGAACCAAATCAGAGTGACAGTGTGGCAATTCTGGAAGGATTACGCCCATATTATGAGAAGCATCATGGGGTAAAATATACCAGATCATCTCTTCAGTCGGCTGTAGATTTGACTGTCCGTCACCTGCCGGATCGTTATCTACCAGATAAGGCTATTGATGTCCTTGATGAGAGTGGGGCGTTGTTGGCTCTTGAAACTGGAAAGCGGAAACGCAAGCAGATTACACCAAAAGATATTGAAAATGTGGTTTCTAGCATCGCCAAAGTCCCGGTAAGACGTGTTAGCAGTTCAGATAAGGAAAGACTACACAATATGGAGGATGAACTTTTTAAGGTTATTTATGGTCAGGATGATGCTGTCAAGATGATGGCTCAGGCCATAAAACGATCCAGGGCTGGTCTAAGGGAAGAGAACAAGCCTGTGGGTTCTTTCCTTCTGGTCGGTCCAACCGGTGTTGGTAAGACTGAATTGTCAAAACAACTAGCGAATATCCTTGGTGTTCATTTTATGCGTTTTGATATGAGTGAATATATGGAGCAGCATGCAGTAGCTAGGCTTATAGGTGCACCACCAGGATATGTTGGCTTTGATCAAGGAGGGTTGCTTACTGAGAGTATTAGAAAACACCCTTATTCTGTTCTGTTGATGGATGAGGTTGAAAAGGCCCATCCTGATTTGTTTAATATCCTACTTCAGGTTATGGACTATTCGACCTTGACTGATAATTCCGGAAGGAAGGCTGACTTTCGACATGTTATCCTTCTTATGACTTCAAACATCGGGGCTCGAGATATGAGTGCCCATGGGATTGGATTTGGAGAGGAAAAAACTGAAGACAAGGCTCATAAAGGAGTCAAAGCGGCTGAGAAATATTTTTCCCCTGAGTTCCGCAACCGATTAGACGGAATTATTCCTTTCAATGCCTTGACTGAAAAACTGATGGAAAAGATAGTAGAAAAATATATCAAAGAGCTAAATGAGCAACTCAAGGAAAAGAAGGTCCAGGTCGTCCTGAAATCCGGGGCAATCTCTTGGCTGTCTCAAAGGGGTTTTGATCCTGATTATGGGGCAAGGCCTTTGGCCAGGATTGTCCAGTCGAGTATTAAAGACAGGTTGGCTGATGAACTGTTGTTCGGTGAACTCCAAAAGGGTGGCCAAGCTATTGTCGATACCCGCAAGGTTGATGAGGATAGTGAAGAGGAATTGGTCTTTGAGTATGATAATAACCCTTAAATATATGAAAGGATGTTGACCGTGAACTGTTCACCATTTACCGAAGAATTAAGAATATAGCAGATCTTGACTTCTTTGTCTTGCGGTTCACAGTTCACGGTCCATCATGGTAGGCTATAATTATCCTTGCTGTGAATAATCGTTTTTATCATCAATCAATTCAGTTAATACTCCATTCATTTGTTTAGGGTGGACTAAAGCATATTCACAATTGCGAAAAGGTTTGGCACCACCAATAAAATTATAGCCTTTGTCAGAAAGCTCAGTCATGGCTTGACGGGTATTATCTACATTCAGACTGACTATCATAGGGCCTTCACCACGTTTTTCTATAAATTTGGCTAATTCACCGTCTGGAGTTGTTGATTCCATTAACTCAAATCCTACTTCACCTATCCAATATCTGGCTACTCGGATATGTTCATTCTCATATACATACTGATCATCGGGTTCAGACTTGCCAAGCATAGGCTGCCATATCTGACAAGCTTTATACAAGTCCTTGACTGCAATACATATGTGGTCTATTTTGTTTATTTTCATAAGATCATCTCCTTATTTTGATTGTATATTTATTAATAGATCATTATTGATCAACTTTTGGATTTGGTTATTTGTTTCAGATTCAATTTTTTTATTTATCAGTTTAAAGTCATTAATAAGGTTTTCTGCAAAGGGTGTAAGCTGAGAACCACCACCAGAAGAACCTCCCGCCTTTCTGATTAAAAGTTGCTTGCCAAGCCTTTCTTCAGAGGCAGAAACCTTACCCCAGACTGCTCGATAGCCCATTTTAAGCTCCTTTGCTGCTGCAGATAAGGAACCATATTCTTGAGTGGACTCAAGGATGTAAAGTCTCCCCATGGCAAAAACTAGATTGTGGTCTTGATCTTCGAGCCAAATTTTTGATCGCGGATAAAAGTACTTTTGATTATCTGCCATTTTATTCCCTCCACTGATTATATCTTTTGTTAACATTCATTCCCTGGCAGGCACAACGAAGCATGGAAAGAGTGTGAACCGAGAACTGTAAACTGTGAACCGCAAGACGAAGAAATTAAGAAATAATTTCTTTTTTCTTATTTTTTCGGTAAGCAGTCAACGGTCAACGTTCTTCCAGGTCAGCTTTCTGTTGTAGTATATCTGAGTCTCCTAAGTTTGGGGGTTAAAAAGACTTCTTTATTTAATTTAAGATCCATTTGTTTGAATGTCTCTATAGGTTGCTCGGCAAGTAGGGTGTTGTCCTCTATTTGGACCTTGATCCTGGCTACAGCAGTCAATAATTCAAGCCCGACTATAGTTCCCCTAAAAAGGTTTACCTCCGGACCAGAGGGTTTGCTTGTAGTTACCTGAATATCCGGAGGGAATATAGCAATTTTTTTTATGCTGTTACCTTCATAAGGTAGAAGCATAGATATATTGCCACATTTCAGCTTAATCAAACCTTGTTCTAGTACCTTAGAAGAATCACATGTCAGGATGTTGGGCGTACCAATAAAATCGGACACTGTTGTACTTTCAGGGGAGAAGATCATATCCTGGGGTTTTGAGACTTGTTGGATCTGTCCACTGTCAATTAAGGCGATTCTATCAGCCATCTTTTCCGCTTCCGTAAGGTCATGAGTTACATATACTGCATTTATTCTCATCTCTTTTATGATTCTTCTAAGCTCAATTCTGAGATGTTTGGAGGTAGTAGGGTCTAAACTACTTAAGGGTTCATCTAAAAGTAAAATTTTCGGATACGGCGCTAAAGCTCGAGCCAGGGCTACCCTTTGCCGTTCACCTCCACTGAGTTCTTTAGGATAACGATCTTTGAGATGTTTTATGCTGAGAAATTTAAGCAACTCTTTTACTCTAGAATTGATCTTGTTTTCATCTTTTTTCTGAACTCTTAGGCCGTAGGCCACGTTTGAGCCTACATCTAAGTGAGGGAAGAGGGCCAGATCTTGAAATAAGTATCCTACACCTCTTTTGTTAGGAGAAAGATGATTTACTTGATTCCCGTCGATAAGTACCGAGCCATTGTATTTAGTAATACCGGCAATAATGTTGAGTAGGGTTGTTTTACCAGCACCAGTAGGGCCTACAAAGACCATAAGCTCTTTGTCTGAGATCAGTAAATTAACATTTTGACATATATTTTTTTCAATGTTTTTTAGCTCGATAGAGGTCATGTTATCCCCAGTTTTTGGTGATTTTCCATTCAAGGTAGGCGAAAAAACGTTCAAAGATCAGGCACATCACAGCTAATACTATTAGAACTACAATAATTATATCTACTCGGATGAGGCTTTCGGCTCTCATAAGCAATGCCCCAAGGCCAGTGGGGATGGCTACCATTTCGGCGGCAATTATTGTTCGCCAGGCCATGCCGGCCTCGAGCCTAAGTCCGGTAAATATATTGGGCAGGGCCAGGGGCAGTATCACTGTTTTCAGGATTCTGAGATCTGAGGCTCCCAATGTCCTGGCTGCTTGGACATAGCTCTTATCGACATTTTTTACACCGGTTATTGTATTATATAGCACCGGGAAGAAAGAGCAGACAAAAATTATGGCTATAGGGAGCAACTCATTGATGCCTATCCAGAGCATGAATAGTGGCAGCCAACCAAGGGCTGGGATAGGATACAGAAGGCTGAATATTGGATTTAGGGACTTGTCCATAAAATTATGCCAGCCCATAGCAATGCCCATGGCAATGCCGGCCAGGGA
>CAYUNZ010000063.1:0-14322 GCA_964446205.1 uncultured Desulfohalobiaceae bacterium | reverse complement strand
TCCAGCCTCGTAACGTATTTTGATATGAGGCTCCAGCCTCATCACCTTCAGTTATTCTTTCAAGCTCCCGATAACCTTCTAAAATTATTCTTATAAATTTTCATTCTTCTTTTCGTATTTTTTCGTGTGTTTCGTGGGCTAAATTCTTTTCATGTTAAGCTATAAAGGTTTTGTTTATGGAAGCAATTAAAGACAATCAATTCTTTCAAAATTTATCAGTTCTTTTTAAGCCCAGAAGTGTTGCTGTTATCGGGGCTTCCAGTAATCCCGATAAACTTGGCTATCATGTTATGAAGAGTCTGACTCAGGGAAACTTTCAAGGCAGGATTTTTCCAGTTAATCCAGGTTCGGAGGAGATTATGGGTTTTCCTGCGTTTTCCTCCTTAGAAGCTTGTCCTGATTCAATTGATTTGGCTGTGATTGTTTTACCGGCCAAGATGGTTTTGGATATACTCTATCAATGTCATCATTCCTTAGTTAAAGGAGTAGTTCTTATTACTGCAGGATTTAAAGAAATTGATGACCCCTTAGGGGCTGAGCAACAGGAGAAATTGGCAGAATATGCCAATTCTGTATCTTTGCCGGTTATTGGTCCGAACACCTTTGGCATGGTCAATCTAAATTGGGATCTCAACGCCTCATTTACTCCAGAGTTCTCCTCTTTGAAAAAGGGTAGAGTTACTCTTGTCAGTCAAAGTGGCGGGATATCTCATTTGTTGGCTTTTACTGCCTTAAACAATATCTATCGTTTAGGGAAGGTAGTCGGCTTGGGAAACCGGCTCAATGTTGATTTTGCCCAAATGATTGACTACCTGGTCGAAGATCCGGAGACAGAAGTTATTGCCCTTTATATTGAAGGACTTGATCGTCCCAGGGAATTGATGGATAAGGCAAAGAGAGTGTGGGGGGAAAAGCCTATTATTGCCTTGAAGACCGGCAGGGCCGATTCAGGGAATCAATCATCAATGTCACATACAGGTTCTATGGCCGGCAGTGATGTAATTTATCAGGGCGCTTTCAGGCAATCTGGTATTTATAGGGTAAATACGACCGAGGAATTTCTAGATCTGTCTCAAGCCCTTTCAGTTTGTACATTGCCAAAGGGTCACAGGGTAGCAGTCCTTTCCGGTCAGGCCGGCCCTAGTATGGCTGTCTGTGATATCTGCTATGATCATGGTTTGGAGATAGTTTCTTTCACTCAGAAGACAAGGGAGACAATACACGGATATTTGCCCCCTTTGGCCTTGAGAGAGAATCCTGTTGATATGGGTCCGGCCTGGTATAACTCCTCCTCGGTACGGGGAATCGTCCGGGCTGTCCTGGAGGATGAAAAAGTTGATGCGGTTATAATACTTATGATGTTTGCCTCAGCCAACAGGGTGACAATACCTGAACTATCTCCAGTTTTATTTGAGTGGCAACAAAAGAAACCGGTTTTGTCCTGCTTTGTTGCTCCTCATGGTATTTGGGATCAGGCCATTGAGGACATGGTCGAACAAAAGGCCCTTGTCAATATTCCAACCCCGGAAAGGGTTGGGAAAGCTATGGCTCATCTTTGGCATTATAGTCAGATGATCAATAGATGAAAAAACGTTTACAGTTGTTTGTTTACCGTCTACCGAAGAATGGGAAGCAAAGATCGAATGTAATCTATAGTGAGAAAAATTGGAAACACATTGGTGAACGGTCAACGTCTACTTTCATGCTTGGTTGTGCCAGGCATGGGGGTTAGAAAAATATCCAAGAGGAGGAGAGTGTGGATCTAATCCAAAAGGCTATGGCTGAAAGAAAGACAATTCTCTCGGAATATGATTCCAAAGAATTTTTGAAATCATATGGTATACCTGGAGCACAAGAAGTACAGGTCTATGACCAACAGGGGGTGTTAGAGAGTATTCGAAGTATTGGGTTGCCTTTGGTCATGAAGGCCTGTCAGAGTGGTCTAAACCATAAGACTGAACAAAATCTTGTCTTTGTGGATATTCAAAGTGAACAGGAAGCGATCACAGCCTTTGAGACTCTTATGGGCGAAAATCCTGATCAGGATCGATCGGTACTGGTGGCTGAAATGGTTTACGGACAAAGAGAAGTAATGGCTGGTTTGACGACTGACCCTCAATTTGGACCTTGTCTTATGTACGGTTTGGGGGGCATTTTTACTGAATTACTTAAAGATACTGTTTTTAGAACAATACCTATTACAAATAAAGATGCCCTGGAGATGATGGAGGAGATATCCTGCCGAAAGATCTTGGATGCCTTTAGAGGTATGCCTGCTGTTGATAAGGAAGAGATGAAAAAGGTTTTGCTTGGATTGAGTCAGATAGGTATGGAATATAAGAGTATCAAAGAAATAGATATCAATCCAATTATCATCTCTGATGAGGGACCAAAGGCTGTAGATGCCCTTATCGTCTTAAAAGAGGTATAATATCTGGTAATTCAATGATGATAAGGGTGATTGAGAGATATGGTTGTTGCCCGATACAGCTGTTCAAGGAGTATGATCCGGGCTAACTCATGAGGGAAAGTCATGGGCCCAAGACTGAGAGTGAACAGACTTTTATTTAGGAACTCTTTGGGGAAACCGTATGAGCCACCAATTATAAAGCAAGGTGTTTTACCGGCTAGGTTCTGCCACTTCAGGAGATGATTGGCTAGTTGGTATGAGGATAGGGCGGTTCCCTGACTATCAATACAGATAGGATAGTCTTTGGGCTGGATAAGGTTTGAGATAGATCTGGCTTCCAGTTGTTGTATCTGTTGTCTAGAGTTGGTGTTCCGGGCCTCTTTCAGGCAATGTTCCTTAAGTGAAAAGGAATGGGAAAGCCTATGCCAATAATGGTCAAAGGCCTCCTTCCAAAAGGATTTTTTCAGTTTTCCGATCCAGATAAATTTGATTTTTTTGGCCATGCTATTGCCTTTAAAATCTATCGAGGTATTAATGAAGACCCTTTTTTGTCTAATATTAACTTTTTGTTTTTTGGTGACTTGGTGTAGCTCTCTGTGGACCCAGGATTTAGTCTTGAAGAATCTTGTCCTGGACAATGTTGATGGTCAGATCCAGCTTCGTTTTGGGATTGATCCTTTAGAACCGGAAAAATTGCATAAATATTTAAGGGATAGTGTCACTCTAAGGCTTGAATGTAAGGCCTTTCTCTTCAAAGAGCGTAAGTTATGGTTGGACAAGGGTTTGGACCATGATCATTGCGTATTTAGAATAAAACAAAACCCGATTACTCAAAAATACAGTGTCTTTGATGCCGAATCAGAAAAAGAATACACTGGTAATAGCTTGGAGACTTTGATGAAACGGCATATTACTAAACTGCGACTCAATCTTGGTGTTTGGCAAACCTTACAGAAAGGGGAAAAATACGCCATTGAATTGCTGGTCTCACTTAAAAGAGCAGGTTTTCCCGGATGGGTCAAAAAATGCTTATTTTTTTGGTCATGGGATATTGTACCAACTCAAAAGTATCGTATGAATTTTACTTATTGATTCATTATGACAACAAGTCAATCTATAAAGGCCCATCCTTACTCGGACAAACAGGATCGTAAGAAACGCGGCGAGCTCTTACTGACCCTGGTGGCTTTTGCTCTTATTATCCTGCTTAGCTGGATAGAGCTGCGTTTTTTTGGAGTCAATTCATACGTTTTTCTGGCTATTTTTAACCTCAATCTCATCCTGCTTTTAGTCATCCTTTTTCTTGTCCTGCGCAACGGGGTCAAACTCCTCCTGGAAAGAAGAAGAAATGTCAGGGGCTCAAGGCTCAGAACCAGGTTGGTTTCAGCCTTTATGCTCTTGTCTCTTGTCCCTACTGTGCTAATTTTTTTGGTTGCCGTCAAATTTATTCAGACCTCAATTGATTATTGGTTTAAGAGCAAGGTTGACAGTTCTATGGAACAGGTCTTGGAAGTGGGTAAGACTTTGTATCAAAGGACCCAAGATCGTTTGGCCAACCAAGGGGAGTATATAATCAATCAGGTTCGTAATAGGGACCTCCTCTGGGGAGCTCAAGGGATGGATCAATTTTTGCGGCATAAAGCCAAGGAATATGGGCTAAGTCTAATTGGTGTTGTCAATCCTGATCTAAATGAACAGAACTGGCATGCCCACAAGGAATGGGAAAAAAGATGGGGGTCAATAAAGGACTCTATCCAATGGTCAATTCTAAAACAAGACCCACATTTTTGGTCCACACTTTACAAAAGTTCGGAAAAAGATCTCATTCTAGGGGTCTTGCCAGTTGATGAAACCAAAACCGGATTTTTGATTCTAGGCTTGTCATATGAGCATGGTTTATTATCCGACCTTGAGGAGATAGTTCAAGGGGTTAAGGAATACAAACAGCTCAAAACATTGAAAAAACCTTTAAAGACAGCATTCTATTTGATACTGGGGGTAATGACTCTGCTAATCCTTTTTGGGGCAATGTGGTTCGGTTTCCGTTTGGCCAAGGAGATATCTGCTCCTATACAGGCCCTTTCTATTGGGACTCAGCGTATTGCCCATGGTGATCTTGCTGTCAGGCTTGAGGATCAATCCGGTGATGAATTGGGTTTACTTGTCCAATCTTTCAATACTATGGCCGAGGATCTGGAGCAAAGTCAGGAATCTTTGAATAAAGCCAATAAGGATTTGGCCTGGCAAAACCTTGAGTTGGAGCAGCGGAGACAATATGGGGAAGCTGTTTTGAATAATATCACCTCTGGAGTAATTTCCTTAGATAAAGACAACAAGATAAATACGGTTAATAAGGCTGCTGAGAACATACTTGGTATACAGTCTGAAGATTTGAAAGGGAAATATCCTCTTGATTTCTTCCAGGAAGATTTTCAGGAGATCTTAGAGGAACTCTTTGAACACCTGAAAGAATCTCCTCATACCCAATGGCAACGTCAGGTGGAAGTATCTTTGGGCAATGAAGAAAGAAAGTTACTGTTAAATGCTGTTGGTTTGTGGACCCAAGAAGAAAAGGAGTTAGGCAAGGTTATTGTCTTTGAAGACATTACTGAGCTTGATAAGATGCAAAGGATGGCTGCCTGGAGAGAGGTGGCCCGGAGGATTGCTCATGAGATAAAGAATCCTTTGACTCCGATAAAGCTCTCGGCCCAGCGATTGGAAAAGAGATATGGTCCTGATATGGAAGATGCTACTTTTGAGGAATGTACTAAGCTGATTGTCAAGCAGGTCGAATACCTGGAACAAATGGTCAAGGAATTTTCCTCCTTTGCCAAGTTACCTGACGTGACTTTGGAGTATGACGATCTGTTATCCCTGTTAGAAGAGATGATCAACTTGTTTCAACATAGCCACACCTCAATCAGTTGGGATTATATACCTGATGAAAACCTGCCTAGATTGAAATTTGATCGGGCAGCAATGAAGAGGGTGCTGATTAACTTGTTCACCAATGCAGTTGAGGTCTTAAAAGATGTCTCTGAACCTGAGGTCAAGGTCTGGGGTTATTATCAATCATCCTCAAAACATGCCATACTTGAAATAGCAGACAATGGACCTGGGTTTAGCAGTGAAGAGCGTTCTCGAATGTTCGAGCCTTATTTTTCCCAAAAGAAGGGTAATACAGGGCTTGGATTGACTATAGTCAAATCTATTGTCAATGATCATCGTGGATTTGTGGAAGTAAAACCAAACACACCCCAAGGCAGTGTTTTTATCATTGAATTGCCAGTTTAGATAACTAATACAAAATTTTTAATTTTTGGATGAAAACTATATAAAGGGTGCTTATGAAACCGAGTGTTTTAGTAGTTGATGATGAAGAAGATATTCGGATCTCTTTGAGTGGTATACTGGAAGATGAGGGCTATGAGGTCTCATTATGCAGCAGTGGAGAAGAAGCCCTTAAAATTTTGAAAGATAATGAGCCTGATATCTTATTGCTAGATATTTGGCTGACAGGAAAAGATGGGATAGAGATCCTTGATTTTGTTCAGCACGATTACAGTCAGGTCCCGGTGATTATGATTTCTGGGCATGGTAATATTGAGTTGGCGGTCAAGACTATCAAGAAAGGGGCCTTTGATTTTATTGAGAAGCCCCTGTCTTTGGAAAAAGTCGTGGTCACCGTTAATAAGGCCCTGGAATTCAAACGTCTTCAACAGGAGAATCTGGACCTTCGCTCTCGGATTAAGGTTGATTATATTCAGAATTTGAGTGGAAATAGCCAGGCAATTAAAGAACTTAGGGAGCAGATAGAAAAGGTGGCCCCGACTGATGCCTGGGTGCTTATAACAGGGGACAATGGGACTGGAAAAGAAATAGTGGCTCGCAGTCTTCACAAGCGGAGTAAGCGAGCTAATAAACCAATGATTGCCGTCAATTGCGCCGCTATTCCGGAAGAACTGATAGAGAGCGAATTGTTCGGGCATGAAAAGGGTTCTTTTACCGGGGCAGAGAAAACACATATCGGTAAATTTGAGTTGGCCCATAAAGGGACTTTGTTCATGGATGAGATCGGTGATATGAGTATGAAGACTCAGTCAAAGATCTTGCGTATTCTGCAGGAACAGTCTTTTGAAAGGATCGGGGGTAGAAAATCAATTCAGGTGGATGTTCGTCTGATTGTGGCCACAAATAAGGATTTGCGGCAGGAAATAGAGAGAGGCAGATTCCGGGAAGACCTTTTTTTTCGTCTGAATGTTTTTCCCTTACATGTTCCAAGGTTGCGGGACAGAGTCGAAGATATTCCTTTACTTTTGAATGAGTTTATTGAGAACCTATGTCAGGAAAATGGCTTCAAATCTGTCTATTTCTCTAAGGAGGCAATTGATATTTTGAAGAAATATGATTGGCCGGGGAATGTCAGAGAATTGAAGAATTTTACGGAAAGGATACTTATAATGTACTCTGGACAAAATATAGGACCGGAGCATATGCCACCAGAAATTATAGACTACTCAAATGATCTGGATGAGAATGATGAGAAGAGGTATGGGGATATATTGGATTTTAAATCTGCTCGGGCCAAATTTGAAAGAAAATTTTTGATCCAAAAGTTTAACGACTATCATGGCAATGTTTCACGTCTAGCTGAAGCCATAGGCCTGGAAAGGAGCTATCTACATAGAAAGCTCAAGGCATATGGTATTAACTATAATGGCGAACGATAGACTTAGTCTTTATGTTTTGTTCTTTGCCGAATAGTTTGAGCCAAACTCTCGGCTATATCTCCAAGATGGGCATAGTCTTTGTCAGTAGGGACATGAAATGCAGATACAGGATCTTCGATTATATCCATATTTATGCCACGCAGCCATTCGGTGATCTGTTTCGGGGCTTCTCCACTCCAGCCATAAGAACCAAACCCAAAGCCAATTTTGTTTTGCGGTTTCAGGCCCTTCATATAGGTGAGCATGTCGGCGACTAAGGGTAGGATTCCGTTATTGTGGGTTGGAGATCCAACCAAAACTGCCGCAGAGTCCCAGAGATCACCCATTACATCAGAGTGATGCCAACTTTTGAGATTATATAATGAGACAGATATACCATGTTGAGCCAGGCTGGCAGCAAGGTGTTCAGCCATCAACTCTGTACTCTTCCACATGGTGTCATAACAGATAACAGCCTTTTCTTTGGGCTTTTGGGCCGCGAACTCAAGATAGGCCTGCAAAGATTGGTCAACATTCTCCTTTAAGATAAGGCCATGATCTGGAGCGATCATATCAATCTCCCAGCCAAGTTCCTGAATTTTGTCAAAGACTTTGGGTACTCTGGTTGAGAAAGGAAGTATGATATTGGCATAGTAATTGGCCATCTCATTTTTCAATGTTGTCCAATCAATCCAGTCATCAAAACGTTCACTACTGGCAATGTTTTGCCCAAAAGCGTCTTGGGAGATAAGGAGCTTATCCTCTGATATATAAGAGACCATACTGTCCGGCCAATGGAGCATGCGGGTCTCTAAAAACTGTACCTTTCGTTTGCCCAGAGATAATATTTGCTCGTTATTGATTGTTTCCAATGGCCAGGAATCGGTCTGCTGAAAACGGGCTTGAACACATTTATGCCCCATCTTGGAGATGAATATCCTTTCAGGTCTGATCTTGTCGACTACTAGCGGTAAACTTCCGGAGTGGTCTGGTTCTACATGGTTGACAACCAGGTAGTCGATTTGGTCCAAGGCAACGACTTGGGAGATTGTCGATAAAAATTGCTGACAATACTTGGCATCAACAGTATCAAAAAGGGTTATCTTATCGTCAATAACCAGGAAAGCATTGTATGTTGTCCCGTGCTTGGTCATGGAGTATCCATGAAAGCTCCTCAGATTCCAATCAACCACTCCGACCCAGTAAATACCTGGTTTTATTTCTGTTGGGTTCATAAGTTTCTCCAGATTATTGATTGAAGTATATGCAAAAAAGGCTGTCAAAACCCGTTTGACAATCTGCTTTCAAGGTCACCTTTTTTAGTGGACTCGATTTTGATTGTCTTTATTCTGGCATTGGGGACAGAGTCCGGAAAGAATAAGATTGACCTTTAAGACAGTAAAGTCTGTATCAATATTGGCAATGATATTAGACATGTCCAGAGAAGATGTTACATCTGCCACTCGTCCACAATTTACACAATAGATATGATTATGGGGTTCGATGTTCCCATCAAAGCGCATTTGGCTTTCTTCAAGGTGTAGTTTCTTGATAATCCCTGCTGAAGAGAGTAAGTCTAAGTTCCGGTAAACCGTACCAAGGCTAATTTTGGGAAGCCGCTTCCGCACCTTTTCATAAAGCTCATCAGCTGTGGGATGAGTGGTTACTTTTCTTAATTCTTCTAGTATAACCTTACGTTGTGGTGTCATTCGTAAATTTTGAGAGCTTAACACAAGCAATTCCTCTTAAAAATTATAATTAGTAATGATTTTCAATATCTTTTTTTTGGGTTTTTGTCAAGGGGTCTATATTTAATTGGAATTTTGAATATTTTGTCTGGATATCTTTATTTTGTCGTTGAATTACGGTGGGGTCTGAATCATGATGGGGTTTCACTCCATCAAAAAGGAGGGAGAATAAAATTGTAAGCATTCAGAGGGTAACCGCCTGCTCGCTGACTCGCTCAAGCCGCGAAGATCGCCAAGGTTAGGAGGAGAAGCTTTGTACCTTGCGTATTTTGCTTTGTAACTTTGCGGTTGAAAAATCTAGGCCCTGAACGGATACATAAAATTTGTCAATTATTCCAGGTCAAAGTTGTAAGTATCTCCTGGTGAGGTATATTGAAATATTGCTACATTCGGGACTTCTATGTTTTTATGAAAATCTTCTATCCACTCGGTATTACCAAAGGTATGCATGGGGATAAAGATGTCAGGTCTTAGTATCTCAATACATTGTACCCCTCCGGCCAAGTTATCCAATCTTTTGTCAACATTGGAGAAGGCAATGTTAATATTATATCCGGTTAGGCTCTCCAGGCATTCCTTAAAGAATTGGGAGGTTACTTCCTGGGCTTGTTTTGGCATATTGGGCCAGCACCAATTGGCCAAGTCCCCTCCATAGTAAATATTTTTCCCTTGGAATGAGATTAGATAAGCCACCCCTAAATCATTGCTTGGTAGAGTAGTAATTGTCAAATCATCACAAGAATAGGAATCTTCTGGTTCAACTATCAGACTATTTAGAGGAACTGTGTCTGGAAAAAGATCCTGAATGTCATCAGAAAGGATGTATCTGGCCTGGTAGGCAAAGTTGTCAAGGCCGATGAGTTCTTTGTTGTAGTGATCTTCATGGCTGTGAGAGCAAAAGACATAGAGCTCACTATCCTTTATTTCCGAATGTACCAGATCTATTTGATCAGGGGTTAAAAGTGAATTGTCAGGAAAATCAAAGAGGAAGGTTCGTTGATCAATATGTAAACAAAAACAACTATGATGGATATAGACTAATTGGCCGTTCATAATAGTATCCATGATGAAAATTAGTTAGTTTCCATCCGGAAATTATTGATTTCCGGATATGGAAATAACAAGTTTTCAACTCGGAAACCAGATTTTTTTCGTTTGGCAAGGAAATCAAGAAATTATGAGGAGGCGTATCTTAATACGTTGACGAATAATTTTGCAGACTGACGCAGCCAAACGGAAAAAGGGCAGTTTCCGGATGAAAACTAGTTAGTTGTATCTTTCTTTTTGAGATCGTCTTGGAACAATTTGTAATCTACTGAATCGACCAAGGCCTGCCAGCTAGCTTCAATAATATTGTGTGAGACCCCGACCGTAATCCATCTTGATTGGGAGTCTCCGGATTCTATAAGTACCCTGACTCTAGAGGCTGTTCCGGCATAATCGTTGATATTGGGGCTCAGGACTCGGACTTTGAAGTCAAGTAGGTTCATGTCTTGTAAGTTGGGGTAAAACTTTTCCAATCCCTTACGTACTGCATTGTCCAGTGCATTTACCGGTCCTTTGCCTGTAGCTGCAGTATGCTCTGTCTCACCACCGACCTGGATCATGACTGTAGCTTCTGTGAAAGGGTTTTCGCTTTCACTGTTTTTGTTCTCCATGACTCGGAATCCAAGAAGGGTATAGTATTTTCGAACATGTCCCAAGGTTCTGTTGAATAACAGCTCAAAAGAGGCTTCAGCAACCGAAAATTCATATCCTTCACTCTCCAGATTCTTGATTTGGGTCAAGAGATCAAGGACCATAGGGTCATCTTTATCCAAGGGGATGCCATACTGTTTGGCTTTAAACAGGATATTGCTCTTTCCGGCCAAATCGGAGAGTAAGACACGTTGTCGATTACCTACCGCCTCAGGGGTAATATGTTCATAGGTTTTGGGATTTCGTCGTATGGCGCTGACATGAACGCCGCCTTTATGAGCAAAAGCAGATTGGCCGACAAAAGGTTGTCGTATAAAGGGCCTGAGATTGGCCACTTCAGAGACATAATTAGATACGGCGGTAAGTTTTTGAAGGTGGTCTTCAGGGAGACATTGGTAACCCATCTTCAACTCCAGACAGGGGATAATGGAACATAGATTGGCATTACCACAACGTTCACCATAACCATTGATGGTACCCTGTACATGGGTTGCCCCGGATTGAACTGCGGTTAGTGAATTGGCTACAGCCAGTTCTGAATCGTTATGGGCATGTATGCCCAACGTTGCTTCGGGGATTTCTTTTGCCACTTGCTCGACAATTCCTTTTAGTTCTCGTGGTAGTGTTCCTCCATTGGTGTCACAGAGAATAAGGGCATCTGAACCAGCTTGATGGGCTTTTTTGAGGCAAGACAAGGCATATTCCCTGTTGGCCCGAAAGCCGTCAAAGAAGTGTTCGGCATCAAAAAAGAGCTCTTCTACTTGAGGCCTGATATGGGCCAAAGATTGGTAGATGATATCCAAGTTGTTTTCCAATGAGGTCCTTAGGGCTTCTCGGACATGAATCTCCCAGGTCTTACCAAAGATAGTGACAACTTGGGTTTTGGCCTGAACAATTTTTAGAAAGCTCTCATCGGTCTCTGGGGTGGTCTTAGGATTATGTGTACAGCCAAAGGCAGTTATCCTGGACCTTCTGATATCATAGTTCTTGATCTCTTGAAAAAAGAGCTCATCGGTGGGATTGGAGCTAGGCCAGCCACCTTCGATATAATCAATACCCAGCTCATCCAGCTTTTTGGCAATACGTATTTTGTCTTCCGTAGAGAAGTGGACCTCTTCGGCTTGGGTCCCGTCACGTAAGGTTGTATCATAGATTGATATCTTTTTGCCCATAAATAAGTCTCAAAATCAAGTTTTGTGGTTCTTGGCTCAGCCCTTTGAGGGAAGTATCACGAGTTTTTTGGTTGTGTTTGGGGATCTTGATCTAATCCAAAGGCATCATGCAGGGTTCTTACTGCCAGTTCAGTGTACTTTTCTTCAATAAGACAGGAAATTTTGATTTCTGAAGTACTGATAATTATGATATTGATATGTTCTGTTTGCAAGGCCTTGAAAGCGATTGCCGCAACTCCTGAATGGTTGCGCATTCCCACGCCAATAACCGAGACCTTGCATACCTTGGTATCGGAGAGTACCTCTTTGGTACCCATCTTGTCTTTGATTGTATCTATTATCTGCAGAGCCTTTTCCAGATCTCCGCGAGTAACAGTAAAGGTGATATCTGTCTTCCCTTCATGACTTGGGTTTTGAACAATCATGTCCACTAGTATGCCTGAACTGGCAAGAGGTTCAAAGATACTGGCTGCAATACCTGGTTGATCATCCACCTCTACCATTGTTATTCGAGCTTGATTCTTATCATAGGTGACACCTGAAACCATGACAGATTCCATTTCATTATCCTCCTGCACAAGTAATGTCCCGGGTTGATCATGAAAGGTTGAACGGACGTGGACCGGGACACTATATTTTTTGGCAAATTCTACAGAACGTATCTGCAGTACCTTGGCTCCCATGCTGGACATCTCCAGCATTTCATCATAGGCGATTTTATTTAACTTTCTGGCTTGAAGGCAGATGTTCGGATCAGTTGTATAAACCCCGTCAACATCAGTATAAATCTCACAGACATTGGCTTTGAGGGCGGCAGAGATGGCCACAGCACTGGTATCTGAACCGCCACGCCCAAGCGTCGTCAGATTGTAGTTGTAGTCACATCCTTGAAATCCTGCAACAACCAGGACATCATGTCTTTCAAGATGCTCTTGTAACTTCTCAGAATCAATATCCAATATCCTGGAACGACCAAAGGAACGGTCGGTATGGATAGGAATTTGAAATCCCAGTAAGGAACGAGCTTTTATCTGGTTTTTGATTAACAGCATTGTGAACAAGGCTGCCGAGGCTTGTTCTCCTGTGGTCAAAAGGGTGTCCATTTCAGCAGGATCTGGATTGGTTGACCATTCCTTAGCCATAGAGATCAAGCGGTCTGTTTCACCTGACATGGCTGAGAGGATAACTACCACCTTACAGCCTTGATCGAGTTTTTTTTGGACCTTTGATTTGACTTGCTGCATACAATTCAAATCTGCCACAGAAGAGCCTCCAAATTTTTGTACCACGATATCCATGGCTGATTCTGTCTCCTTAGCTAAGGGTTGTTTGAATGTATAGGTATTGTAATAAATGGGACTTCTATCTTATATCTTGGACCAAAGAAAGTGCAAAATAGAAGACAATCAACCTGCTGCTTGTCTGGATAGTAGCTCAATTATACAGACAGCAGGATCACCTTGAGGTTTTAAATTGATTTGCCTGCCATTCCCCTTGTATGTCAATATGATTTTTAAGTAGATTTTGGGCCAAAATAATTGGGGAAGATTTTCAGACCATTCAACAAGGGTCAAGCTTTCTGAACAAGACAAATATTCAAGGAGGAAGTCATCGATACCGGTCTGGGAGACCCGGTAAAGATCAATATGGACTATTTCAGGCTTAGTCGGATAGACATTAATGAGGTTGAAGCTTGGACTACTTACTTCGGCCTGATTACCCCCAGGGAATGTTTGTACAAAGCCCCTAACAAAGGTTGTCTTTCCTGCACCTAGGGGACCTTGGAAGAGTATGGGCAGGCTAAGGCCGGAAAAAGAAATAGCTTGGGCCAGGTCTTTTGCCAAGTCAAGGGTTTCATGACTATCATTAAGAAAAAAATGCATAAAGGCCAGGCATAGTCTATTGGAAAAGTGTCTTTAAAACGTCTTCTTTGCCAATAATACCTATAAGCTGATCATCTTCAACTACAGGTATTGTATGGTAATTTTTTTTAACCATTATTTCAGCCACATCTTCGAGGTCTGTATCTGGTCTGACACTCTCAGGATCAGGGGACATGGCCTCTTCAACAGTAGTGGCGGACATCCTTTGTATCTCTTTTTCCAAATGTTGGCTGGAGCTTAAAGGGATAATACCGTCAAAAAGGGTAAATATAGTCGGTAAAGGGAGTTTCTTCTGTTGGCTAATTATGTCGCTTTGGCAGATAATGCCAACAAGCTTATTGTCGTCATTTACTACCGGAATCCCGTTGATGTGATTTTCCAAGAGGATTTTGGCAGCTTCAGTAATTTTTGTCTCGGGTGAGACAATAAACAGATCTGTGGACATGATCTCTGAAACTTTCATTGGCTATATACCCCGTTATTCAAATTAAAGGATTGGTGTGAGTTTACACGAAATACCATGGAACGTGAACCGAAAAGAATGTCGACCGTGAACCGTTGACCGTGAACCGAAAAGAATGTCGACCGTGAACCGTTGACCGTGAACCGAAGAAATAAGAATAAAGAAATGATTTCCTAACATCTTTGTCTTACGGTTCACAAGTTCACGGTTCTCGGTTCACACTCTTTTAACATGAAAAG
>CAYUNZ010000062.1:13339-14341 GCA_964446205.1 uncultured Desulfohalobiaceae bacterium | reverse complement strand
AGCCCCGGCCCGGGAGCCTGAACCGGCTGAGCAGCCACAGTTCGCAGCCCCTGATCCCGAGAACAACAGCCATGACCAGGGCCGGCAGCAACAGGCCCGGCAAAACGGTCACCAAAGCCAACCCCGGGCCCAGAGCCAGAACGCCGCCCAGCCGGACAAGGCCACCGAGCCCCAGGTGAAAAAGATCCATGTACTTTGCGGCAAGCTCGGATTCACAAACAAAGAGGAAAAGATGAAAAACGTGAATATCTGGCTGGATCAGCGCGGAAAAAAACCGGTTGAGAGCACCAAAGAGATGGACAAAAAGGACGCCTCAGAGCTGATCGAACTCTTGGAAGGCCATGTAAAACAGAAACAGCATATCACGACTACCAGGCAGCAGGCCAGCAAAGCAGACAAGGGAAAAGCCATGATGGACGATGCCCCGTTCTAAAAGCAAACAGCCCCCGGAAACCCGGGGGCACATACTCACAAGGACGGATGCAATGCGCACATTCGAAATTCCGGAGTACAGGATAACCCCGGCACCAAGCACCGGCATTGCCTGGGTGAACGTTGAAAGGTGGAACCATCAAGCGGGACAGTACAGACACGTCTGGACTTTCCGCAACCAAAATGAAGCGCAAGACTTCATAGAAAACTTAAACAACAAGGGGGAAGACAATGGAAATTTACATTGACATCGAAACCCTGCCCGGGACAGAGCGCCCCAAGCCGGAGGACATCGAAGCCCCGAAGAACTACAAGGACCCGGCCAAGATCAGGGCCTACCAGCAGGAGAGAGTGGAAGATACCTATCGCTCACAGGCCCTGGACAGCATGCGGGGGAGGATATTGTGCATAGGCTGGGCGACTCGGAGCGACCCGGCCGAGGCTCTGATTGTCGGCCAAGACGGGATTGAAACAGAAAGTGAACTCTTGGCCAGTTTTCAGGATAATTTGCTGAGGCTTGAGCTTGACCGTATCGGCAAATTCGACTGGATCGGACACAACCTGCGCTCT
>CAYUNZ010000062.1:0-13329 GCA_964446205.1 uncultured Desulfohalobiaceae bacterium | reverse complement strand
CTTCCATGGCTGTGGCGAAAGGCCCTGCAGCACCGACTATTCCCTTTGGCCAAGATGATACCGCGGAGGCGTTACGACAGTGGAATACAGGATACCATGGACATGTGGGCGGCCGACTTCAAGGACTATGTCTCACTGGAAAATATTGCTCTGTTTCTCGGGCTGACGGGCAAAACAAGCGGAATGGACGGATCGATGATATACGACTTCTGGCTGGAGAACAGGCTGGATGAGATCAAGGAATACTGCAGACAGGATGTTGATACAGTTCGTCGGGTCTACCGAATCATTTCTCTGGAGGATATCGGGTTAGAAAAACTCTTTTACGGCATCAATGATACGGCACTGCAGACAGAATAACCGGCCTGTACGCTTTGACTTTATCCATCGGCCAGGCTTGGTCCAAGCCAGGCTTGGCCCAAAAACAAAAAGAGGCATGCATCATGAGAATCATAAAGCTCGAGTCGGAAAACATAAAGCGTCTGCAGGCCGTGGAGATAGTCCCAGAGAAAAACACGGTCACCATCGGAGGCCAGAACGCCCAGGGGAAAAGCTCTGTGTTGGACTCGATCGCCTACGCCCTTGGCGGTAAAAGAGCGGTTTGCGACAGGCCCATCCGCGAGGGACAGGACAGGGCCAGGGTGGTCTGCGAGCTGGACGATCTGGTGGTGACCAGGAGCTTTACAAGCGCTGGGGGCGGGACCCTGATTGTCTCCAACAAAGACGGGGCCAGGTTCACCTCGCCGCAGAAGATACTGGACAGCTTGACCGGAAAGCTCACATTCGACCCCCTCGAATTCTGCCGAATGGAGCCCAGAGACCAGCTGGAGACTCTGAAGGGGCTTGTCGGACTGGATTTCTCAGAAAAGGACAGGCAAAGGCAAGCGCTTTACGACGAACGGACCCAGGTCAATCGGGACATCAAAAAGGCCAGGGCCGGGCTGGAAGCAATGCCGGAACACGAGGACGCCCCGGAGGCCGAACTCTCTGTGGCCGATCTCATGGCCGAGCTGAAGCTAAGGCAGGAGCAGAACCGGGAGAACCAGGACAAGCGGGATGAGCTGCAGAAGCTTGAGGCCAGGATCACCAAAGGACATGACTACATTTTGGATCTCCAGGATCAGATCGATGAACTGCAGCGAAAGCTTGAAAGCGCGCAGACCCACCTTGAGGAACTGGAGGGAAACAGACTGGAATTACAGGATGAAGTTCTGGGGCTGGAAGACAAAGACGAGCAGGAGATCCTGAAGCAGATGGAGAGCGTCGAGACAATAAACCGAAAGGTCCAGGAGAGGATAAGCCGGGAAAAGGCCGAAAGGGAACTAAACGACCTGGAAGAGGAAAGCCAGAGGCTGACCAGAGAGATCCAGGCCATTGATCAGGCCAAGTCCGAGGCCCTCCATGAGGCCCGATTCCCTGTGGACGGTCTCACTTTCGATGAATCAGGTATATTCTTTAACGGGCTGCCCTTCTCTCAGGCCAGCCAGGCCGAGCAGCTCCGGGTAAGCGTGGCCATGGGCTTTGCCATGAACCCCAAGCTCAAGGTGCTCCTGGTAAGAGACGGCTCCCTGCTTGACGAAAGCAGCCTGCAGACACTCTCGGATCTGGCCGGGGAAAACGACGGGCAGGTCTGGGTAGAGCGCGTGGGGGAGGGAGAGGAATGCTCGGTCATAATCGAGGACGGCAGGGTCAGGTAAAAAGGTCCCGCCAGAAGGATGCTTTCCTGTCTGCAGGAAAGTATTCTGGCAGGCGGGAAGCCGCCGTCATCGGCGGAATTCTTTTTTATAAATGGAAATCGAGATGGAACCGGGCATGATGTTACAAATGACTATTTCAGATCTGAAAGAAAAGTTTGGGCGGCCAATACCAGCATCTGAGCTCGCTGCATTTTTTGGTGTTGATCTTAGGACATTAAAAAAATATGCTCATTTGTGGGGTGGCATTGAAGTCGCGCCTGGACGCTTGCAGTTCTTTGAAAAACTGGTGGAGGATAGAATAAATGCCCAGCTATATCAAAAAACGCGGGAAGCGTCGGGTGAAGGCTCATGTCATGGTTCAGGGAAGATCGAAAGAGAAGCTTTTTCCGGACGACAGCAAAAAAAGTTACAGGAATGCGGTAACCTGGGAAGAGAAACAGAGAGAAAAAATAACGGAGGAGATAAGAAAAGAAAAAAAGAAGACCCCTATGGCCTCCTCTCCGATACTTCTTGAATGGAGCAACGCATATCTGAATGACGCTGAGAACAGGGTATCTAAGAAAACGTTTGACGAAAAAAAATCAGTCTTCAGGAAACTGTTCTCCTTTTTCGAATATTCGATCCATACAGAAGACTTCAGTCCAGCGATGGCCCTGGAGTATCTTCAGGATCAGTACAGGAAAAGGAGCGGATACGCTGCCAACAAGGACCGGAAAAACTTGAACATCGCTTGGGAATGGGGTCGGAGGTTTCTTGACGCTTTTCCCCGGGAGAACTTGAATCCGTTTAAGTCGGTGGACAGGTTCCCGGAAAGACGAGAGCCAAGATATATACCGCCTGAGGAGGATTTTTGGAAGGTCATGGCGGTTGTTAAAGGTCAGGATAAGGTTATGTTGCTTACCTTCCTGCACTTGGCGGCCAGACGAGGGGAGATCTTCAACCTGGTCTGGGAGGATGTGGATTTTGGTCGGGAGCAAGTCAGACTCTGGACCTGCAAAAGAAAAAACGGAACTCAGGAGTTTGACTGGCTACCCATTACGCAGGAACTAAAAAAAGACCTTTTATGGTGGTGGGAAAATCGGCCTTACAAGCGTGTTAGTAACGTCTTTGTCCAGACCTTCGATTCCCACTCACCCTATCACAACCCGGGCCAGCCGTTCAAAGAACGTCGCTGGTTCATGACCAGATTGTGCGAGAAAGCCGAAGTGCCGGTATTTGGCTTCCACGCCATAAGGCACCTGTCGGCTACCTGCCTGTATCACGCTGGATACAATCTGGCCACCATACAGGCAATTTTGAGGCATCAAAGCCCGAACACAACAGCCAGGTATCTTAAACGCCTGGGCTTGGAGGGCTTGAAATTAGATGAATCTGTTTTTGGTAGGTCAAAAGGAAAAGTGTTGAATATGAAAACTGCAACGGGCGGGGAGAAATAAAAAATGCCTTTGAAAGGATATTTCCAAAGGCATTTTGTGTCCGCTTTTTGTGTCCAGACGTCCAATTATAGTGTGTTTGCTTATAACGTGTTGAAATAATTTGGCGTCCCCAAGGGGATTTGAACCCCTGTCGCCGGCGTGAAAGGCCGGTGTCCTGGACCTGGCTAGACGATGGGGACGTGTTTTAAAATGGCTGGGGAACGAGGATTCGAACCTCGGCTACCGGAGCCAGAACCCGGCGTCCTGCCACTAGACGATTCCCCAACAGCAAAGAAAGTTACTAATTAAGTTTAGATGGTTTGTCAAGGAGAATATTGCTTATCCATGTCCTTTTATTTATTCTACTTTGTTGCAGCCAGGCTTCTTGTCTGTCTTTTCATCTTCTTTATTTGTTTACGTAAACGGTCTTTCTCTTTTTGTTCTGATTTCGGCAGATTGTGCTTTTGATCCCGAAGTTTTCTCATTTCTCGTTTGATATTCCAGATTTGTTCTTTATATTGGGAGATGTTGCTTTCTTCATCAATCAGACCACAGGCCGTTTTGATCTCATGAAGCAGCTCTTCTTTGTCCATTCCTGATGCACCGACAATCTGGGGAATTTTGTCTATGGCTAATTCCCGCAATTCCTTGGCGGTCATTTTTTCAAGGGGTTTTTTTAAGTTCAATGATTCCAGAGAGATTTGTTCAGCCATTTAATCATATCCTCCTAAGATACTCAATATCATTTATTGGTGTCTAGTTCCTTAATCATTTGGACATAGCTTTCATAACAGGATGAGAAAGAGGGAATTGAACATGCCGTGAAATCAAGGTGGCCAATATTTGAATCAGCTACATGGGCATGTCTTGGCTCTTGAATTTTTATGTCCTTGTTAATCTGTATTTGATCAAGTGAAGTTTTTCCATATAACAGTTCGAATTTGATTTTGTCAAATGGTTGCCATTGCAAAAAATCATATATAGAATCCAATAGTTGTTGGGAATAAAACCTTATTTCTTGCATGATTAAGGAGTTTTCCACTCCAATAATCAAGGATTGTTTTTGTTTTCCCAATGGCTTGGCTAATAAGGCCAGCTCAGGACCAACTATTTTGTCCCAGTTTAGCCAGACTCGAACAATATCCATTTCCTGTTTATAATTATTTTTGGTAAAAAAATCTTGTATTGCCTCGGATATGTTTTTCATACAAGGACCTGTGAGATGTAAAGAATGTGAACTGAAGAGTGTGTACGATTGATCGTTTACCGTTTACCGAGAGAGGAAGAAAGAACGAAGAATGTTGACCGTAAGAAATAATAAACTGGAATCGCTGAGAGCAAAAAGATATTAAGCCTTAGATCCTCAGGAAGTTTCCACTGTGAATTTTCAGGTCAGGGCTTATCTGATAGACCAAAGGTACTCCAGTAGGTATCTCAAATGTGGTGATATCATTATCGGAGATACCCTGTATATACTTGACCAAGCCACGGAGACTGTTGCCGTGAGCGCAGATAAAGACTCGTTGCTCTTTTTCGATCAAGGGAACTATACGTTCCAGCCAATACGGTATAACCCGTTGGACTGTCATTTTCAAGCTCTCAGTCAGAGGTAGTTCAGTCGGTTCAAGGTGTCTGTATCTGAAATCATTGCCCGGATATTCTGGGTCTGTGGGCTTTAGGGGTGGTGGAGCATCTTGGTAAGACCTGCGCCATTTACGAACCTGTTCTTGACCAAACTTTTTTGCTGTCTGTGTTTTTTCTTCACCTTGAAGTGCCCCATAGTGACGTTCATTTAAGCGCCAAGACTTTTCTACAGGGATCCACATCAGATCCATCTCTTCCAAGACGATCCAGGCTGTTTTAATGGCTCGTTTCAAATAGGAGGTAAAACAAAAGTCAAATATAAAACCATTTTCTCTAAGGATTTGTCCGGCCTGTCTAGCTTCAGTCTCGCCTTTACCAGTCAAGCTGACATCTGTCCAGCCGGTAAACTTGTTGAGCTGATTCCATTGACTCTGGCCATGTCTTAACAAAACAAGATCAGACATATTGTTAGGCCTTGAAACAGTAATACTTAAAAGTTTTGTAACTGTTTAGCCCTTTGCAACTAATTGAAAAAGGGGCTTGAAAACGTAAATTCGAAAGTAAGTCCCTTTTTCATAGGACTAAACTAATACAAAGTTTTAAGTTTTATGTTTTGAGTATAAGAATTAAAATACAATAATTTAGTATAATTATACTATAATCATATCAGATCCAAGTCAGAGAAGAAAATAAAAAACTATTTTAGAGGGTTAGAGAAGAACTTTGACTGTCCAGATGAAAACTGCTAACAGAAAGAGGTTAAAAGCAAAAAATGAAATATGTCAATAAAAAGATATGAGTTATAAGGTCAAAGAGATATTTTATTCCCTGCAAGGCGAGGGTGCCCAGTCGGGACGAGCAGCTGTCTTTTGTCGGTTTAGTGGTTGTAATTTGTGGACTGGTTTAGACAGTGATCGAAAAAGGGCTGTATGTCAATTTTGTGATACCGACTTTTGGGGGACAAATGGTGAGCATGGAGGAGTTTTTCAGACTTATAAAGAGCTTGTAGATGAGATCTTGTTTAAGTGGCCCAAAGATAATGCTCAGAGAACAAGCAGACCTTTAGTTATACTTACTGGTGGAGAACCGGGGCTTCAAGTAGATGATCTTTTGGTTCAAAGATTGCGAAAGGTTGGTTTTGAGGTAGCTATTGAAACCAACGGTACACTTGAATTACCGCCGGGGATTGATTGGGTATGTGTTAGTCCCAAGGCTGGAACCAAACTAAAGGTTATAAAGGGCAATGAGATAAAGGTTGTCTTTCCTCAAGAGGGTCTGGATCCTAAGCCCTTCGCAAGCTTGGATTTTGATCATTTTTTTCTCCAGCCCCTGGATAACCTGGATTACAAGAGCAATCTGCAGCAAACAGTTGCTTATTGTTTGGAAAATCCCAAATGGAGACTTAGCCTGCAAATCCATAAATCGATAGGGATTAAGTAGTTTTCATTTTCGAAAAATTAAAAGGGGGTTGAGTTTTTGATAAAGGGAAGAGAGGGTATTAATGAATAGTTATCATCTTGTCGACACCCATGTCCATATTTGTGATCAAGCCTTTGATCAGGACAGGGATGAAGTCCTGTCTCAAGCCCGAGAGGCCGGGATTGTTCAGATTGTTGCCGTAGGCGAAAACCTTGATCATGCCCGTATAAATCTCAGTCTGGCTGAGGTCCATCAAGGAGTTCTGCCTGCTGCCGGTCTTTATCCTACATTTTTGGACTTTGAAAAGGCTGAGGAAATGCGTCAATTTATTCTTGACAATAAGCATCAGCTCTGGGCCATTGGAGAAGTGGGACTAGATTTTTGGCAGGTTCAGGACAAGAGATATCAAGAGATTCAACAGGAAATATTTGCCAGTTTTATAGATCTTTCCTTGGAGCTGGACCTGCCTCTAAATGTCCATTCCAGATCAGCAGGCAGGTATGCGATTCAGCTCTTGCTGGAGAAAGGGGCGGCCAAGGTCCAGATGCATGCCTTTGATGGGAAGGGCTCGGCTGCACAACCTGGGCTAGAAGCTGGATTTTTCTTTTCTATTCCTCCTTCAGTGGTACGTTCCAGGCAGAAGCAGAAGCTGCTAAAGAATATACCCCTAAAAAATCTCTTGCTGGAGACCGATAGTCCGGTCCTGGCTCCGGAGGCAAATAATAGGAATGTTCCTGCCAATGCCATGGTTTCAGCCAAAGCCATTGCCGAGATCAAGGGTGTTAGCCAAGAAAAGGTCCTGGAGAGTGTCTCTGATAATTTCCGTCAACTTTATCTGGGTGAAAAAAGTCATCCGTGAACTGTTTACTGTTATAAAAAATTATTCTAATTTGACATGGTTGATGAATAGATAATTGTTAGATATAATATGTGTTCATGGTTTGGAGGGTTCACCTTCAAGGACCATAATTTATTTATTTTTTAGGAGGAATTAATGAGTGAAGCAAAGAAAGGAGATACGGTTAAGGTACATTTCCATGGGACATTAGAGGATGGTAGCGTTTTTGACTCCACCTATGAAGAAAATCCTATTGAGTTTAAGATTGGAGATGGAAATATTATTGAAGGTTTTGAGAATGCTGTGGAAGGAATGAATGTTGGTGAGTCCAAACAAGTACTAATCCCATCTGATGACGCCTATGGTCAACACTATGAAGAAAATATGGTTACTGTCAATCGTTCTGATCTCCCTGAACATATTGTCCCGGAAGAAGGCAAAATGTTACAACTTACCACGCAGGACAACCAGACATTCAATGTAACTGTGACCGCTGTTACTGACGAGAATATCACCCTTGATGCCAACCATCCTTTGGCTGGCAAAGATCTGAACTTTGAGATCAAGTTAGTTGAAGTTGCCTAAGGTAGTAGTTGACAAATCTTGATTCACTTGAGTTTTCGAAAACTGGTTTTCGAAAACTCAAGTTGTTTCATTAAATCTATAAGCTAGGTCAAAGATTAGTTATTTTTAAAAGTTGATTCAAGAGGACATGGCTGAACCAGTAATCCACCAATGACCAGGAGATATCTCAATATACATATCAGCATCTAACTCATTGGAATGGATGACTATAAGTAATAGCCCGGATGGATCTAACCAATATAACTCATTATCCATTTTTTTATAAAAATACATTGGTGAACGTTCGCAGTATATGGCAATTCTCTCAACTGCTTCGTGTATTGTCCTTTCAGCGTTTTCTGAGAATCTGATCTCTGAAAAACTCAAGGGATGATAGATTTGTTCTTTGTTATCAAGGTCAGGGTCCTGTTCATAACTCTGTGAATCTATGATATGCATATGATATCTCCTTAGATATGGAGATTGCAAACATTTCTCAGCCCTTGCTTTTAGTCAAAGATTCATTTAAAGATGAAATATAGTTATGCCACCCCTTTTGAATACTTTAATAACCCCAGGGCCATGAAAACTCTTCTGACTTTTTTCTATATTTTTTGTGTATGCCAACGTATGTCAAAAAATAAATAATATGTTCTGAAGAGTTAATGGGCGATTCATGAAAGAGGCGGCATAACACCATTAGTTAACCTGAAAAGAATGTTTAGCCCACGAAACACACGAAAAAACACGAAAAGAAGAATGAAAATTTATAAAATAATTTCAGAAGGTTATCGGGAGATTTTCATGCTTCGTTGTGCCTGAAAAGGCATGATGGTTAACATCCATTTTCATTCTTTGTTCTGACTGCTAGTCATCTTGGTTAGATAAAGCATGTTGATGTGTTTATGTCCCTAACTTGCTAAAGAATTCCAAGCTCTTATCAGGTATTATTTTGATAAGGGGACGTTTGAACATGGTCAATTGACCTGTCTCTACGTCATATTTGCCGTTTGTAAAGACTCTCCATTTGGTATCATCAATGCCCATAAAGTCGCTTCGATAGTAGAAGCCAGGGTATCTTGTCTCTTCTCGAAAGAGTATGTTTAGCATATGCATACGAACAGTCCAGAGCCGGTTATGCTGCTCCCAGCACCTCATCAATTCATGCAGGTCCCTAGCGGCCATTTTCTTGGAGTCCTCCTCCAGCAGATCCATCTCCTTGATGCCTTGTTCCAGCATCTCTTTATTGGTAGTATAGTAAGTGGAGGTGCCGCCCCCGTATTCGTCCGACATCTTCATGATCCGTTTCATGAAGTTGGCCGGAGTGATATAATTGGGGTTGACATCAGGGTCAGTGGAGACTTGGGCATTTTCTTTGTAAAGGTACCAGGGTTGATAGAGCTCGGTTTTGATTTCTTCGTTGTCTTGTTTGAATGTTGGTTTGAAGCCTTTGTGATCCAGACACCAGCGAACAGCCTGTTTAGCGGCGATACGGCCCTCAGCAAAAGATCCTGAGGAATATTTGTGTCCTGAGGCACCTACACCGTCACCACAGGTAAATAGGCCATTGACCGTTGTCATTCGGTTATAAACCTTACCATTGTCAGCCTTGATCTTGTATTCGTCCGGGACCCAATCTTCATCCGGTCCAGAGACCCAGAGTCCACAACATCCGGAATGAGAACCTAACAGATATGGTTCGGTCGGCATGATCTCTGATTTGTCTTCCTCTGGCTTGACATTTTTGGCAGCCCAAAGGTTGGCCTGGCCGATAGTCATATCCAGGAAGTCTTCCCAGGCTTCAGATTCCAGCTCTTTTTGTTCTTTTTTGTCCATGGTCTTGGCCAGATTGGCCAAGGCTGTAGGAGTGTCCATAAATATGGGACCATGGCCGCTGCGCATCTCAGCGATCATCATGTGATTTCGTAGACAGGTCGGCATGACCTGTCCCATGGCATAACCCCTCTTTTCATAGGGTTCGATCATTTTGATATTCTTATCCAGATAGATCTCACCTTTGTTGTTGGTGGCCTTGGCTTTGAACAAAAGGAACCAGGCTCCGACAGGCCCATATCCATCTTTAAATCTGGTAGGGACAAAGCGGTTTTCCATCATGGTTGTCTCGGCCCCGGCCTGAACAGCCAAGGCATATGTCGTACCGGCGTTCCAAACTGGATACCAGGCTCGGCCTTCCCCTTCTCCCTGGGAACGTGTTCTGTAAACATTGACACAGCCACCTGAGGCAAAGACTATGGCATTGGCCTTGATGATAACCACTTCGTTATCCCTAACGTTGAATCCAGCCATACCAGCGACCCTATTGGGTTCATTCTTGTCCATCAAAATCTTGCATATAAAGATTCTTTCCAAATATCGTTTTTCGCCTAGAGCATTTTTTGCTGCTTCAGCCATGATCCGTTTGTAGGATTCTCCGTTGATCATGCATTGCCAGGCTCCTGTACGTACCGGTTGAGCGCCTTCTCTGATTTGCAATCCCTTTTCTTTGGCCTTGGCCCCGTCCATGTGTTTGCCGTTATCGTCAGTGACCCAAATCGGCAGTCCCCATTCTTCAAACAGATGGACGGAATCATCTACATGTCTGCCGACATCAAATACCAAATCATCCCGGGTCAAGTGCATAAGATCCATATGGACCATACGGGTATAATCATCAACTGTATTGTGTTTCTGTTTTAGACCTATATAGGTGTTTATGGCTGAAAGCCCTTGGGCTAGGGCGCCTGATCTCTCCAGAGCGGCCTTTTCAACCAAGAATATGTCCACACCATGTTTATCAGCCCAGGCGACTCCTTCAACAGCAGAGCCACAACCTGCAGCTCCGCCACCGACTATTAAACACTCGGTATCAATCTCTTTGATTTTGGGTTCGGCTAATTCCAGGCCTTTTCTTTTGGCTTTAGTTGGTACTTGAGGCATATATTACTCCTTATCATGTTTTTAAATTCCATTAGCCTGCTTGGACATTGGGGTTTTGCCAAACATAGGTATGATCCATTTCCTGTTGTTCGACTAGATGTCTTATAGTTTCTTCTGGTTCTACCAATTCTTTTTCGGTATATAGTTTTTCACTTTCAATATCATCGGCTTGCGGGTAATCTTTGTATGGATCGATACTACCTTCTGGGGTTGTTCTGACAGGGAATTTAAAACGCTTGACATTTCCATCTCTGAATTGGACTGTCCACATAATGTCTTCGGCACTGAGTAGGGGGATGCTTGTCCCGCCAAGGGGAGCAAAGTCTGAATATGGGCGGACGTTGATTGCCCCTTGAGGACAAATCTTGACACAAGAGTAACATTCCCAACAGGCATTCGGTTCTTGATTATAGGCTTTCATCTCCTCTTCATCCAAGACCATCAAATCATTGGGACAAACATACATACAGGCAGTGATCTCACCACCCTTACAACCGTCACATTTTTCCACATCTACATAACTTGGCATACAATACTCCTCCTGATTTTAAATTTAGTTTCTACTAAAAATAACTTTTAATTTATTAAACAAAAATTATGCCAAAGATATTTGGTTTGATATCTATTTGAGATGATGAGATAAAATATAAGAGAAACAAAAAGATGTTTATGCAGAAGTTGTCCTATAGGACTTTTTGATGCATAAATGAAACTTAAAGATGGTTTCAAAAAAGCAACAATGCAACAATTGAAGAAAGTTAACAGGGGAAGAATGTTGACCGTGAACCGAAGAATGTTGACTGTGAACCGTTGACCGTGAACCGAAGAATGTTGACTGTGAACCGTTGACCGTGGACCGAAGAAATAAGAATCAACCATGTAATTCCACTGTTGATAAAGAAATTGTTTTGGGGCTTGACGAAGTATATATTTTTCCTGAAATTTGGGATATACTTAATAACTGATCAGTCAAAAGTTTTAAGTTTTATGTTTTGAGTATAAGAGAAAATAGGCAATAATTTAGCATGATTATATTAAAATCATAGCAGACAGAAGTCAGATAAGAAACAAGCAATTATTTTAGAGATTTAGATAGAGTTTTTGACTCTCAAGTCAATAAAGTTTGGCTATAAAACAAGGTGAAATATCTATGTTTAAAAGATCTAAGTATGAATGGATATTAGATAGTTTGGCTACAGGGGTATTCACTGTTGATCAGGATTTCATCATTACCTATTTTAATGCCTATGCAGAGTTCCTAACCGGATTTACAAGGGATGAGGCGGTGGGACAAAAATGCTTTAGGGTCTTTCGAACCGATCATTGTAGACAGCAGTGTAATCTCCAAAAGGCTATGCAGGAGGAGTCAAAGATAGTCAGTGCAAGGGTAAAGATGCGAAATAAATGGAAACAGACGGTCCCTGTAGCTATAACAGCTGCAGTACTTCAGGATGAGCAGGACAGAATTTTAGGGGGAGTGGAGTCATTTCATGATGACAGGGCCAGAGAGGCTTTGGAAAAAGAAGTAATGAAGTCTTATACCTTAGAAGATATTGTCACCCAAGATCCACAACTTCAAAAACAACTAGATATTATGCCCATAATTGCCGATTCAGAGAGCTCGGTCTTGATTCTTGGCGAGACAGGGGTAGGGAAGGACGTTATAGCCAGGGCGTTACATAACCTGAGTTCTCGCAGAGAAGGTCCTTTTATCAAAGTCAATTGTGCGGCAATACCTTCATCTATGCTTGAATCGGAGCTTTTTGGCTATAAAAAAGGAGCTTTTACAGATGCCAAGAATGACAAGCCCGGAAAATTTCAACTTGCCCATAATGGCACTATTTTTTTGGATGAGATAGGGGAACTAGATTTTGAGATGCAGGCCAAGATGCTCCATGTACTTGAAGAAAATGAATTTTATGCCTTGGGAGCTACCAAAGTAGACAGGATAAACTCCAGGGTAGTGGCAGCTACAAATTGCGATTTAGAGGAGCGGGTCAAACAAGGACAATTCAGAAAAGATCTCTATTATCGGCTCAAGGTTTGTGAATTTTATATTCCCCCGCTAAGAGAGAGGCTTGCTGACATCCCTTTGCTTATTGATCATTTCATCTTTCAATCCTCAGCTTTAAAGAATAAGAGAGTGATCGGCATGAGTGAGGAGACCAAGAAGGTGCTAATGCAGTACGACTTTCCAGGTAATATCCGTGAACTGAAGAATATAATCGACTATGCTGTCATGATGTCCAAGGACAGAGGTCTAGTAAGTGAGTTGCCTCAATATCTCAATCTAACAGGTCAGAAAGAGGCAAGATATTATATGGTGCCCCATTCAAATTCATTGAGTTTGGACAATGGAGAAAAGGCAACCTTGCTGCAGGCATTGGATTTCAATGGATGGCATATACAAAAAACAGCCAAAAGCCTGGGTATAAATAGGACTACTCTCTGGAGGAAGATGAAGAAGTATCGGCTTTCCGGGACCAAGAGAGAGATAAGATGATGTTTGGGTATTGGTCCAGGTGCATTTGACTTGATTTAATATGAAAAGATTTTAGCCCACGAAACACACGAAAAAACACGAAAAGAAGAATGAAAATTTATAAGAATAGTTTTAGAAGGTTATCAGGAACTTTTCATTGTTCGTTGAGGGCCGGTTGCATGGCCCATGGACATTAATATGAAAAGAATTTTGATTTTACCTAGTTAAATGATGCTTAGAGTATTTGCCTTTGGCAAATTAAATTTGGTAAACTTAATATTTTGAAATCAAAACTGACTGCCAAAATATATTGTTTGCAGGCGCATCATGGATCTAAATGTTCGGAGATTGAAAGTGGCTATTAATTTAAAGAAGTTCAATAATGCTGTTGTG
>CAYUNZ010000061.1:10222-14562 GCA_964446205.1 uncultured Desulfohalobiaceae bacterium | reverse complement strand
TTATAGTAGTAGATAAAGTAAAATAGAAAGATATGATCGTTTGCCAAGTTGATTATTTGGAAAACTGATATTACTAGATAAATACATTAATAAATATTTGTAATTAGATTTGAGCAAAAGCAATTAACTTTTTGCTGTTAAGAGAAGAGGCAGGTAAGTAAACAATGAAAGGAAAGTGAATGGATTCTGTTATCAGTGAATGGTTTTAAATGTAACCGGCAATTACCTGAAACTGATTTGCCTCAAACAGTCCGTTTTTGGATTCAACAATAAACATAAAAGACGTAAATATATTCTTTGCTTCAATCAGAAAGGATTTTCAGATTGAAAAAAATAGCAAATAGCTAGGAGACAAAAGTTTTTAGGTCTCTACTATTTGCTTTTTCTTATCAGATTTTGATAAAATTTTGATAGAACACTGTTAATATAACGGATTACACAGGGACAAACACCCTGGTAACCCGTTTTCTTTACCGTCCAATACTTACCAGCCAATAGTCAAATAATCATGTATAGAATCTGAAGCAGTCCTTCCTGCTCCAGCCGCCAGAATAACCGTGGCCTGACCAGTGACAATATCGCCACCTGCCCAAACTCCGGGTTTTGTGGTCTTACCTGTTTTCTCGTCGGCTACGATATATCCCCATTTATTGGTTTGCAGACCTTCAGTTGAGCTGGTCAAGACCGGATTGGCGTCGGCTCCGACGGAGATCACAGCCAGATCACAATCCAAATTAAACTCCGACCCTTCAACCGGCACTGGACGTCTGCGTCCAGATTCATCAGGTTCGCCCAGCTCCATCTGCTGACATTCCATCTGGGTTACGCAGCCCTGGTCATCACCAAAAAATCTCTTGGGAGAGGTCAGTAGATACATTTCAATCCCCTCCTCCTCAGCGTGATGGATCTCAGCTACCCGGGCCGGCATCTCATCCCGGGATCGCCGATAAACGATACGGACCTTATCCGCACCCATCCGCATGGCCGTCCTAGCTGAGTCCATGGCTACATTCCCGGCCCCAAGGACAACAACATTTTTACCTTGGGCCAACGGTGTGTCATACTCTGGGAAGAGATAAGCCTTCATCAGATTGGCCCGAGTCAGATACTCATTGGCTGAATAGATACCAATCAAGTTCTCTCCAGGGATCTTCAAAAATTTGGGCAAACCAGCCCCAACTGCAATATAGACAGCCTGAAATCCCTGTTCAAAGAGCTCTTCCACGGTCAGGGTCTTCCCAACAACCACATTGCATTCAATCTTTACCCCCAAACGCTCCAAAAAATGCAGTTCTGAGGCTACAATCTCCTTGGGCAGTCTGAACTCCGGAATGCCATAGACCAAAACCCCACCACCCTTATGAAAGGCCTCAAAGACAGTTACATCATGTCCCTTGAGGATAAGATCACCGGCCACTGTCAGGCCTGAGGGACCTGAACCAACCACAGCCACCTTTTTGCCTGTAGATGGGCTCCTGGGCGGGAGCTTACCAGAACCATAGTTTCGCTCATAATCAGCTGCAAAACGTTCAAGATTGCCGATGGCTACCGGCTTATCCTTCTTACCTAAAATACATTGACCTTCACACTGGGCCTCTTGAGGACAGACCCGTCCACAGACCGCTGGTAAGCTGTTTTTCTCCCAAATCTTTCGAATCGCCTTTGTAAAATCGCCATCATAAATATGTTTAATAAATCCAGGGATATCAATATTCACCGGACATCCCTCCACACAAGACGGTTTCTTGCACTGCATACAACGTGAGGCCTCACTCTGAGCTAGTTCCGGAGTATAGCCAATAGGAACCTCGTCAAAATTTCTCTTTCTAATCTGAGGATCTTGTTCAGGCATGTCCTGCCGTGGTATCTTCTCTTTCTTTTCTTTCTTTTCAGTCATTCTGTCCTCCCTAATATTTTTGATAGAACCCCAAGAAATCTCTGTCTGACCATAAGTTAGATATCAAGATAGTATGTCTATATCTGACATTCGCACTTAAATTTCTCATAGGATTCATTCTCTTGCTGGGTATAGGCCTTTAACCTTGTATTCAATTCCTCAAAGTCTACCAAATGACCATCAAACTCCGGACCGTCAACACAGGCAAATTTAGTCTCATTACCCACAGTCACCCGGCAACAGCCACACATGCCTGTCCCATCAACCATAATGGCATTAAGACTGACCAATGTCTTGACCTTATATTCTGCAGTCAGCTTGTTGACAAACTTCATCATTGGTACAGGACCAATGGCCACAACCAAACGGACATCCTTTTGGGAGTCTTCCAAACTATCTTTGACCACATCGGTCACAAAGCCGTGGTGTCCATACGATCCATCATCGGTACAGACATGGAACTCATTAGAAGCTGCCTTCATCTGGTCCTCAAAGAACAATAAGTCTTTGTTCCTAGCCCCAATAATGCCGATGACATTGTTACCAGCCTGTTTCAAGGCCCGGGTGATAGGATGGAGGACAGCAATACCTGTACCCCCGCCAACGCAGATAACAGTGCCAACCTTCTCAATGTCAGTCGGTTTACCCAAAGGTCCGACCACATCAAGGAAACGTTCACCTACTTTTAAAGTCTTAAACAATGCTGTCGATTTGCCGACAACCTGATAGACAATGGTAATTGTTCCCCTTTCCGGATTTGTATCCGCCATGGTCAGTGGAATACGTTCACCGGTTTCATTAGCCCGCAAGATAACAAACTGTCCAGGCTTGGCCTTACTAGCAATCAATGGGGCGCTGATTTCATTTAAAACGACTGATCCATCAGCCATTTCCTGTTTTTTCAAGATTTCAAACATCATTAACCTCCAAACTTCGTTGTTAATTTTTTTCTCCTCTTATCCTAACCTCCAAAGACTGTCAAAATGTAAATACATTGCAATCACCTTTTGACAGCTAGACTCTCTACCCTTATAAACAGAGCCAGTATAACATATAAACCCGCTTGAGCCTGTTGATCCTTAAACCAAACTTAGATGACTATAGCTAAATTTCAAATTGATAAAAATTAAAGGGCTAGGAGCCCTGATTTAATTTGTTTATAATATTATTGTCAATCCAATGGGAATCCCACCATTCCACCGCGTCCACCGGTAACCCCGATATCAGAACAGCAAAATGGAGATGATCTCCGCCAGCCAGACCTGTAGCCCCTGTCCGTCCGATGACCTGTCCCTTCTCCACCTCATCACCATTTTTGACCCCAATCTGAGACAGATGACCATAAAGGGTCTGAAGACCAAGACCATGGTCAATAACAACCGCTTGACCATATATGCCGAAACTTCCGGCATAAACAACTTGACCTGAGTTGGAGGCCTTAACAGTAGCTCTGGCTGTCGAAGCAATATCCACCCCTAAATGTCTTTGATGATCAACTTCTTGCCCTTGATGGATATAGCTCCTCCAGACTCCAAAACCCGATTTTCTAGCCCCGGATTGTCTCAAAAATTTACCCTGCCACAGGAAATCAGAAGCTGTCTTGGCTCCAATCTGTTTGAGTTTTGCTCTGTTTTTGGATCTCAAGTCGTTGTTGACCTTTAAAAAGAGCTCAATACCAAGCTTTTTATATTCTGGATATCGACTCAAGAACTGAGGCATCTTTCTTTGTAGGAACTGGCTGGTAATTTTGATGTTAGATTTTGGGAAGTTACGCTTTTTGAGATGATGATGAATCCGTGTTTGACCCTTATTACCACCTTTGTCAATAGCTAGCAAAATAGGCTCGACTTTTTCAGGTCTTGCACTATAAGGAAAAGAAAAAAGACATAGATAAGAGCCGTCTTTCTGCTTATAGGCCGGGAAATATTCCTCTCCCATCCTCAGACCAGTTTTATCCACCGGCTCGGAGATACTGTACTTGACAAGCCCGGACCCTCCCTGATTGAGATTGTGCCGGAATGTCTTCGGGTTAATCATCGGTGGCTGGGTATCCAAGATATAGGTCAGATTTTTCTTCCTTTTATTGCCTTGAAAGAAATGGGCCCAGGAGGAATCCTTAACATAGATAGAGATCTCAAAAGGACCATCCCGAAAAAGGGTCTCGGACAAATCAAAGGTATATTGCCAAGACCGGAGATCTCCCTGAAAATCCCTGTTTAATAAGACAACTTGAGTCGAATTTTGCCTTGCTTTAACAAGCAATGAGGACAAACCAGACCCCTCATCACTGATCTCTATCCGAATCGACTTTTTGTGGCCGATAGTCCCATTATCAGGGGAAACTATCAATTTTGGTATATGCCTCTCGGCAAAATAAAGGTATGTTCCTCCAAGGCCAGCAATAACCAGCCCGATAAAAATTAGCAGGAAAGCCTTTTTTGAA
>CAYUNZ010000061.1:0-10122 GCA_964446205.1 uncultured Desulfohalobiaceae bacterium | reverse complement strand
TATCAATAGCGGCCATTATCTTCTTACTGCCTAAATCTTTATTTGCAGACTGTCTACTCTCCAAAGCAGACAAGGCTTACTCGGCAAAAGACTTTACTAAAGGGGAAGAAGTTATTGCCATTTATCAACAAGCTGCCCAAGCCAATGCAACCAACTATGAAGCTCACTGGAAACTGGCCCGTGCCTGCCGATGGTATGCCCATCAAGCGAAAATAAAGCAGATCAACAACTGGGAGAACAGATGTGCTCAATATGGCCATATCGGGATGGAATCAGCAGCAAATGCGGTTCAGATCAATCCCCAAGGGGTGGAAGGACATCTGTATTTCGGAATGTGTGCCGGCAGCTATGCTGATGGAGCCAATATTTTGACTGCACTGATCAAAGGCCTGAAAGACAAAATCCAGAATCATCTTGAGACAGCTTATAAGATTAATAAGAATTATGAGCAGGGCCTGTCTATCCTTGCCTTAGGAAGATTCTGGCACCGACTACCACACGCCTTGGGAGGAGACAATCAAAAAGCCCTGCAATACTACCTTGAAGCAGAGAGAGCAATCCCGGAAACCTCTGAATACAGAGTCCTTCTCCAGGTATACCTCGGCAGTCTATTGCTGGATCAGGGAAATGAGTCAGAAAAATCCTTAGAGTTACTTAAACAAGCCTCAAAATCAAACCTGGATTACTACCGGAAAAAATCCCTCAAGTTGTTGAGCCGTTACCAAAAAAATACTCCTCGTCAAACCGTTGAGACAGAATAATCAAGTCCAATAATTGGATTGGGATAGTCATAGAGCCTACAGCTGATATTGCCCTGGCTGTGCCTGATGATCAAGCTTAATCCGGTTATAATCTAACTTGCTCCAGGATTTTGCCAAAGAAATAGGCAGTATCTCAGCTTTTATTCTAAGTACTTAAAAGAGATGAACAAAATCTTTCGAAAAATATTGACCGCCCTGGGGATTTGGTTATCCATATTCGTCTATATTTCTCTTCTGTATTTTGCTCTAATCCCCAGTTACCTTGAGAGTCAGACTTTTAGCCAACTAGTAACTAAGCAGATCTCCCAGTATTTGCCTGTCCAAGTCCAAATCTCCAAGTTCAAATTAGATACTTGGCCCAAACCGGTTCTATATCTTGAAAATATAGCCATAGGCCAAGACAATCGGTTCCAGATGAGTTGCGACAAGATCGTCCTTGACCCTGATCTAACAAAGATTTTATCCGGACAGCCTCAGATAAAGCACGTACAACTCCAGTCACCAAATCTAATAATATATCCCCCCAAAAAAAACTACCAACAACTTTTAGATTTATGGCAGGTCTTGACCGATTCGTTATCCACGAAACTTCCTTTAACTAGCCTGAGCCTAAGTGATGGGCAAGTACTTTTCCATGTCCATAAAAAAGAGATTGCGATCCAAAAACTACAGGCCAACCTGGAATTGGGTTTTGATTTAATCTTAAAAGGCTCCAGTTCATCTCCTTTGTGGCAAAATCTCAGCTTCAACTTGACCGGGAAAAAGAATGACCTGTCCAATTTTCAAGGAGAACTGAAATTATCGCAATTACAGATGGATAAAATCAAGACACTTTTTCCCAATAAAATACAAAAGTCTTTCAAATCCTCTTTAGTTGATCTAGATATTGGTTTCCAAGGCCATGGTCTCGACGATTTAAAAACCAAATTCAAGGTATACATCCCCAAGCTCCAAGCCTTTCCAAACAAAATCCCTATGCTTGTTCAAGAGACTAGTCTTAAGGGAGAACTCTCTTATAACCCGGACAAAATAATCCTTAATATTAATAGGTTTCAAACAAAAAATCCCCAATTGGTTTTTTCCGGTTCCTGGGAATGGAGACCACCGTTTACCGACCACAATATTAGACTCAAAGCAACTAAGCTGGATGTCGAATTCTTTAGAAAAAAGAGCCAGCTCTTGAAGGATCGCAACCAAATCCTTGATACGGTCTACAATGTCTTTAGATCCGGCAATCTGACCCCATGCCTGTTTAAAACCCATGGCTCTTCTAAAAGTGAACTCAGTCAAAGTCTACATATTGACGGGAACTTGAATAAAGGATCTATTTTTCTCCCCAAGATTGATCTTCTTTTACATCAGGTCAGTGGTCAGTTCACTTATAACCAGGCAGTCCTTAAGGCCAAAAATATCAAGGGACAAACCGATCTAATTCAAATCTCCTCAGGCAAGATCGAGTTGGGTATCAATCCCAAACTCTCACCATTTAGCTTGACAACCAATTTTCAAAGCAGACTTGAAACAATACCCAAGATCCTCAGCCGGGTTATTCCCAAAAATCATGTTGTTAGAAAACTAAATGAACTTAAAGAGGCAAGTGGAGATTTAAGTGGATCTTTTGCCCTTAGCCACAGGCATGATAAATGGCATTATGCCTTGGAAACAAAAGATCTTCAGGCCCAAATCCAAGAGACCTCTCTATCCCATCCAATCAACATCCTCAAAGGGCAGATCAGGCTTACCCCTTATCGATTCAGTTTTGACTCTCTAGAGCTCACTTCCGGTGATTCTTACATCAATAAGCTAACAGGCTACCTGGATTGGCAGAAAAGATTAAAGGTATCTCTAAAGGCTGCCTCAAGTAAGATCCAAATTTCTCAAATTCCGAAAAGATTCCGAAAGACCAAAGGGACTAAAGCCCTTCCCTTACTTTACCTGCTAAACAGAGGTAATATCACATTTACAAAAATTAACTGGCAAGGCCTCTTAAAAATCCCCAAGACATGGGACATTTCCATTGCCGGAGCAATTGAGGCCCTAGAGTTTCAATCCAATTTTGTTGCCGAACCGGTTCAGTTAATTTCCGGTCATTTCCTTGTTACTGAAGAGGATCTGTCTTTCAATGACTGCTTGGTAGAATGGGGCAACAGCAAAATCAAACTGAAAGGAGAGCTCTGCTTTGACCATACCAGCATCTCCAAAGCTGACGTCAATATCTCAGGACATCTTGGTCCTCAATCAGTTAGGACAATATTTGAAAAGACCGATATAATTGCTACACCCCTGACACCTCAAGGTCCTATTTACTTCTCCCGGGCTCACCTACAGTGGCAAGACAAAACCTTTTATTATCAAGGCCAAATGGAGGTGGCCGAATCAACCAATGTCCAAATTAATATGAAGAGAGATTCCCTTGGCTGGTCCCTTCAATCCTGTTCCCTGCAGGACAATTTTTCTAAGGCCATATTTTCAATAAAGACAACAAAGAACGGATATAAAGGGAGCTTTGACGGATTTTTGACTCACCAAACCATAGACAGAATGATTAAAGACAATCGTTACTTTTCGGGTCAAATCCAGGGTCAACTGAATTTCTCCTTTTCTTACCCTGAACTGTCTTTGACTACAGCTAAGGGGACTATAAAATGTAACCAATTGAAACTTCCCGGGATTGATCACCTTGACGATATCCATATAAAGACCCTTTCCCTTAAAGCAGAGACACCCTGTCTTCAGATAAGATCAGCTCGAATCATGTGGTCAGAAAACCCTTTGTCGCTAAACGGGACTATAAAATTTTCCCCAAAAACAAAGCAATTAAAACTACATCTGTGGGCAGAGAGAATGAACTGGACGGATCTAAAGCCCTTTATAGATACATTTGGCAAAAAAGGTATCCAGGAATCCAATCTAAAACGTATGCTTACAGATAGGTTTCAAGGCTCTGTCCAGATTTATATCCGATCATTCCAATACCAATCCATTGTCTTTCAACCTCTTGAGTCCCAACTAACCTTCCAAAGAAACAAGCCATTTAAAATAGATATTCTTAATTCCTCCCGTCTGTGCACAGTACCTCTTTCAGGCCAAATCAATCTATCGAGCCATGGCTGGGAGACATCCATAGACTTGTCAGTTCAAGGAGAGGATCTAAAAAAGACCTTGTCCTGTCTACAAAAAAAGGAACATCCTTTTATGACCGGCTTATTTGATTTTTCTAGCCGTATCCGGGGGACAGGTACAGACATCAAAGACTTGCTTAAGGATCTGCATGGTCCTATTCAATTTGAATCCCATGAAGGACGGATCACCCATTTTGAGCTACTAGCCAAAATCCTTAGTATACTCAACACAACAGAGATCTTTTTCGGTCAACTCCCCAATATGGACCAAGAAGGCCTTGGCTATAAGGACATAACTTTACAAGGCCAGGTAAGCAATGGAACAATCCAACTGAAAAAAGGTGTTGTTGATGGAGATTCTATGGAAATAGGCTTCCGGGGCGATATAGACTTTCTTAATCAAGAGCTCGATCTGATAGTATTGGTCGCCCCTTTAAAGACCGTCGACCGAATCTTTGAAAAAATCCCCTTTTTGAGTAATATTATGGGTGGCCATCTTATTTCTGTACCCATAAGGGTCTCAGGTCAGACCTCTGATCCCAAAATCGTACCTCTCTCACCTACCGCAGTCAGTTCTGAACTATTTAATATCATGAAACGCTCTATAAAGTACCCTATCCATATCTTTCAACCCTTGATGCCTAAATCCTCCGAATAATTAAAACTTATTCTCTTTACCTAAAAAGATAAGCTTATAATTACAGTAAGCATATCGATTTAAGCCCCTATATGGGATCGATGACAAAGCTTTCTTTTCATGGTATTAATAATGGCTCTTAAGGACGACCTTGTAAGCTCAAAGGTACATGATGTTTATGGGAAAAACAAACTTGGATAACTATATGAGCACTACCTGGAGACAGCTCCCCAAAGAGGCCAAGTGTACAAGATGTCGTCAACAGGCTACCATCCCCATGCCATCCCACCACGCCAATTTTTGCCAGGATTGTTTTATCCACTTTTTTAAAACAGCTGTCCTTCGAGGCATCAAACATTTCCCCATCTCAAAAGAGACACCTTTGGCTATAGCCGTTTCTGGAGGAAAGGACTCCCTTGCCCTATGGGATATATTGAATGAACTAGGCTACAAGACACACGGCCTCTTTCTAGACCTTGGAATCCCGGAGTTTTCCGAGCCCTCCCGTGAAGCAGTTGGTAACTTTGCCTCCCAAAAAGGGTTGACCTGGTCCCTATACTCAATAAAAGAAGAGTTCGGTTTTTCCCTGCCTGAGATTAGAGCCAAACTCAGGGGTAAGATCTGTGCCTATTGCGGACGTCTAAAGAGAAATTTCCTAAATCGACTGTCTGTCAGACAAGGTTTACAAACCCTGGCCACAGGTCACAACCTTGATGATGAAGCTGGCCGTCTCCTGGGCAATCTTCTGGGCCAAAGGCAGAGATATGTCAATAAACAGTCACCCTATTTGCCTTCTCCTCATCCGCAAATACCAGCCAAAATCAAGCCGTTGTACAGGTTAGATACCCAAGAAATCATTACCTATTGCCATCTTCGGGACATAGAACCATTTTCCGGAGTATGTCCCTTTTCCAAAGGGGCCACAACCAAGATCATGAAACAAGCACTGACATTGATTGAATCAGAAATGCCGGGGACCAAAAGGAGTTTCCTCTTCTCCTATATCAAACAGGCCTCCTTAGAAAAGGATCAGTCTTTATTTGGGATTTGCAAGCAATGCGGTCAACCGGCTTATGACGATCTTTGCAGCATATGCCGTTTAAAAGACAGAATATCGAATATATGACTACCATACTAGGTTAGTCATCCTAAGGAGATAATATGAGTATCCTTATCCGCAATGTCCTTCATGAGAACAAAAAAGTCGATGTCTACATTGAAGGCAACCGTTTCAAACACATCGGACCTGATTTGGCAATCCCTGCTGAAACAGTTCTTGAGGGTCACAATAAGGCAATCCTTCCATCATTTCATAACGGCCATACCCATGCAGCTATGACCCTATTACGTGGCTACGCCGACGACATGGAACTCCATACCTGGCTAAATGACCACATCTGGCCTTTAGAGGCAGCCTTGACCGAAGACGATGTCTATGTTGGTTCTAAGTTGGCCTGCCTGGAAATGATTAAATCAGGAACAACATTTTTCAACGATATGTACTGGCACTTTGACAGCACAGCTCGAGCTGCCCAAGAAATGGGCATGCGAGCTGCTATCTCTTCAGTATTTATAGATTTTTTTGATAAAGAAGTGGCCCAAAAGAGGTGGGAAGACTGCCGGCAACTATTTGAGAAAAATCAGGATTTGAATAGCCGGATACAATTTGCCTTGGGTCCGCATGCCATCTACTCGGTCAGCAAGGAATCCTTAATAAAAGTCAAAGAATTCGCCGAATATTACGACCTAGTAATCCATATTCACTTAAGCGAATCAAAGCGGGAAGTCCATGATGCCATGGAATGCTTTGGTCAAACCCCGGTCGAATACCTTGACTCACTCGAACTGCTTGGCCCGAATCTATGTTGCTGTCATGCCCTTTGGCTGACAGAAAAGGAGATGGATCTCCTGGCCGAACATGATGTAAAAGTGATTCACAATCCTGTCTCTAATCTAAAGCTCTGTTCAGGCAGATTCCCATATGAACAATATCTGCAAAGACAAATCAAGATCGGGTTAGGGACTGACGGTTGCTCTTCCAACAACAATCTGGACATGCTTGAAGAAATGAAGTTCGCTACCCTGGCGGCCAAGGACTTTTATTCCAATCCGACACTCATGCCGGCCACAGAGATCTTTCAGACAGCCACTTCAAACGGGGCCGAGATCTTTGGTCTAGAGACTGGATATATTGAGGAAGGAAGATTGGCCGATTGTATTCTAGTCGATCTGACCCATCCGCAACTCGTTCCAAACCACAACCTGATTTCCAATCTTGTCTATTCAGCAAACGGAGACTGTGTCTCGACAACTATATGCAACGGTAAAATCCTTATGGACAATCGTCAGGTCCAGGGAGAAAAAGAGATTATCAGACAGGCCCAAGAGACAGCCAATAGTTTGATTGATAAGAAATCCATCAATTAGATATAAAAAAGCGCCTGCAATTACAGACGCTTTGTCCAAAATCTTCTTTATTCAACTCAAGAGTGACTATCGACCAACTCCTGATTAGTAAATTGGTCATAATAATCTTCATACTTCTTAATAGCATCTTGGGCCTTTTTTGCCACTCGCTCAAAATGATAGCCGTAAATAGCCAGCTCAATAGCCGCAGGCAAGGCCTTAAGCTTGGTAAAGGAAGTCTTTAAGACCAATTTCCAATAAAGTAAACTGTATCTAGAAAATACGCCTATACGCCACACACTTTTCCAAAAGGCGACGAGATCCTCTTTCGAGACATGACCTTTTGCCCGGGGCTGATAATATTTGACAAAGGTATGGATACGGTCATAATATTCCCTAGGTGAATATATAGTAGTAATCACTCGTTGATAGCCCTGCAACAACCTTTTTATGCCCATCTTGGGTATGAAGTTGACACTGCCATCTGTATTGTCACCACTTGAGTCTCGCAACAGTCTGCCTTCAGATTTGAGACGATACCAAAGACGTGTTTTGGGGATTGCACCCAAAATACCGACCATGGCTGTCACCACCCCAATTTGTTGGATAAACTTTATCTGGGCTTCAAAGATACTTTCAGTATCATGGTCAAACCCCAAGATAAAACCTGCCATGACCTGCATCCCATTACGATGAATTATTTGAACGACTTCACTCAGATCTCTTCTTGTGTTCTGTGTCTTGCCACACTCTTTCAGGCTTTCCATGCAAGGTGTCTCAAGTCCCAGAAAAACCTTGTTGAAATTGGCAGCGGTCATCATATCCATGAGTTCTTGATCATCGGCTAGATTTACACTGGCCTCGGTTAAGATGGTGAAAGGATAATTGTTCTCTCGCTGCCAATCAATTACTGCCGGTAGCATCTCCTTGACATTTCTCTTATTACCAATAAAGTTGTCATCGACTATAAACACACCTGAACGCCATCCAGCATCATACAGGGCCTGTAGTTCAGACCTCATTTGTTCAGGTGTCTTTGTCCGGGGCTTTCGGCCATTCATAATGATAATATCACAAAATTCGCAATTGAATGGACAGCCTCGTGAGTATTGGACAGGCATAGTAGCATACTTCTTTATATCAATCAGCGACCACATAGGCAGAGGAGTATTGGTAATTTCCGGTCTCTCTTCAGGGTCATAGACTCTCTGTGCCTGTCCTTGCTCCAGGTCTTTCAAAAACATAGGCAATGAAATCTCCCCTTCACCCAGGACAAAATGATCGACACTTGGAAACTGATCTGGCCTGGCCATAAAGGCTGGTCCACCGGCTACAATTGTCTTGTTATGAGCCTTGCATTGATCTATAATTTCATAGATACTCTCTTTTTGGACCAGCATACCACTGATAAAAATCATATCCGCCCATTGGATCTCCTCGTCTTTTAGATCAGTTATATTCATATCAACCAATCTCTTATCCCATTCTTCAGGTAAAAGAGAGGCAACAGTCAAAAGGCCCAAAGGTGGGAAGGCCGCTTTCTTGGATATGAACCTCAAAGCATGTTTAAAACTCCAAAAAGTCTCAGGATACTTTGGGTAAATCATTAGAATTTTCATACAGCTACCTCTTCATTTTGGTTTATGTTTAAACAAAGGCCAGGGAGTACACCTCCGACAAGGCGCAAATCCGGCCCAAAAGGCTTCTTTAAGGCTGTTAAAAGTTAATCTGTTCTGTTTATGTATCTTCTTGCCAAAAGGACACTGCAGACCATGAAACCTCAAACTCCTTTTATTGCCTCGATATTTCTGGTTAGCTACCGGTACATGGAGAATCTTGGCCCAGAAACCGGTCTCATTAGCTATTGCTTTGCGCTGGGCCTTAAGAAAGCGCTTTTGAATTAGAGGGCTTTGATCAGAGGAAAAACAACAAAAAGCACATCCCTGTTGCAGTAAAATTTTATTCAAAAGCTGACCATTTTGCAATCGAGCATAGGCCAAAAGACGTCCAAAGCGATCCTTTTTGAGATTAGTATCTATAAGCAGAGTCTTGCCCTCAACCAGCGAGCTCAATATTTGACGGGATCTTTGGGCATAGTACTGACTCGGTTGACTATCATGGCCTATTTCAGGGGCATCAACACCCCTTAATCTAACTCTTGCTCCGGAATGTAAAAACAAGGTGTCGCCATCAGGTACCCAGCGGACTTTAACCTGTCGCTGTCCAGCAGAAACAAAACATACCGTCCCCAAAAAACAGAAAAGGCTGATAACCAAAACAACACCAGACCAAGAAACCTTTTTTCTTCTAGGACCAATGTCCTTATTCAAGATAATCTCCTTAGCTGGTTGAATGCCCCAAATGATGTTGACCGTGAACCGAAGAACTAAGAATAAAGGGCAACTTCTTAACATCTTTTTTTCGGTTCACGGTCCACATCTTGAGTCTTTTATCCTTCATAATATGAACGCAGAATCTGACTTCGGGAAGGGTGCTTCAGCTTTCTTAAGGCCTTGGCTTCTATTTGCCGAATCCTTTCTCTGGTAACATTGAACAGCTTACCTACCTCTTCCAGGGTATGATCTGATTTTTCACCTATCCCGAATCTCTTTCGCAAAACCTGTTCCTCACGAGGTGTCAATTCAGACAAAATCTGATCTATCTGATCGCCCAACTTGGTATGGACCACTTCTTCGGCTGGAGCCAGGGCCCTTTTATCCTCTATAAAATCACCAAGACTGGAATCCTCTTCATCGCCAATCGGGGTTTCCAAAGAAATAGGCTCTTTGGCGATCCTAAGGACTTTTTTGACCTTTTCCAAGGGATAATCCATACGTTCGGCTATTTCCTCAGGCAAGGGGTCACGACCAAGCTCTTGGACCAAATACCGAGATGTCCTAACCAGTTTGTTGATAGTTTCTATCATGTGAACTGGTATGCGTATTGTCCTTGCCTGATCAGCAATAGCCCTGGTAATGGCCTGACGAATCCACCAAGTGGCATAGGTAGAGAATTTATAACCTCTTTGATACTCAAACTTGTCTACAGCTTTCATAAGACCTATATTGCCCTCTTGAATAAGATCCAAGAACTGAAGACCACGATTGGTATATTTCTTGGCAATACTAACAACCAGGCGCAAATTGGCCCTGATAAGTTCTTGTTTTGCTCTTGGCCAATTTGCGCCTGGTTGTTA
>CAYUNZ010000060.1:11925-14655 GCA_964446205.1 uncultured Desulfohalobiaceae bacterium | reverse complement strand
GCAAATCCATCTCCACCAGTTGGTCCTGCTTTAGGACAACATGGTGTTAACATTATGGAGTTTTGTAAAGCCTTCAATGCACAGACTCAAGATCAAAAAGGTATGATAATTCCTGTAATCATAACTGTTTATCAGGACAGATCATTCACTTTTATTACCAAAACTCCTCCAGCCTCGATACTTCTTAAGAAAGCGGCTAAAGTTGAAAAAGGTTCTGGTGATGTTAAGCAGGAAAAGGTAGGGAAATTGAATCGAGAAGATATTGAAGAAATCGCCAACATCAAGATGCCTGATTTAAATGCACATGATTTTGAGTCTGCAGTAAAGACGATAATGGGCACTGCTAGGAGTATGGGTTTGGAGGTTCAACAATAAGGTTGGTTTTGGTATCTTATTAAGTAGTTGATTACCAGAAAATACATATGCATATATTCTTTAACATAATGTATTATAAAGTGGAGAATGTCCATGCCACACTATGGAAAAAAGCATCTGGAAGCCAAAAAGAAAATCGATAGATTAAAACGATACTCACTAGAAGACGGCCTAAGACTTGCCCTGTCGACTTCCTATGTCAAATTTGATGAATCAGTTGATTTAGCTGTTGTCTTGGGTGTCAATCCTAAATATCCGGATCAGATGGTTCGAGGAGGTGTAAGTTTACCTCATGGACTGGGCAAAGAGACGCGGGTTATCGCCTTTTGTAAAGGGGAAAAGGAAAAAGAAGCTCTGGATTCAGGTGCTGATGCTGCAGGTGCAGAGGAATTGATACAGAGCATTCAACAGGGTTGGCTTGAATTCGATAAGGCAGTGGCCACACCAGATATGATGTCCTTAGTTGGAAAGATAGGTAAGATTTTAGGTCCCCGGGGTATGATGCCCAACGCAAAGAGCGGGACTGTTACTTTTGATATTAAAAATGCTGTTCAAGAATTGAAGGCGGGTAAGGTGGAATATAGGGTTGATAAGGCCGGTGTAATACATTCTACTTTTGGCAAGGTCTCTTTTGGTTCGGAAAAGCTTTTTGACAATGTTAAAGTATTGTTGGAAAGTTTGAATAAGGCTAAGCCGAGCACAGCTAAAGGCACCTATTTTCGATCTATCTCAGTGGCTACTACAATGGGTCCCGGGGTAAAGATAGAAACAAATTCAATAAGATCATTGCTGGAATAATTGATTTATTATTTCAAATAAAGAAGTATATACTTGTTCTTAATTATCAGGGAGTTGAGTCGAAGACAGCAGGTGGTAACCCTTAAATACCCTGCCGAGACAGGCTTTGGCTCAAGTTTCTCCTAATCTTTCAAAGGAGGTGTCTGTGAATAGAGAGGAAAAGGCTCAAGTTATTGATAAACTTAATGAAAAGGCATGTCGAGCCAAAATTGCTCTCGTATCCGACTTTCGAGGTCTCAAAGTAGAACATATGGAGGAACTTAGGAAGGTATTGCGGGACATCGGAGTTGATTTTCATGTAGTCAAGAATACTTTGGCTCGTAGAGCTTTGGATAACAGTCCCCATGATAAAATTAAGGATAATTTTAGGGATTGTTGTGCTATAGCATATGGATATGATGATCCAATTGTGGCAGCAAAGACACTTGTGGATTTTGAAAAGAAAAATCAACGATTTGAACTCCGTTTTGGCAGCTTCGAAGGCCAATATTTATCTCCAGAACAGATTAAGGATCTGTCTAGATTGCCGAGCCGGGAAGAATTGCTGGCTAAATTTTTGCAGACTTGTAATGCGGTTCCAACAAATTTTGTTGGGATCTTTGCAAATCTTTTACGTAATATGCTTTATGCCTTGCAAGGTATCAAAGAACAAAAAGAGACTACGGTTTAAGCCAAAGCCATATGAATATCGCTAAGGAGGATAAAGGAAATGTCAGAGATGACTAAAGAGCAAGTGATTGACTTTATATCAAACATGACTGTATTGGAATTATCAGAATTCATCAAAGAATTAGAAGAAAAGTTTGGTGTTTCTGCAGCTGCTCCTGTTGCTCAGGTTGCCGCTGGTTCAGGAGGTTCTGCTGGTGAGGCAGCAGAGGCAGAAGAAGAGGCCCAGACAGAGTTTGATGTTATTTTGAAAGATGTTGGTAGTAATAAGATCGCAGTAATTAAGGTAGTTCGTGCTCTAACAGGACTTGGTTTGAAAGATGCCAAGGCCCAAGTAGATGAGTTGCCATCAACTCTAAAAGAGGCTGTTACAAAAGAAGATGCCGATGAAGCCAAGAAACAATTGGAAGAAGCCGGTGCGACAGTCGAGTTAAAATAGAAAACTTAATTCTCATCTGAGTTACTAAAAAACTTATGTTGGCGGTGGAGATAGGTAGTTTCTACCGCTAACACATTCTTTATATGAAAGAATTTATTTAATATAGTTGATTAATGAAGTAAGATTGCACCAGATTAAAATTAATATGATTTTGAGTAGAGATGAAGTCTGGCCAAAGCAAATGAGAACTAAGTGTAATACTGACCTGGTTAAATTCTTTCATGTTTTGTTTTGCCCGTTTGGGAATGTAGTCTAGTATGATGTACCAAGTGACTAGTGGACACGAGAATATATGCCTTGGAACACATAATTTTACCACACAGGTGATCATTCAATGCAACCCTCCTAGATACTGCAGACACACCACTAACTGTTAGAGTCAATTGTCTCTAACTCACTTTAATCATGCAGAGAATCCTTTATAAAGAAGTACAATAAATGCATGAGTTTTA
>CAYUNZ010000060.1:0-11825 GCA_964446205.1 uncultured Desulfohalobiaceae bacterium | reverse complement strand
AAAAAAATTGATTGGGGTTTATACATGTTCTCATTATATAGATTATTTGCGGATAAAGACAAGCTATGCCAGTCTCGTTAAATTTTGAGGCAATTAAATTGAGAATATTTGCTCTTGTAATATTCTTGTTCTTTTGAAAGATAATCGAATATTGCGGATTTTTCGCATTTATCAAGGAAATCTTTTCAAGGTAGGCTTGCCCTGGCCCAAAATATCAATGAAATTTCAAGTGAAGAGGATAAAATGAATAACTTGGTTAAAACATTCGGAAGGATTTCAAAGATATTAGAAATTCCCCATTTACCCCATTTATTAAACCTACAGATACATTCTTATAGAGACTTTTTACAAAAAAATGTACCTGTATCCAATCGTGAAGAATTAGGTTTGGAGGGCGCATTTCAGTCTGTATTCCCAATTGAAGATTTTTATAAGACTGCTACTTTGGAGTATGTAAGTTATGAAATTGGTGAACCAAAGTATGATAAAGAAGAGTGCTTGGCTAAAGGTTTGACCTATGAAATTCCCATTCGTTTAAAAGTGAGACTTATTGTCTATGATGTGGATGATGAAACAGAAACGCGGCAAATAAGGGATATAAAAGAGCAGGACATCTACTTTGGGACCTTACCGTTAATGACCGACAGGGCTACCTTTATAATCAATGGGACAGAAAGGGTAGTTGTCAATCAGCTGCAAAGGTCTCCAGGGATACTATTTGATCATGATTCAGGAAAGACCCATGTGAGTCGAAAGGTACTTTATAGCGCTAGGATTATCCCTATGAGGGGATCATGGTTGGATTTTGATTTTGACCATAAAGATATTTTATATGTCCGAATTGATAGACGACGAAAAATGCCGGTCACTATACTCTTGAAGGCAATGGGTCTTACCAAAGAGGAAATCCTTCATTACTTTTATAAAACTGAGGAATATAAGATAGAGGGAGATCGGATCTTTCGAATTATAAAACCTGATTTGTTTCGTAGAGAAAAGGCCTTTAAAGATATTTACGATGATCAAGGATCACTTTTGGTTGAGTCTGGTAAAGAAATCTCTCGACTGACCTGGAAAAAGATACTTGACCGGGGATTACAATGCTTGGAGGTTGATCCGTATAGTCTTTTTCAAGAGTATTTGGCTGAGGATCTTATTGATCCGGAGACTGGTGAGATTTTGGCCGGTCCTGGTGATCATGTAACTCCTGAATTGTTGGATCTCTTAAAAAATAAAGGTATCTACAATATCCGTGTTCTTCATACACAAGGTTACGAGGTCTCTACAACTATTGTTGATACACTTGAGGTTGACAAGACAGTTGATACTGAGAGTGCACAGATTGAAATTTATCGGAGACTAAGACCGAGCTCTCCTCCTACACCTGAAGTAGCTGAATCATTTTTTGACAACATCTTTCGTAATCAGGACTATTATGATCTATCTCATGTCGGACGCTACAAGTTAAACTCTAGGCTCAAAATTGATGTCCCCCATGACCGTCGCACTTTGAGCAATGAAGATATTTTGAGAACAATAAACCATCTGCTCCAGTTGAAGGAATCTCATGGTCCAGGGGATGATATTGATCATCTAGGCAATAGAAGAGTCAGACCGGTTGGGGAATTGGTGGAAAATCAATACAGGATCGGACTTGTCAGGATGGAACGGGCTATAAAGGAAAGGATGACCCAACAGGAAGTCTCTACTTTAATGCCTCATGACCTGATAAATCCCAAGCCAGTCACGGCTGTGATAAAAGAATTTTTTGGGACTTCACAGCTTTCTCAGTTCATGGATCAGACCAATCCTTTGTCCGAGGTAACCCATAAGCGTCGGCTTTCTGCTTTGGGCCCTGGTGGCTTGACCAGAGAAAGGGCTGGATTTGAGGTCAGGGATGTTCACCCTAGTCATTATGGGCGCATTTGCCCAATTGAGACTCCTGAAGGCCCAAATATTGGTTTGATAGTCTCTTTGACCACATATGCCCAAGTCAATCGGTTTGGCTTTATTGAAACACCGTATAGAAAAGTCAATGAGGCCAAGGTAACCCAGGAGCTGGTATATAAGGATGCTTCCTCAGAGAATTATGAGATTATCGCTCAGGCCAATGCCTTATTAGACGAAGAGGGAAATTTTGTAAAAGATCAGGTTGCTGCTCGGGAACAAGGTGAGTTCGCTTTGGTCAATAAATCCAGAGTTACCTTGATGGACATTGCCCCATCTCAGATTGTTTCTGTCTCCTCAGCTTTGATCCCTTTTCTGGAAAACGATGATGCCAATCGGGCCTTAATGGGATCAAATATGCAACGTCAGGCGGTTCCTCTTTTAAGAAGTGAACCCCCGATAGTAGGAACTGGAATGGAAGCTCTGGTTGCCAGAGACTCTGGTAATTGTATCCTGGCTGAGGGTGACTGTCTGATTAGCTATGTTGATGCTGTCAGGATAGTTGCTTGCTATGAGGACCTGAATCTTTATCCCGAGTCTGGTGGGGTTAGGGTATATGACTTGCAGAAGTATCACAAATCGAATCAAAACAGTTGTTTTAATCAGATACCCCGAGTTCAACCCGGGCAAAAGGTAGACAAGGGTGGTGTCTTGGCTGATGGACCGTCTATTCGAGATGGCGAACTAGCCTTGGGCAAAAATCTCATAGTCGCTTTTATGCCCTGGTGTGGGTATAACTTTGAGGATGCCATACTGATTTCTGAACGTTGTGTCAAAGATGATGTCTTTACCTCTATTCATGTCGAAGAATTCGAGATTTTGGCGCGGGATACAAAACTTGGTCCGGAAGAGATAACCCAAGATATCCCCAATGTCAGTGAAGATATGCTTCGTAATTTGGATGAAAGTGGGATAATTCGAATCGGGGCCAAGATAAAGCCGGATGATATTCTGGTTGGAAAAATTACCCCTAAAGGAGAAACGCAGCTGACCCCTGAGGAACGGCTTTTACGGGCCATATTTGGAGACAAGGCCAGGGATGTTAAGAACACATCTTTAAAGGTACCTCCTGGCATAGAGGGGATTGTGCTGGATGTCAAGGTATTTAATCGTCGTTCGACTGAAAAAGATGAACGGACTAAATATATTGAGGATAATGAACTCGAGCAGCTCGACCGCAGAGAAAGGCTGCATATAAACGGCCTAAATACTTTGCTCAGGGAGAGACTATGGTTGACTGTAGCAGGCAAGAATCTAGCTAAGACACTCAAAGGTTCTGACAAAGGTAAGGTACTTGCTGAGGCCAATAAGCCTCTTAAGAAAGAGTTTTTTACTCAAATCCCTTTGAAGTGGCTTCAAGGGGCCTTTAATAATAAAGAGACCAATGAATATGTTGATCAGCACTTACAGGAATATGATCGACAAATCGAGTTTATTCGGTCAATTTATCAAAATAAGAGAGAGAAGATCACCGAGGGTGATGATATGCCCCCGGGGGTGATCAAAATGGTCAAGGTGTATGTGGCCATTAAAAGGAAGCTTAGTGTCGGTGATAAGATGGCCGGTCGTCATGGTAATAAGGGTGTTGTATCTTGTATTCTTCCAGAGGAAGACATGCCCTTTTTTGATGACGGTCGTCCGGTAGATATTGTTTTGAATCCTCTTGGTGTGCCTTCCAGGATGAATATAGGTCAAATTATGGAGACGCATTTGGGCTGGGGGGCTAAAGAGTTGGGACATGAGTTGGCCAGCCTACTTGATAAGAAGGTCGACAAACAAGAATTGAGGCAGGAGGTTAAAAATGTCTTTAATTCCGAAGAGACCTCTGCCCTGGTTGATTCATTGGATGATGAAGAACTGTTGAAAGCCGTGTCTTCTTTGGACCAGGGTATACCAACTAAGACCCCTGTTTTTGATGGAGCTCAGGAGCAAGAGATATGGGACTGGCTCAAACGGGCCGGTTTGTCAGAAAGTGGTAAAGCAGACCTTTATGACGGACGGACAGGTGAGCAATTTCACTATCCGGTCTCAGTAGGCTATATGTACATGATGAAACTCCATCACCTGGTTGACGAAAAAATACATGCCAGATCAACAGGACCTTATTCATTAGTTACCCAGCAGCCTTTAGGCGGTAAGGCCCAATTTGGTGGTCAACGATTAGGTGAAATGGAGGTCTGGGCCCTTGAGGCTTATGGTGCCGCCTATCTTTTGCAGGAATTTTTGACTGTCAAATCAGATGATGTCCATGGTCGGGTGAAGATGTACGAAAATATAGTTCGAGGAGAGAATTATCTGACTGCAGCTATGCCGGAATCATTTAATGTTTTGATTAAGGAGCTTATGGGGCTGGGACTGGATGTCAACCTTATCAGTGCTAGTAAAAAAGGAAGACAGCGTGATAAATAAGGCTAATAACCTTGTACTATATTATTAACTGTGATTCTTTTCTGGGTCAGATTCTCTATTTTATATATTACCTGAAAAGGTAAAGGAGTGGTCAATATATGACACTTGATGATCTTTTCACTATGCAAGTAACTGGGGATGCTACTTTACGAAGTCAGGATCTTAAAGGGATAAACATTTCTATGGCTTCTCCGGAAACCATAAGAGAATGGTCATACGGTGAGGTCAAGAAGCCGGAAACAATTAATTACCGGACATTCAAGCCTGAACGGGACGGATTGTTTTGTGCCAAGATATTTGGTCCAGTCAAAGATTATGAATGCAATTGTGGGAAATATAAGCGGATGAAACACCGGGGAATTGTCTGTGAGAAATGTGGGGTGGAAGTTATTGCCTCTAAAGTCAGAAGAGATCGCATGGCCCATATTGAATTGGCTGCACCGGTAGCCCATATCTGGTTTCTAAAGAGTATGCCCTCCAAAATAGGCAGTCTGCTGGATATGACTATGGCTGATGTGGAAAAGGTCTTATATTTTGATTCTTATATAGTTATTGATCCGGGTAATACAAACTTAAAAAAACTCCAACTCCTTAATGAGGATCAATATATTCAGATTCTTGATTCCTTTGGTGAAGAGGCCTTACGTGTAGGGATGGGTGCCGAGGCAATTAAGGAACTCCTTGAAGAATTGGATCTTTCTCAGCTCAAAGACAATTTGAAAAAGGAATCCTCGTCAACCCGTTCACAGGCCAAAAAGAATAAGTTGGCCAAAAGATTGAAAATAATTGAGGCTTTTATTGAGTCAGGGAACCGTCCAGAATGGATGATCCTTGAAGTCGTTCCGGTAATACCACCTGAATTGAGGCCGCTAGTTCCTTTGGATGGTGGAAGATTTGCCACCTCTGATCTCAACGATCTCTACCGAAGGGTTATCAATCGCAATAACCGTCTAAAACGCTTGTTGGAACTTGGAGCTCCGGATATTATTATTCGAAACGAGAAGAGGATGCTTCAGGAGGCGGTAGATGCCCTTTTGGATAATGGTAGGCGGGGTAAAGCCATTACTGGTACCAACGGACGACCGCTTAAATCATTGAGTGATATGATCAAGGGTAAACAGGGTAGATTTCGACAAAACCTCCTAGGCAAGCGAGTTGACTATTCTGGACGTTCAGTGATTGTGGTTGGGCCTAAACTTAAATTACATCAGTGTGGACTACCCAAGAAGATGGCTTTGGAGCTTTTCAAGCCATTCATTTATGCCAAATTGGAGGAGCGTGACTATGCCACGACCATCAAAGGGGCTAAAAGAATGGTAGAAAGGGAAGATGTCGTGGTTTGGGATATGTTGGAAGAGGTGGTCAAGGAATACCCCATTCTCTTAAACAGAGCTCCAACCTTGCATCGTTTGGGTATCCAAGCCTTTGAACCAATATTGGTCGAAGGCAAGGCCATCCAGCTCCATCCCTTGGTCTGTGCCCCATATAATGCTGATTTCGACGGTGACCAAATGGCTGTCCATGTCCCTCTCTCTGTTGAGGCCAGGATAGAATGCCGGGTTTTGATGATGTCAACCAACAATATCTTGTCTCCGGCTAATGGAGAACCAATTATATTGCCGAGTCAAGATATCGTCCTTGGTCTATACTATCTTTCCTTGCAAAGGGCTTTTGCTCTTGGGGAAGGGAAGATCTTTGCCGATATCTGGGAAGTAATTGCCGCCTATGATGCAAATGCTGTTTCTTTACACGCCAAGATCAAGGTTAGAATGAATGGTGAAACCAAAGAAACAACCCCTGGTCGTGTTCTTATTGGAGAATTATTGCCCGAGAACGTACCCTTTGAGCTGGTTAACGGCGTAATGAATAAAAAGACTATAGCCAAGTTGATTGCTCAAGTTTATCAAATGGCCGGAACAAAGGCTACAGTAATTCTCTGTGACCGCTTGAAAGATTTGGGTTTTGAGTATTCCACTCGGGCCGGGTTGACCATTTCGGTTCAAGATCTGCAAGTACCGGAACGGAAGAAAGAGATCCTCTCTTCAGCCGAGTCGGAGATCGAGACCATTTATAATCAGCATCAAGAAGGGATTATTACCAGAACCGAGCGATATAATAAGGTAGTAGATGTCTGGACCAAGGCAACTAATGATGTAGCTAAAGCGATGATGGATGATATTTCCATAGAGACGTTAAAAAATCCTAAGACTGGAGAAGAGGTTGAAAATGAGAGTTTTAACCCTATCTTTATGATGAGTCATTCCGGTTCAAGGGGTAATCCGGATCAAATGAGGCAATTGGCCGGAATGCGTGGACTTATGGCCAAACCATCTGGGGAGATTATCGAGACTCCAATTACCTCATCTTTTCGAGAAGGATTGACAGTCTTGGAATATTTTACTTCCACCCACGGGGCAAGAAAAGGATTGGCAGATACGGCACTAAAGACTGCTAATTCCGGATATTTGACCAGACGATTGGTAGATGTGGTACAGGATGTGATAGTTAGTGAATTGGATTGTGGTACTGTTGATGGTATTGAGATCAGCAAGCAGGCCAAAGCCGGTGAAATCCAGGAGACTTTAACTGAGCGGATTCTTGGGCGCATGTCCTTGTTTGATGTTTACCATCCTGAGACCGAAGATATGATTGTTCCAGCTAATACATTAATCGATGAGGAACGGGCGAGGAAAATAGAAGAAGCTGGAGTACAATCAGTGGTTATTAGATCTGTTCTGACTTGCCAAAGTAAACGAGGGGTTTGTGCCTATTGCTATGGGAGGGATTTGGCCCGTGGTCAGTTGGTCAATGTTGGCGAGGCTGTCGGTATAACAGCCGCTCAGTCCATTGGAGAACCAGGAACCCAATTGACAATGCGGACTTTCCATATTGGTGGGACTGCTTCGAAAGAAATTGAGCAGTCTTCTATAGTCTCTAAGTACTCCGGACAGATTGTCCTGAACGGTGTCAAGACTGTTCAAAATAAATTTGGCCAATTTATGGTTATGGGTAAGAATGGTCAGGTTGGGGTTGTTGATAATCAAGGACGTGAACGTGAGCGCTATTCTTTACCCTCTGGAGCTCGATTGTACGTGAATGCCGGAGATGAAGTCGAAAGAGGTCGTGTTTTAGCTGAATGGGATCCATTTCAGGAACCTTTTGTTACTGAAGTGCCAGGTATTGTTAGATTTACTGATATTATCGAAGGCAAAACCTATCAGGAAAAAGTCGACGAGACGACCAATAAGGCTACCAAGGCAATTATCGAGTATAGATCAACAAACTATCGACCTAATATCGCTATTTATGATCAAGATGGGACAATAAAGACCCATCCTGAGAGCAATATGGATGCTATTTATCATCTTCCAGTTGGAGCGATCCTAATGGTCAAAGATGGTGAAGAGATTCAAGGTGGGGATGTAATAGCCAGAAAACCCCGGGAAAGTGCTAAAATTAAGGATATTGTCGGAGGTTTACCACGAGTTGCAGAGCTGTTTGAGGTTCGCAAGCCGAAAGACATGGCTGTCATATCCGAGATTGAGGGTATGGTCAGCTTCGGCAGTGATGTTAAAGGTAAACGGAAGTTAATTGTAACTCCAGAGACCGGAGATGCCAAAGAATATCTAGTCCCCAAGGGTAAGCATATTACAGTCCAGGAAGGGGATTTTGTTGAAGCGGGGGAATTTTTGACCGAGGGTGCACCTGAACTCCATGATTTACTAAGGATAAAAGGTGAGAAATACCTAGCCAAGTATTTGGTTGAAGAGGTTCAAGATGTCTATAGATTTCAGGGTGTCCATATTAATGACAAGCATATTGAGATTATAGTCAGGCAGATGCTTAAAAAAGTTAGTGTGGTCGACCCAGGTGATACCAGTTTTCTGATTGGTGAACAAATTGAAAAACATGTATTTATGAAGGAAAATACAAAAGCTATACAGAGAGGTAATAAACCGGCTACTGCTCAGCCGCTTGTACTGGGTATTACTCAGGCATCCTTGAGCACTGATTCATTTATTTCAGCTGCTTCTTTTCAAGAAACGACCAAGGTTTTGACGGAAGCCTCTATGCATTCAAAAAGTGATTATCTCCAGGGATTGAAGGAAAATGTTATAGTTGGCCGTGTTATCCCTGCAGGAACAGGTTTTCGTCCCTATATGGATTTGAATATTTCTGTCCCTGAGCAGCCTGACCGTTCTAATGATTACTGGGATGAGAAAGAGAGTGAGGGAGCTGATAACTAATATTTGGGTTAAGGGCTTCTAGAGAATGGAGATCTAAATTAAATGTTGACAGATTTAAGACAATGTATTAGTAAAGTCTGCTTTTCGACAGAGAATATCGGAGGAATATATGCCCACACTCAATCAATTGATCAGCAAGCAACGTAAGAAAGTAGTTGCCAGTAAAAAAAGGGCCGCATTACAGGAATGCCCTCAAAGACGTGGGGTCTGCGTAAGGGTATACACAACAACCCCAAAAAAACCAAATTCAGCCTTGCGTAAGGTTGCCAGAGTTAGACTGACGAATGGTATTGAAGTTACTTCCTATATACCCGGTGAAGGCCACAATCTCCAAGAACATTCAGTTGTTTTGGTTCGTGGTGGTCGTGTTAAAGATCTTCCAGGTGTTCGATATACTGTCATTCGCGGATCACATGATACTGCCGGCGTACAGGACAGAAGACAGAGTCGTTCCAAGTATGGGGCCAAACGGCCTAAATAACAGTTGAATCAAGGAGAGTAGTATGCCACGAAAAGGTCCAGTGCCAAAAAGAGGTCTCTATCCTGATCCTAGATACAGGAGCAAATTGGTAGCAAAATTTGTCAATCGGATTATGAGAGATGGCAAGAAGAGTCTAGCTGAAAGAATGCTATATAATTCGATGGAAGAACTGGGCCGGAGGACAGCAGAGGACCCTTTGAAGGCTTTTGAACATGCTGTGGAAAATGCCAAACCCCATTTAGAGGTAAAACCTCGTCGTGTTGGTGGAGCTACTTATCAAGTCCCAGTAGAGGTAAAACCGGATCGTCAAAGTGTATTAGCTACCAGATGGCTGGTGACGTCCTCAAGAAAAAGGGGCGAAAAGAGTATGGTTAATAAGCTCACAGCTGAGCTGGTAGATGCCTATAATAATCGAGGAGGGGCAATCAAAAAAAAGGAAGATACCCACCGCATGGCTGAGGCCAATAAGGCATTTGCCCATTACCGTTGGTAGCTATAGTCCTATATATCGATATTTGTTTTGCAGCATTGTGCTGTGAGTGTGAATTAAAGAATTAGAGCTCTTTTTGTTGTGGTTAGATAAAAAAGCAGATTGAGCCGCCTATCGTAAAATAGATTTTGACTGGGAGTAAAGTTGTGGCACGAAAGGTACCCATAGAGAGACAGCGTAATATTGGCTTTATGGCCCATATTGATGCCGGTAAAACCACTACTACCGAACGGATACTATTCTATTCTGGGGTATCGCATAAGATTGGTGAGGTACATGACGGTAAGGCGGTTATGGATTATATGGTCCAGGAACAAGAACGGGGAATAACGATTACCTCAGCTGCTACAACCTGTTTTTGGAAAGACCATAGAATAAATATTATAGATACCCCGGGGCATGTTGATTTTACTGTTGAAGTAGAAAGGGCCTTAAGGGTGCTTGATGGTGCTATAGCTGTCTTTTGCGCTGTTGGTGGTGTTGAACCACAATCCGAGACAGTTTGGCATCAAGCTGATCGATACTCAATACCCCGTATGGCCTTTGTCAACAAAATGGATAGAACAGGGGCAGATTTTTTTCATGTTTTGGATATGATGTCTAAACGACTTAAGACTACCGCTGTTCCTCTCCAAATCCCAATTGGTAAAGAGCAAAATTTTCTCGGTGTTATTGACCTGATTCAGGGGAAGGCCTTGTATTTTGATGAACAGAGTTTGGGGATGAGGACTTACTCCGACGAAATCCCTGCTCAATTAATGTCAGAGGCTGAAAAATGGCGGAATTTTCTTATAGAGTCGATAGCTGAGGAAGATGAAGACTTGATGAGCAGGTATCTAGAAGGTGAAGAGTTGACAGTCACTCAAATTACTCGGGGAATCAGGGAAGCGACTATAAATTTAAAGATTTGTCCGGTGTTATGTGGTTCTGCATTTCGTAATAAGGGCATACAACCAGTCCTTGAAGCCATAGTTGATTTTTTGCCTGCTCCCAATGAACTACCCCCGATACATGGTCTTGATCCTCAAACCAATCAGGAAGTGGATTGTCATGCCAAAGATGATGCTCCGATGAGTGCACTTTCGTTCAAATTGATGACTGATCCATATGTTGGACATTTGGCTTTTTTACGGATTTATTCTGGTCATATAGAGACTGGGATGACTGTTCTAAATGCCTGTTCCAATAAAAAGGAGCGCATAGGGCGTCTATTAAAGATGCATTCCAATAAACGGGAAGAAATCAAAGAGGCTTGGGCAGGAGATATTGTAGCTGCTGTTGGATTGAAGCAGGTCTCTACCGGTGATACCCTTTGTGAGGCCAAACAACCTATTTTATTAGAGACTATGGAATTTCCGGAGCCAGTTATTGATGTGGCCATAGAGCCAAAGACCAAACAAGAACGAGATCATCTCAGTCAGGCTTTACAGAAATTAACTCGTGAAGATCCTTCATTTCGGGTTAAAACCGATGAAGAGACTGGGCAAACAATAATCTCTGGAATGGGTGAGCTCCATATTGAAATTATAGTTGATCGCCTTATTCGAGAGTTTAAGGTTGATGCCAATATTGGTGAACCTCAGGTGGCATACCGGGAGACAATTACCAGGCCGGCTAACGTGGATAAGAAATTTGTCAAGCAGACCGGAGGAAGAGGTCAATATGCACAATGCATTATTGAGGTTGAACCGGCTGAGCAAGGACAGGGTTATCAATTTGTGAATAAAATTGTTGGCGGGGTTATCCCAAAAGAGTATATTCCCGCAGTTGATCAAGGGATCAAAGATTCCCTTCAGAACGGAATTTACTCCGGTCATCCCTTAATAGATATTCGAGTCCGACTAATTGATGGTTCCTATCATGAGGTTGATTCATCAGAGCAGGCTTTCTATATTGCCGGTTCTATGGCCATTAAGGAGGCCTGTCTTAAGGCTGGTCCAATTATACTTGAACCGATAATGTTAGTGGAGATCTTAACACCTGAGGAATATATGGGTGATGTTATGGGTGATCTTAATGGACGCCGGGGCAGAGTGCTTGGTTTTGAACCGCGTCATGGGACGCAGATAATTCGAACCAATGTTCCTTTGAAACAGATGTTTGGCTTTTCTACTGATTTGAGATCAATGACGCAGGGTCGAGCTACTTTCACAATGCAATTTGATCATTATGCAAAAGTTCCGGAAAATATTGCCCAAGATTTATTGAAGAGAACCAGGGGGTAAGTATGGCGAAGGAGAAATTTGAGAGG
>CAYUNZ010000059.1:0-14707 GCA_964446205.1 uncultured Desulfohalobiaceae bacterium | reverse complement strand
AGAGGGCTTGCTGTATCGGGTCTTTTTGTTTTTGAGCCATTGATTTAGCTTTTGCTCCATCCCTTGATCCTTGGGTTGATAGAATTGTTTTCCCTTCAGTTCTTGGGGCATATACTCCTGTTCTATCCAGCTACCAGGAAAGGAATGTGGATATTTGTAGCCTAGTCCATATCCCCACTGTCTGTGCAGAGATGAAGAAGGGTTACGAAGATGTAAAGGAACCGGTTTGGGCCCATTTTGCCTGATTTCATTTTGGGCAGCTCTATAGGCGGCATAGGTTGAGTTGCTTTTCGGGGATAGGGCGAGAAAAGTGGTTGTCTCGGACAGAGGGATAAAACCTTCCGGCATACCAACCATCTCAATAGCCTGGGCACAGGAAACAGCCAAGGGCAAGGCCTGAGGTTCTGCTAAGCCAATGTCTTCAGATGCGGACAAGATAAGTCGACGACAGATAAATCTGGGGTCTTCTCCTCCTTCCAACATTGCGGTTAGATAGTAAATCGCCGCATCCGGATCACTACCTCTTATTGATTTTATAAGGGCCGAAGCTAGCTCGTAGTGACGGTCAGCATCTCGATCACTTTTTTGCAAGACCTCTGGTAAAAGCTGGTATAGCCTTTCCGGTTGCCTCTGATCTGTTGGTAGATTTGAGACATATTCAATGAGATTGTAGAGTATCCTAGCATCACCGTTACAATGATAAACGAGGATTTCAAGGCTTTTTGGGTCAATATCGGTTTGGAGTTCCTGTGCACCCCTGTTGGCTAGGGTCAGCAAATTTGACTCAGTAAGTTCTTTGAGTCTCAAGACGTGCAGTCTTGAAAGGAGCTGATTGGTTATTGAAAAAGATGGATTCTCAGTGGTGGTAGTTAAAACTGTAAGTTGGCCAGACTCGAGAAATGGCAAGAAAAAGTCTTGCTGGGTCTTAGAAAAACGGTGTATTTCATCAAGAATTATCAACTCGTAAGATTTGAGTATCTTGCGAAGTTCTGACAGACTGGTTTCTGGAGCACTTACCCGAAGAAAGGGTGTTTGCCATTTTTGGGCCGCAAGGATGGCTAAAGTCGACTTCCCGCAACCAGGCGGTCCAAAAAAGAGTAAGTTGGGGTGACTAGACAAGTTGCAAAAATGATTGATTTGTTCCTGAAGATGTTCTTGTCCAATAAATTGGGATAGATTTTGAGGGCGAAGCTTTTCAGCCAAGGGTGTTTGTTGTGACAAAATAACTCCAAGATAGCCCTTTTCAATTTGTTTCAAACGAGTAAACAGTTAAAAAACTCTATTTTGGGGTACTGTTTTTTGCTCAAAATTTATAGACCTGTGCAATAGATTTTATAAGCTTGTATTATAGGTCACCGGTTAACAGTGAACGGTAAACGTAAAGTAGCTAATATAGCAATTGCACAGCTTTAAGTTTATTCGACAACCTTTTCAATACCGGCTATTTCTTTTCCTCAGATTCCGATTCTATGATATTAAACAGTGAGGAAAGGTCCAATTCCTTTTCCTCAATATCTTCAGAGTCTTGATTTTGGTTTTTGATCTGGGCTGATTGTCCTGTTTGATGTGTCTGGCTGGAAGTTTCTGAATCAAGAGTATATTCCCGCAAGGATTGTTCTAGTTCATTATAGTCAAGAATATATTCGTTATTATTGGCTGTTTCATTGTCTAGGCTCTTTTGCTCAGAATCTATCTGACTTGATTGTTTGCTCGAATCTTTGTTTTCGGCAAGGTGTCCTTCCAGATTAAGGGGAGAGGATTCATCAAAATTAGGTTGATTTTGGTTTGGACTATCTTGTTCCTTGTCGGCTATAGGGGTTAAGATATTGTCCAATGTGTCTAGCTCATTGTCTTTCAAGAATTCAGAATCAATTTCCGATTCGCCGCCTAAAGACTCTTTGTCCGAATATCCAGAGGAGTTGGCTGGAAAAAGTTGTTTGTCGGTTTCTTTGTCAGATGTCATAGGAGAACTTGTAACACTTCCAGATAAGTTATAGTCTATCTCTAAGGAGGATTTTCCCTCAGGCTTTGCTAAGGGAGACTGTCCCGAGGTTTGAGATCTCTTTTCTGATTCAGATGTCTCTTCTGATGAGTCTGAGGGATGGGCAATCCAGTCAAGGTTGAGAGCTTGGCGGATAACCGACCAATCGTATCCACATTTAGGGCATTTTTTTAAGTGGTCAAAGCTGGTGTATTTACATTTAGGGCAAAACATTGTTGTCCTCCATACCTGCTCCCTTTCATAAGTTATGCTGAAGGAGATAAAAGTAAACTGAATCTATAAGGAATAGTATGTAGCCAGAACGTTTGTTCCAATAGCCTTTTGAAGGGATTAATTTTGGACTTCCAATTTAGAATTAAAAGACGGAATGTTATCAGAACGATATTTTTGAATCTCTTTTAGGTCATTGATATGTACGACCAGTTGTTCATGTAGTTTCCTTATCTCTTGACCATAGGCAGAAAGAGAGCTTTGGGGTGGAGTAATGTATTTTTTTATTAAATATTTGTCATTTAAGATCTTGTCACACATATAGATGGCATGATCAGTCAGATTGTCAAAGTAATGAGCAGCCTCAAACTTAAGGGTCTGTAAAATCTGAGTCGCATGTTGTAACATTTTAAGATAATTAATTTTTCTACCTTTATACTTCTTTTTATTCAAATCTTCAAGTTGCTTAATTTTTCTAGCTTGCTGGATATAGCTATATTGCTGCCAAACTTCATTATATAGTTCACTTAATTGTTGAAAAATATCATAATAATCTGTATTTAGCAGATAATTGTCCAGGACTTTGGTGACATTGTTATAAAATTCATCAGAATAACTCAATATTCGTCGTTGATGTTTTCTGAGCCAGGCATACAGAAATTTTAGCCTCTTGGCATGTGTATCGGTATTTTCTACAATTTCATTTCGTTTGTATTTTATCCGACCAAAATATTCGCCCTTGACTATATCATTCAAGGTAAAGGTCATTATTGAGGTATCTTTAATAATATTGGCTGTTGTACAGACCTCGCCGGTTAAGGGATGAATAACTTCCTGTTTTGAGACTGAAAGGGCCCTGTCGGTCCGAATATTGTTCGGATCATATTTATGCTGTTGATACAAAACTCGGACAATAACTGCCGGTCGATCTTCATCTAATATATAGCCTTCTCGCTTTAAGTAATCGAATTGTTCCTTTTGTCTTTTTCCAATAGAAACAAGGGCTATTTTTTCTACCTGGGGGTACTTATGTTGTTCTGAGTTGGAATAGAGACTGGTGATAGTCCGGTCTGACTGCCCTAAAACCCGGATCAGAAAATCCTCCCCCATCTTAAACAAGCGTCTTGAGAACAGAGCTGCTGAAGTCCTTCTCTCGGAAACGATTGGGAAACCATAGAGTTCCATTAGAAATTGGTATACAAAATTTCTATTTAACTCATAAAGGGTGTTGTCACCGGGTTTGAACTTGCCGATCCTCAAGCCAAAACGTTTTAGTTCAGAATCGAGGTCTGAAGGAAAAGAAGCGTATATACCAAACAGATGAAAGTCCCCGGTACTGTTTTTAGCCAAGACATGACCCCTATCCATATTTAACAAAAAGGGAAGGATTTTGGGATAGACCGGTAATTCGGTAATCCTTTGTTTATCGAATTGTTTTTTGAACTGGTCTTGGAGTATTTTGGGCAGTCTGCTTTGGAAGATGTCATGGTTTTGCTGAATAATCACTGGTTCAAAAGGAGAAGCCGGACCATTGCTTGTTTTGACTGCATCCTCGACGCAGTGGAGTAAGTCAAACTGAAAGACTTCATGAAAGTAATTAAGTGGTCGGTCAAATGCAACCATGCTAAAGCCAGGCAAATCGACATACTCATATAAATTGGCTTCAAAGGAAGGCAGTAGATCCTGAGGACTAACTAGAGGGTAGTTATCTTTACTCAGGAAAGGGCGTATGAGGCAAAACTTGATCTGGACAAAATCTAGAAAACGCTTCAGATTCTCTAGAGTGCTTATTGATGTAGGGTGCGTGAGGGTATAAGAGTCTTTCCAGGTAAAACCAGGTACTTTGGTGAATACATCTTGCCATCTTATGGGCATTATAAACTCAAGCCGTTAATACAATGTAAATTTAATAACAAGGGCCACATCTTTTGTGACATTATCTTATATACGAAGGCTAGCTTAACTTATATATTAAAAAAAATCAACAGGGCATTAGGTTATGTTTTCATGTAATGATAATAGAATCGAAATCTTGTTGTATTGAAGTGACAAGAAGAATAATAGTTTTAAGATTTTTTTGAGGATTTTGGATGGGTCTGGTCATAAGTCTCGATAACCTTACCCAAGGTTAAATGGGTGTAATACTGGGTTGTTGACAGACGAGCATGACCGAGGAGCTCTTGGACTGAGCGAAGGTCTGCCCCTGATTCCAACATATGAGTAGCAAAGCTGTGTCTCAAGGTATGTGGACTGATGTTTTGTTGTATACCAGCAGAATGGGCCAAGTTCTCAATAATACGATAGGCTTGACGTCGATGCAGGCGTTTACCCTGTTGGCCTAAAAAAAAGGCTGTTTCCTTCAGAGCGGGTTGAAAGGCCTGACGTTGATCTAGATAGCGCTGCAATCTCTTTTTGCCTTTTTCTGTAATTGGCAGGACTCTTTGTTTATTTCCTTTCCCTGTGACTTTGACCAAGAGTTGACCTAAATCAATATCATGGATATCTAGTTTAAGGGCCTCACTAATCCTAAGTCCTGAACTGTAAAGGAGCTCAGCCAAAGCCACATCGCGTAAGCCTTTTGGATCCGGCGTCACCGAGCATTCCAGGAGATTCATTATTTGATCAATATTCAAAACCGCAGGATGATGGAGCCCCTGTTTTGGGTTCTGGATACCTTGAGCAGGGTTGTCTCCCCGGTGGTGTTTTTGAAGGCAGTAATGAAAAAAACGACGAATTGAGGACAACTTTCTGGCCATGGATCTCTTGCTGTATTTCTGGCGGTGAAGATCAGCTAGGAAAGACTGGATATGAAATTTTGATAGCTCGTTAAGTTTGCTCAATGACAGACCCTTGGATTGGAGAAAGGAGTTAAACTGGCCAAGATCATTTAAAACAGCCTCCTGAGTTGCCTCTGAAAGGCCTTTCTGGATTGTAATATAGGCTATATATTCCTGGACTAGATAGGGAAGATCCTGAAGAGCTTCTTTATGTTTGAGCCATTGGTTTTGGGTTGTATCTGCCTTTCTCATACCTGATCCTTAATCCTCGGCTTTGTGGACAGGGTATAAAACATACCCGGTAATTGTTTTATTAGGCCTTTGAGCTCAAGCTTAATCAGGAGTTGACTGATATTTGAACTCTTTTGTTCCATTAGTTGGGTGATTGTATCAATATGGATGTTGGAATTTTCTTGAATTATCTTGAAAAGATATGATTCTTCAGGATCAAGATCCTGATCTAGGTTTTGTCCTTGAGTTATTCTTTTGTCTTTAGTGTTGGAGGCAATTGGATCAATAAATTGCTCCTGGGGACTTTGTTTTACCCATTCGACATCAAGTATGGGTTGTAGCTCCTGAAGGATATCTTCGGCTGAACGAACCAGGATGGCTCCATTGCGAATGAGAGAGTTACAGCCCTTGAAGGAAGGATAATTGAGTGGACCGGGGATAGCAAAAACTTCTCTGTTCTGCTCTATGGCCATGCGGGCTGTAATGAGACTGCCGCTGTTTTTTGTCGCTTCAATGACCAAAACCCCAAGTGACAGACCACTGATTATCCTGTTTCTCTGGGGAAAGTTTTGGGGTTCTGGTTTTGTTTCTGGGGAAAATTCTGTTACAATAAGACCTTCCTGGGACATATTCTGCCAGAGTTTTTTGTTCCTGGATGGGTATATGAGATCAATTCCCGTACCCATGACAGCTATAGATCTGCCATGGGCCTGCATGGCATTGAGGTGAGCCTGACTGTCAATACCTATGGCAAAGCCAGAGACTATGGTTATTCCGGACAGGGAGAGTTCATAAGAGATGTCTCTAGCGATCTCAAGGCCGTAACGTGAACATGTGCGAGAACCAATAATGGCTAGACAGGGACGATGGAAGAGGTCTATATCCCCCAAAGCATAGAGATAGAGTGGGGAGTTGATAATCTGACGTAATCTTTCCGGGTATCTAGAATCGATATATAAAATCGTCTCTGTGGCCGAGAATTTGTCTACTTGGTCCCATTCCTTTTGGGCTTGCTCTTGCCAATGCCCTTGACAAAATGTTTGAGCAACAGAATTGCGAACAAGATTTCGTTTTGTCCAATTCTGGGCGTCTTGGACCGCCTCATTAGCGGAACCGTAAAAATCAAGGAGCTTCTTCCAGGTCTTGGCTCCAAGCTTTTCAGTATGTGTTAAGGCTAGACAGGCCCAATATTCTTGATAAAATTCCTGTTCGGATAAACTCATAATAATTAACCACAAGTCAAGTTAATTGTTAAAAATCTGTAAAATTTATATTTTTATTGCTGAGTTATATTAATTTATTTGGAAATATTTTGCAACGAACTAAAACTGGAATCTATTACCTTGATTCTCTTGGCAAAATAAGGCAAAAATACCTTTTTTGGATTTGGGGCATGATCTATCTTAATGGCTCTATAACTTTTAGTAATTGGCCTACGAAACTTAAATCAAGTGGAGTCTTGTAATGAACACTGGCATTGAGATCTTTTGCCTATGTCTCTTTGGTGCCTTGGTGGCAATAATTCTTTCCACCTCATGGGGAAGTATTTTGGTGGCTTGGATTAGTGAGCTATCGGCCTGGAAGAATAAAAATGTATTTCGAGATAAATTTGCTCAACAGATTACGAGACTGAGTATATGGTCCCTGATATGGGGAGTGGTCTTAATGTCCGGCATTATCCACTTGACAATTCAGGTTGTCCCACAATGGGGCCGGTTGATTACAAACTTGCCAGGGGAAGCCTTGTTGTATCCAAGTCTGCTTTTGTCTTCCGGCCTTTTGTTGATACTTTTTTATCTCTTACTTTGGAAGAAAATGAAAAAGAAGAAGCCCTGGCATCTTGGTCTTGGCCTCTTGTCCATGCTAAGTCTATGGGCCGGGGTCTATTCATTTTTCAATATCAAAATGGGTTTGATCTCTGGTTATCCTCAAATTGTGCCTACTCCGGGACTTTGGAGGATATGTTGGCTACCTGTTTTAAGTACTAAATGGCTGCTATTTTTGGGGCACTTTCTTTTGCTTGCCTTGGGAGGTTCTGGTTTGCTAGGGCTCTTATTCCTGCTTTTACGCAGGAAAAAGGATAATTTTGGGCGAGACTACTATCGTTATGCTGTCCCTTTGGCGGCCAAATGGGCATTACCTTTTGCTTTACAAGTGATCCCAATGATATTGGCCCTATTTTTGTACTTCAGACCAGATAAGAGCCCTATAGCCATAGAGCTTATATTCATTACCACCATTATTAGTTGTCTGTGTTTCCTCTTCCCGATCTGGTTATTGATAAAGGTAGTTCAACATGATACACCACTACGCCTTAAAGGGACCATGATCCTAAGTGTAATTATGTCCTGGATAGCTCTTTCCGGGTGCTCTTTTATCTATCTGTGCCTTTTTCAGGTAGATTTGGTTCAAAAGGCATTCTTTTGAGGGCTTTTATTATGTGGTCTTCGTCGTAAGAAGAGATTGGGTTGCAAAAATGGGTGATCGCATCTAAGCCTAGCTGTTTGTCCGGGATGGACTACAGTCTGTCTGCTGCCGGCATGATTCTCAAGGATATATTCTTGGGGATAAATTTCCGGTCTCAAAAGTCCAGGGACCATAATTTGAAAGCCTGACTCAGCAAGCCATTTATGACGAATGCTGACCAGCCAGGTACTTGGGCCTTCTTGAGCGATAATTTTAGCAATAACAGGACATTTTACAACTTGCCAAGGTGATGTCAGAACGGTTGCTCTTTTTTTGGGCAGGAAAAATCCAGTTGAGAGTCTACGAGTGAGATTTTTTTCGATTTCTTGTAAATAACGTTTGGGTTGGAAATCATTGACTGTAATGTCTTGAAGGGCGGTTTTGTAGGCATCAAGGATTGGAGCTAGATAGGAGTTTGACTTCATTCTACCTTCAATCTTTAAGGCATTGATTCGGTTACGAACAAACCAGAGTAGATACTTGATGAGACAAAGGTCATCACTGGCTAGGAGAGACGAATAATCAGATTCTTCTAAGACTTCCCACAAGATATGCCCGGGACGTTTTTTCTCTTCAAGTAAGAGGGAGTGAACCCGGTATTGATAACGGCAAGGATGAGCGCAAAGACCCTGATTGGCTGATCTTTGATTGAGGTATGCGCTGAGTAGACAATGTCCTGAAAGGGACATACACATAGCCCCGTGGACGAAAAGCTCTAATTCAATATCTGGTACCTCTTCTCTGATTTTGCGTATTTTTCGGCAATTGAGTTCTCTGGCCAAGTTGATCCTGTGGATATTGTGACCTTGCCAGAAACGTATGGAACAGCTATTGGTAGTGTTGGCCTGGGTGCTTAAATGAAGAGGGATGCTCGGCACAATATCTTGAGCTAAGTGTATTAAGCCTGGATCAGCGACAATAAGGCCGTCAGGTGGTTGGTGTTTGAGGCTGGATAAGTAGTCACGGGCTTGGGGCAGCTGATCCTGGTCAGGAAAGGAATTGAGGCAAAAATAGACTTTTTTCCCATAAAGATGAACAAGTTGGATAATTTCACTTAGTCTATCCAGTTGAAATCCCTGATTTTGAGCTCTTAAATTGAGTTCAGGTCCACCAAGATATACTGCATCAGCCCCATAGGTGAGGGCTGTATAAATATGTTCCATAGAGCCTGCAGGTGCCAAAAGCTCAGGAATAATATTTTTAGTCATAAAATTTTAGGTCTCTGTGTTAGTCTTAACTGCTTTGTTTACCCTGAATTGATGTAGTGAGTTTTTGTTGTGCTTTGCGATAAAGAGTTGTATCTCAACAATGACCATGTTACAAGACTCAATGGGTGACAATTACAATAGGAGGGAATTATGGTCTTGAATAAAGAATTGTTAGACATATTGGCTTGTCCGAAATGCAAAGGTGATTTGGAGTTGGCATCACAAGAAGATGGACTCATTTGTCGAAGCTGTGAACTAGTTTATCCAATCAAGGAAGAGATCCCTATTATGTTGATAGATGAAGCTATCTCCTTGAAGGAGTGGGATGAATAAGGGAGTCAAAAATAGGGACAAGAGGGCTTGATCCTTGTAATCAAAGATTGATCTGCTACCTAAGCGTAGGATTTTTGTTCAGTGTTTTTGGATTATGGCCTTTAGACAATAAATCCAATAAGGAGTGACTTTATTTATGGCTGAATGCAACAAAGAAGAAAATCTCCAGTCTTGCAACTGTACTTACGAACCCTGTCCGAGAAAAGGCATCTGTTGTGAGTGTATCCAGCATCACCTAAGGGACAGAGAGTTGCCGGCTTGTTGTTTCCCTGCCAAGGCTGAAGCAACCTTTGACCGGTCTTTTGAGCACTTTGCTAGGCTTGTTTCAGAAAAAAAGGTGTGACTTTTCCCTCTATAAGCTTAAGAGGGTTCGGATCAGAGCCATTTTTTAGTCTTTTTTGGAGGTGATTATTCTCCCAACATCTACTTGGGGAGATATGGAGGACTTAGGTCCAAGACAGGCTTGAGGGCCAACCTTGCAACCTTGCCCCAGGGTTGAGCCAGCGATCTTTGAGTGGGAACGAATGGTCACAGAATCCTTTATCTCCGAATTTTCAATCTTGGAAAAGGACTCAATGCCGACATTGTCCCCAATTTTGGAAGAGATAATTATATTGTTTGGCCAGACAATACATCCTTGACCGATTTGACTATCTAAAAAGATAAAAACATTGGGTAGAATAATTGTCCCCTGCCCAATAGAGACAGAGCTTTGGATATAGGTGTTCTGCGGAACAGGGATATGTACCCCTTGTCTTTTAAATCTTTCTATAATCTCTAAACGGAGAGTGTCATCCTGAAGCTCTTTCCAAACCTGGTTCTCCTTTTTAATCATCTCTGGGGTAATCATCCTTACCTCTCTTTTTTTGTAGTCAACAATTTATCATATCTTGTCTTATAAATATAACAAAGATAGGTTGATCCTTCAAGCCGATTTGTTATTCAGGCAGAGATTGAAGTGAGTGTTTATGAAGTTGGATGAGAGTGTTCAGAATATATTGGAGAATAGGGATAAGGTCTCTAGTTTACCAAGTGGATTGGATTTACTTGTTCAGGAAGATCATCGTTTCCCTCTAGTGGTCCTTCGGATGTACGTGCATGCCGGTTCAGCCTATGAACAAGACCAAGAGGCTGGTGTCAGTCATCTTTTGGAACACATGGCCTTTCGTGGGCATGGCCGTAAGTCAGGGGTCCCACTGTCTCAGGAGATAGAGGCTGTTGGTGGGAGTTTGAACGCGGCAACCAGTTTTGATTACACAGTCTATATGATCGATTTGCCGGCTAAGAATTGGTCTCTTGGCTTGGATGTACTATATCAGCTTTGCTTTGAGATATCTTTTGATGATCAAGAATTGGAGCTGGAAAAACAAGTTGTCCTGTCTGAGCTGGAACAGAATCAGGAGTCACCTAAGCACAGCCTTTTCCAATCTGTACAAAGTCAGGTTTGGAAGGGCTCGGAGTATGAGAGGCCGGTTATCGGCTCACGTGATTCAGTGAAAGGAATCAATCAAGAGCTTATTTCATCCTACTTAGATCGTCTTTATCAACCCCAATCAATGGTTTGTGTTGTCTGTGGTGATGTCCAGGAAGAATCTGTCTTGGAGTATGCCCATAATCTGTTTGGACAAGTACAAAATACCTCTCTAAGAAAAGAACCGCCATATGTAGATCGGAGCTATAAAGAGTCCTCTCCATCTATTGTCTGTAAGCAATCTTCTTGGAATAGTGTCTATATGGGTATCGGTTTCCCCTTGCCTCCTTTCTCTTCCCCATATAGCGAGGTTTTGGAAGTTTTGGCTTATATATTGGGCGGGGACAAGACCTCCAAGTTTTATAACCTTTTTCAATATCAAGAGGACTTGGTCCATGATATAGCCGTAGTGCCAGTTTTTCTTGAACGGGAAGGGATGTTTTATATTCAAGCCCAGATGGAAATTGAGCAGATAAAGACTTTTTGGCAGCGTTTTTTACAAATAATGTCAGATAGTGTTTTGGAAAATATTAGCCAGGAAGATATTGATCGAGCTGTTTTCAATATCCAGGATGGAATTTTTCAGATCAAGGAAACCCTACCCGGATTTGCCTCAAAATTGGGCTATTTCCTTTTTTTTGAAAAAAAATTAGAGGCTGAAGTCCATTATTTCCATCAGTTGGAGCATGTCAAGCAGGAAGATTTGGGTGCTGTATTTAGACAATATTTACGGCCGGATTTATTAAGGGGGACGATTTTTCTGCCAAAGTCCTCCTCTCTGAATAGTGACTTTTTTTTAAAGGAGTTGCAGAGTATCTGGGCTCATGGATTCCAAAAGCAACCTCTTTCAATAAAGAAGTCTGATCAAAAAACAGATCAAATAATTGATCTAGCCAATAATTGTCAACTAGTCCTGCTTCCAGACAAGACCTTACCATACACAGCTATTGATATGACCTGGAGAGGTGGGGATGGACTCTTATTGAGGTCAAAACAGGGCATCTCCTGTTTAACAGCCAAAATGCTTGTTCGAGGGACAAAGGACAGGACAGCTAATGAGATTCAAAGATATCTGTCCCAAAGAGCGTCTATTGTTGAGGCTCAAGCAACTAGGGATCAATTTACTATAATGGCTAAGTACCCTATAGAATTTGAATCTGACATATTAGAGCTTTTTCAAGGGATAATTACTGCACCTGGTTTTCTGGAAGGAGAGCTCGGTAAAGCTATTAATGAACAGTCGGCTCAAATTATTGAACAAGGTGATCATCCCTTGGGTTTGGTCTCAAGAGAACTTTTCCCTTTTCTTTTTCCTGGGCATACTTATGGTTATTATGCCTTAGGATATACCTCAGTAATTGAAAATTTCAATACCACAGACGTCAGTGATTTTTGGCAGAAACAAAGGAGTATACCTTGGGTCCTTTCTGTCTGTGGTCAGTTTGATGAGTATCGGGTCAAATCTGTTGCTTCAAGGTTAACGGAAATTGTTCAAACTGATTGGACTGAACCCCCTCCTGAAGTTGTCTGGTCTGATAGAAGGGATTTAAGATTATATATGGCTGATAGGAATCAATCCCATGTTGTAGTCGTGTTCCCTATACCGGGTTTGGGCCACGATTCGAATGCAGCGATTTCACTGTTAAAGATGATTTTGGCTGGCCAAGGTGGTATATTGTTTCAGGAATTTCGGGATAAGTACGGGTTGGGATATCAGGTATCACCGATTTTGTGGCGAACTCCATTTACAGGGTTGATTGGTTTTTATATAGGCACATATCCTGACAAAACCCAAATATGTCTGGATCACTTTCAAGACATCATCAGTCAGTTAAAAAAAGAACCTGTCAGTCCAGGTGATTTGCATAGAGCCAAAAATTTGCTTCAGATTGAATATTCTAAAGAGCGTCAGCCGCTTCTCAATAGAAGTAGCGAGGCCTCTGATCTTTTGGGTTATCAATTGGGTCTGAATTTTTATCAGACCATGATTGACAAAGCTATGTCTTTGGGCAATCAAGATGTCCAGGCGGTTATCAATCAATATTTTCAGTGGGGGAAGGCCTATACCCTTATTGTCTCCCCTGGGTCGGCATCAGGGAGTAGCGAGAAAATCCATTGAGTTTTCTAGATTGTAGTGCTCGGATCTCTTCTCTCTTGCCTTGTTGAACCAAGATATTTTCAAGAAATAGGAGATATCTTGTTGATTTTGGTTGTAAAGCAAGGCTTTTCTTGATCAAAGATTCGATCAGCTCCATATCCTCATCTTGCTGTTGGTACAAATGGGCCAAAAGATAAATGGCCTCTGCATCAAAAGGGTTGTGAGTAATTGCCTTGTGAAGTAGAGTTCTGGCCTTTTCTTTGTTCTCAAGGGCAAGTTCGGTTTGGGCCAGGTACCTATAAGCGTATTTTTTACCTTCTTTATATTCACAGGCTTGAAAGTAATAGTCTTTGGCCTCTTGGTACCTTGTCAGAGATTCTGATATTTGACCAAGACGGAGGAGGCAATAAGATTTTTCTTTCGAGAGATTGAGACAATGCTCAAATAGAGATTTGGCCTGTGTGTGGTCACCGAGTTTCATGCATAGGTATCCTAAGTTATAGAGACCCATAGTGTTATTGGGTTCCTGATAGACAATCTTTTCGAATTCTTTGTAAGCTGCATCCTTTTCTCCAAGATAGGCATGGCATATAGCCAGGGAATTCCTGGCCAGGTTGTTTTGTGGGTCCTGAAAAAGAGCTACTTGATATTCTGACAGGGCTTGAGCAATATTGCCTTGATTAAAGACTCTATCGGCATAGATGGTTTGGGACAAGCTATCGAAACAAACCACAACCGGGGCTTTTAGTAGTTTGGCATGTTCTAGGGCCTTTTTGCAGTTGGTCATTGTCTCACGTTTAGAGTGAAAAAGGCATGGATATTGAGCCAGTCCGATATGGAAGAGGAGGGAATGCTCCTCTGAGGCCCTTTGATTTAAATCCTCAAGCCAAGGCTTGACCTGCTCTTGTTCATATTCAGGGAAGAAGATAATTAGACTGTGATATCCATATCTGCCGGTAATTATCTTTGGTGGTAGTGTCCAGGCAAGGAAGTCTTCCAGATTAGATTCTTCAGTTGGTCTGTCTTCATATGGAGAAACTTCTGTGGGTAATTTGCAATTACAAATAGCTAGGCAGAATTTGTTTGTATTCATTGACTCTCTTTGCCAGGAGGCAAAAAAATTCCTTAAAGAGAGGATTTGCAAGGTAGAGCTGCTTACGCTCTGTTCCTGCTCACAAGGTTCGATATCTATTTGTTCTTGCTCTAGATTCTCATGCAATAAGAGCCTATCACCGGGATGGATATCTTGTTTCGGATTTTGCAAATAAAGGATTTCAGCCAGAGAGGATCTTTCGTAGACTTTGGTGAGGATTATTTCCCCTTTAAAGAATCTTTTTTCGTTGTCCTCTAATGAATCAAACTTTAGCTCCGGGGTGTTTGAAGAAAAGACAAAGAAGTGATCACCTTCTCTGGCTTGCACATCCGAGCCAAGGTCAGTCTGAAGGGTTTCAGGTGTGGTTCTATCCAGTATCAAACCGCTATGCTGGATGATATCAGAGAAGCCAATTATTGGAGTTGAATTAAGGCCTTGGCTCCTTTTTAAAGCAGTGAAGGCATTTTCCAACAACCAGTGCGCTTTTTCAGGAGCAATGGTGCTTATGAGCTTACCGGAGAAATCATTGGGGTAGACCGTATATCCGATACAAAGTGAAATATGCAATTGGATATGGGTTATGGGATCTTCAATTGGATTATCTCTCAGCATTAGTTTTAATTGCTTGGCTATGCTAAGGCACTTTTGAGCTCCTTCGTTGGCCAGAAGAATTGCAAACAGATCGTTTTTGAGACGACTGATAAAAGTTGTCTCCTTAGAGAGACTCTTTAGATGGTTGGCAAGTTCTTTAAGGACACTATTCCCGAAGAGATAGCCGTAATCAGAGTTTATTTTTCCCATGCCATTGACATTCATGA
>CAYUNZ010000058.1:6353-15162 GCA_964446205.1 uncultured Desulfohalobiaceae bacterium | reverse complement strand
ACACGAAAAGAAGAATGAAAATTTATAAGAATAATTTTAGAAGGTTATCGGGAGGTTTTCATTGTTCGTTGTCCAGCCCTTTCAAAAGGGCTGGATGGACGTTAATATGAAAGAATGTTGACCGTGAACCGAAGAAAAGCATGAATACACCCTTTCTTAGTTTCTTCATCTTGCAGTTCACGGTCCACGGTAAACGTCTTCTGTATGCTTCGTTTTGTCCGCCAGGGCCTGTAAGTTGAGCATTAATCCCCCTGATCGTAGCGCCCTGACAAGAGATATGCGCGAATACTTCCATCTCTTCTTATATAACCCTGAAATCCATGTGTACTGAAACGATGCCATAAGTCCTTTTCTTTCTCATCAAGCTCTCTGATTGGATTCTTTTCAAAGTTTTGATACCAATAAAGACGCCCGTCTAAAGACTTAGGAAAGGCCGGCATAAAAAAAGATTCTTCTGGATAAATTTTATTTAAGTCACCCTTTTGGATTGACTCAATCTCATGCAAGTCGCGAAGATCATCCTTAGTCAAGTCTCTTTTCCACTTAATCTTATTGACCAATGACAAAATTCTATTCAGTTCATTGCTGCGGAGTTTGCCGGATTCTTTTTGTCTCTGAAGTTTGTTTATCTTATCCTTAAAGGCCTCATTGATGTTGATAACTCGGGCCTTATTTTTGTTCATCTTAACCTCCTAGCAGCTTAGATACATTATATTTTCCTGAGCTCTAATATAATTAGTACATAAGTACTTATAACTAGTTGTAAAGCCAACCTGATCATCCATTTTTTTCTAAATGATTAACTTAAACCCACATGTCCAATCTTTATGAGTCAATCTCTGTCATGACCGAGTTGTTTGGTTGTTGAGGCAGTTAAATTACTTGTTGTATCTGTCTCACCAAACTCTTGTCCAAATAGGTCCCAAACTGCTAAAAAGAGTGCTGCAATAACCGGCCCGATGACAATGCCTGTAACGCCAAAAATAGTAATACCCCCTAAAGTAGAAAGCAGAACTAAATAGTCCGGAAGTTGAGTTTCCCGTCCAACCAAAAGAGGTCGCAGAAGGTTATCCGAGAGTCCAATGATAATTGTTCCCACAGCAAGTAGCACAAGGCCTTTAAAAATATTCCCTGTTGCCAATAAGATTATTGCCGCTGGCAACCAGACAATGGAAGAGCCCAAAACGGGTAGAAAGGAAAGCAAGGTCATAATTACACCCCAGAATATGGCCGCATTTATGCCCAAAATCCAAAATATTAATCCCCCTAAGAATCCCTGAACCAAACCAACAACAAAAGTGCCTTTTATTGTCGCCCTTGATACCTCAGCAAATTTGGCGAATAACAATTTTTCCCGGGCATCTCCCAATGGTAGGGCTTTCCCTATTGCTTCCAACAACCTGTCTCCTTCCTTGATAAAGAAAAACAAAAGATAGAGCATAATAAAGCAAAGGGCCATAAAACTTACAGCATCTTGACCGACATTGACTAGGTGGCTGCCGACAAATTGACTTACAACCACAGCAGCATTGGATAATCCTTGTTTGATCTCCTGGAGTTCCAGACCGAAATTTTGCAGATATTCTCCAGCGATCGGCAAATAGCGTTCTATAAATTTAACAGGTTCTTGGAAATCAATTTGTCCGGAAACTATCCGCTGGTACAAGGACATAAATTCCTGAAAAACAACAAGACCAATCAGAAAAAGAGGTATTATAACCGCAAGGAGAACAACTAACACAGTCAAAATGCTGGACAGGGAACGCCGAGCACCTGATAATTTAAGACACCGATTATAGATAGGTTGAAATAGCAAGGCCAGAAGCATAGCCCAAAATATTGGCTGTAAGAAATCACGAACAAGCCAAACAAAAGTGATTGAGACGCCACCTATTAGGATTATAAAAAAGATGTTCTCTATGTTTTTTAGGTGCATATAGTTAGTCTTTTTTTGTAACTCTTTTGTCGTACTTTAATGCTTGTGAGATTTTAACTGGTTATTGGCAAAGAAGCTGACGAAAATTCTTGTTCAGGGGGAATAACCAAATGTCCTTGATTGGTAGTTTTTTTACATTATTATCCAATTTCCCCCGACCTTTGGTTTGACCGATTTTTATCCAATTTGCCGCCTTATAAGAGACCCCACTGAAAGTATTCTGCTGAACAAAGGTTTCTATAAGAACAGGCTTGTAATTATAGGATATTGGCCAATCGATAAGGATCTGCCTTGAGGCCATGGACAAAATCTTTGAAGCCAGATTTTTGGAGTACACCCAGGGAAGTATCAAAAATCTGGCATTATTGATAACCAGATGAAGATTTTTCTGGCGTTGCTCGGATGTCCAACCAATAAAACGATCACGAGGTCCCAATTGCCAAGCTGAAGAATCAAAGCCTAGCACAGCAAGGATTTGGTCCTGACTATAGACAAAGTATCTTATTTGAGCTCCTGAGAGAGTTGCATACCCGATATAATGATAACGGTCGATAAATTCGTTCCAAAGCTTTGAATCAGATGTAGATTGGACTCGGACTAGGCTTAGGTCAGAAATCTGATCAACTGGTTTGTCAATAACAAAGTCAGGATCAGTGGCGCTTGTTCTCTGAATACGGTGGACAATCTTTTTAGGGGCTTCTCTTTTTGATGGTGGTAAGAGGATAAGGCCGTCATTATACATCTTTGACAAAGCAATACGACAACTCATGTCCTTTAGACCACCATTTGGTTTGAGCCATTCTAGGGCCTGACAAACTAGCTTGGAGATCTCGGTCCGAGTTTGAGTTGGGTCCATAAAGATGATCTTCTGAATAGTCTCTATCTCTTGTTCTGAAAATTCCCGACCACAATAGTGGTAAGTTTTACCCTCATTTCTAATCATAAAATTCTTGCCTTCTGACAATTTTTTTAAATTAATTCTCATTGTTGAAGTCAATACAGGTCAAGCAATAAAATTTATCCAATCCTTACAGATTTTCTGACAACTATTTGTCTTTATTAATCTGCATGTCCTTGCATGTATAACTAAGCATGGAAGATGTGAACCGAGAACCGTGAACAGTAAGACGAAGATGTTAAGAAATTATCCCTTTATTCTTAGTTCTTCGGTAAACGGTCAAAGGTTCACGGTCCACGTTTCTTTTCAAGTTAACTGACTAATATCATACTACTTCAGATTCTCTTACCCCATCTATAATGGCCAAACGGATTGCCTCTGCAGCTAGGTTACCCACGGTCATAGTATCACTTGCTACTTTTCCCAGAGAAATTGAAAAGACAATATCACCATCCCATGGTGTAAAAGCTGGGTAAATAGCTCTGGCAATCCCGGCCGTACCCATCTTGGAGATAATACAAAGCTCCTTTTGTGACAAAAAAGCATTGGTAAATACAGCCACTAAGGTAGTATTGTTTTGATCACCAAGATGCAGGAGTCTTTTACTGCCTTCATGAATATGTTTGGATATATTCAGGAAATTTCCCTGTTCATCTTTTGCCCCAGCAACAAGATCCCCTTCTTGGAATATGTCTCCGTATGCATTGACCACACAAAAGGCCATTACTTGAACCGGTCCTGATTGGAGATGGGACCAACCGAAACCTCCGGTCATAGGATGACCGTTTTCTAAACCTTTCCCTACAGCAGCCCCACATCCAGCTCCTACTCTACCCCGTTTATATTTATGACTGGCACTTTGACATGCACTATAGGCATCTTCTGGTGTAGGAAAGACAAGATTATCACTTTTTAGATCAAATATACAAGCTGAAGGAATAATAGGCACTGGTCCGGCTGGGGTATTCAAGCCTCTGTTTTTCTCAGCGCACCATTGCAATATACCGTTTGTTGCTCCCAACCCATAAGCACTGCCTCCTGTGAACAAGAGCCCGTCAATTTCTTGCAAGGAGTTGGACAGATCAAGGCTTACAACCTGACGGGTCCCCGGAGCGGAACCACATACTGTATAGCTACAGATAGCTCTCTCCTTAAGCAAGAAAACGGTCAGACCAGTCCTTTCTGGACAATCTACGTGGCCGATCAGCAAATTGTCAAAAAACATACCTTCCCCTTTGCTCGAAGAGCAAGATTAATATTGCCTTGGTCTATAAAAATAGCTATATAACAATTTCAGATCTTGAAAGAATTTTTAAAAGAGGAACCAGAATATGAATAAACCCTTGTTGTTTCATTGGGCCTGGATCATCTTAGCCACTTGTTTTGTCAATCTGTTTATAAACTATTCTGTCCGTCTTGGCTATGGGGTTGTTTTACCTGAAATGATCGCTGATATCAAATTGACCCGAACAGAGAGTGGGACCATATTCAATGCCTATCTCTTTACTTATATCGCCCTAACCCCCTTGACCGGATATTTGACCGATCGATTTGGGGCTCGCAGGATAATAACCATGTGTGCCTTCATACTAGGGATAGGGGTTATACTTATGGGCACGGCTCAATCAATTTGGTCAGCCTGCCTCTTTTTCGCCATTGCTGGTATCGGATCCACAGGGATGTGGACTTCGGTTATCACAGTCGTTCAGAGATGGTTTAGCCAAAAGCGTCGCGGCCTGGCTTTAGGAATACTCTCTACTGGATATGGTTTAGGATTTGCTTCCATGGGGGCGGTATTCCCTTTGATAGTCCTTTACTTCAATTGGAGATATGCTTGGTATTTACTGGGTATTAGCGCCCTGATCATGGCTATAGTCAATTGGCTTTTTTTGAGAAATAACCCTGAATCTATCGGTAGTCTGCCTTGGGGAGAACACACAAGAGTTCCAAGCGAGACTTCAAAGAACGTTGCAGCTCATCTCTCCAAAGCCTCTCTGTCTGAGGTTTTCAAAGACAAGAACTTCTGGCTGATAGGTCTTTCTTATTTTTGTATTGCTTATAGTCTTTACGGTGTGACTACCTTTATGGTTGACTATGGGAAATATGATCTTGGCATGCCTATCAAGACAGCCAGCCTGCTGGCAACTGTCCATGGTTTGAGCCAAATTTTAGGCGTATTGTCCATTTCACCTTTGTCCGACTATTGGGGCCGAAAAAAGACTATTAGTATATCTAACCTATGCATTACGATTGCCATTATAGGTATCTACTTTTTTGGTCATATCTGGACCGTTCTTTTTATTCTGATTGGTTTAATGGCAATTTTTTACGGGGCTACCTTCCCTTTGTACGGGGCTTGCGCTGGTGATTATTTCCCCAGAGAACTTATGGGTACGGTCATAGGTGCCCTAACCCCTTTTTATGGATTAGGGGCCATAAGTGTTCATTGGGTAAGCGGGTTGGTGCATGATTTTACCTCTGCTTATCATCTAACTTTTATAGCTGATGCCTTTATGGCTGGAGCAGGTCTTTTGTTGATCTGTTTTGTTTCTAGACAGAAAAAATGAGAAAGAGAGAACTGCTATGGTATTTAAAAGAGTAATAATATCTTGTATGTCCATACTTGGCTTATTTCTTATCATTGGGACCAGTGGTAATAAGTATGTAATCAAAAGACAACAAATGGTTGAGCAGCAGCTCAAATCCAGGGACATTACAGAGAAATCAGTTTTAAACTCAATGCTTGAGGTCAAAAGACACCTTTTTGTTCCTAAATTATATAGAGATCTCGCTTACCATGATCGCCCCCTGCCAATAGGTCAGGATCAAACCATTTCTCAACCATATATTGTTGCCCTTATGACCCAACTAGCTAACATTGATCCGGACGAAAAAGTACTTGAAATAGGTACAGGTTCGGGATATCAGGCTGCTGTACTTTCTAAAATATGTAAAAAAGTATATAGCATTGAGATTATAGAATCATTAGCTAAAGAAGCAAGACAAAAGTTGAAAAGGCTCGGGTATGATAATGTCCGAATCAGAGTAGGAGATGGTTTTATGGGCTGGAAAAAACACGCCCCTTTTGATGCCATTCTTGTCACTTGTGCTCCGCCTAAAATTCCACCTCCTTTGCTTGACCAACTGGCTGAAAAAGGCAGGCTGATCATTCCGGTTGGTAAAAAGAGTCAAGAGCTGAAGGTAATGACCAAGACCTCAGGAAAAATAAAAGAAAAAGACATTATCCCGGTTAGTTTTGTTCCTATGACCGGATCCAAGGTCCAAAGTATGGACTAAGGCGAACATTACTCATGAGTACAACATTAAATTAAGCTAACTGGATAACCGTTTGCAAAAACACAAAAAAAGGTATTTTGTAACTGTTTAGCTCTTTTTCATAGGATTAAACTAATACGGTATTTTTTAACGGATTAAAATAATATAATTAATATAGTCAGGTGTTGACATAATCTCGAAAAATTGAATACATTATAAATGTTAGTTGTGATAGATCCCTGATTCAATAAGTTATCTGTTATTATATTTGACTATTCTTACTTATTACATATAACTATAAAGGAGGCTACATGAACGCAAGCGGTATTAACATCAGATTGATGAAGGCTGATGACTTTGATGCTGTAATTAAAATTGACGAGAAAATACTCCAGTCATCCAGACCAGAATACTATAGACTTAAATTTGATAAGCTTTTTAATTCCAGTGATTATCTACCCATATCTCTGGTAGCCGAAGAACCGGAAGGGATTATTGTAGGTTTTGTAATGGGTGAAATCTATATGGGGGAGTATGGAATTTTCCAGGAAGCAGCTACCTTGGATACCATCGGGATTGATCCCGATTACCAACAAAAAGGTGTTGGTGAACAATTAATGGATGAATTCATCGAGCATTTGAGAAAAATAGGCATCAGAAAGATAACTACCTTGGTAAACTGGAATGATTCCAGACTAATACATTTCTTTAGCTCCAACAGCTTTGGCCCTTCCCAGACCATTAATCTCGAAAGGAATATTTAGAAGACCCAAGAAAAGGAGTAGAGTATTGTAACAATAGCCTGAAATGAAAACCAAATAAATGTATGTATTATGGTATCTCTTTAATTCTTATCAGTCTTCTCATTACAGTGCAACTCTTATCGCTTAAAGGACTGGAAAAAGATAATCTATACCCCATCTTGGAGTAATATTAATGTCTGACTTCAATGAGGCCCAAAACATAACCCAAGGGCCTGAAGAGCATGAATCAGAGGGTTATTCCTTTTGTGACGGCTGCAATGAGTTCCCTTTTTGCGGGATTAAGTTCTATAAAAAATCTGATACTGTCAGTCATATTGAGCCTTGGCCTGATTTCCCGGCCTCACCTCTCTGCTCCAAGGCCTATGCTACACTCCAGAGACTCAAGAATCCCAACCGATTGTTGTATCCTTTGAAACGAACCCGGCCCAAGGGAGAAGCGGATCCGGCCTTCACCCCTATAACCTGGGAAGAGGCCTATGAGATCATAGCCTCCCAGTTGCATCGGATTAAAAAGGACTACAGCCCCCATCAGGTCTTCTTTTATGTTGGCGATCCGAAAGAGCCCAGAGCCGCAGTTCAGAGGCTGGCTGTTACTTATGGTTCGGCCAACTATGGCTGCGAGAGCTCGACCGCCTGCCGAAGAGCTGCTCAACTGGCCGAGTTTCTGACCTATGGATTTCCAACCCTGGGCAATTTGCCGACTCAAGAGACCGGGGTCATGTTGATTTGGGGCACAAATCCACCCTATTCCGGTATGCCCTTTATGTGCCACGGTCAATTGGCCGATGCCAAGGACAGGGGGGTCAAGTTCATTGTTGTCGATCCGCGTAAGACCCCGACTGCTACTACCTTGGCCGATATCCACCTCCAGGTAAGGCCGGGGACAACAGCAGCTCTGGCCGCAGGAATCATGCATGTTATGTTCCAAGAAAGTCTATATAACCAGTCCTTCTGTCAGAAATGGATATATGGCCTGGATGAGTTGATGGACTATGTAAAAGGCTTTACACCTGACAGGGTCGAAGAGATCACCTGGGTCCCGGCTCAAAAAGTCATTGATGCGGCTCGACTTTATGCCACTCATGGACCAGGCGGACTTTTAACCAGTGCCCAGGGGACCACCCATGATCTCAATGCTACCAACAACCATCGCTCCTTATTATTGATCCCGGCCGTTTGTGGATATATCGATGTCCCGGGTGGAATCTTAAAGCCGACCGAGCCTTTGGAAGGTATGGCCCCCTGGTCTGATGGCCCACCGGAATTTTGTTTAAGGCAGAGACTGCATGATATGAAGGATCACAGGCTGGATCTGGAAGCATTCCCGTTGTGGGCTGAAAAGATGTTTGAGGTCCAGACCAATCATCTGGTGGAATGGATACGTCAAGGCAAGCTAAAGGCCTTTCTCGGTTGGGGACTGAATATGATGATCTGGCCTCAGACTCATGAATATCAAGAGGCCATTGCCTCCTTGGATTTTTCAATGGCCGTGGATTATTTCTACCGACCCCAGACCCACGCTTTTGTAGATATCGTTCTGCCGGCGGCCATGAACTTTGAAAGGCTGGCCCCTTTCGCTGTTCACGGGCGGCGAGTATTTGGTCGTACGCCCATTAAACCGGCCGGCGAGTGTAAGGAAGACTGGCAGATCGCTCTGGAGATCGGGCAACATCTGGGGCATCCAGAGGTCTTCTTTCATGGGGATGTCGAGGCTGCTTGTAATAATATTTTGGGTATGTGGAACATAACCTATGACGATTTGAGAAAAAAACAGGAACAAGGGGTCATGATACCGGCCAAGGGACAGGAGATCTATCGTAAATACGAGACCGGTGGTTTGAGACCGGACGGCAAGCCTGGTTTTGACACCCCTTCAGGCAAGATTGAGGCCTTTTCAACTGACCTGAAGAGGCATGGCTATCCGGCTCTGCCGGA
>CAYUNZ010000058.1:0-6253 GCA_964446205.1 uncultured Desulfohalobiaceae bacterium | reverse complement strand
CTGGCCTGCAAAGAGGAAAACGATACTCGACCCGGTATTTGGTGGAACAGGATACTTGAGGTTGAGAGCGAGAGACTGGATAGTATTACCTATGTCAGATACGCCTGCATGCATTGTGATGACCCGCCTTGTATTGATGCCTGCTCAGAGGGAGCCATATCCAAACGCTCGGATGGTATTGTCCTTATTGATAAGGATAAATGCAAGGCAAGCGGTGAATGTGCCAAGGCTTGTCCCTATGGCGTAATCGAGATGAATCCTGATCAGGACTATTTCCCTGAAGAAAAGGGCTATAACCAGGGAAGCAACACTCATTATAAAAAGCATCCGCCAGGAAAGGCTTCCAAGTGCAACTTCTGTGTCCACCGGATTGACAAGGGCAGGCAGCCGGCCTGTGTCGAAAGCTGTCCTTCAAAAGCCTTGATCTTCGGTGACCTGGATGATCCGAGGAGCACGATTAGCGAGAAACTTTGGCAGGCAGAACCCTTACTCGCTCATCAAAATACCAAGTCTAAGTCATTCTATATCATCCCCAAAGACTTCATTTGTATTTTGGAAGACAGAATTCTTGAAAACCCAAAAATGGGGAATGAACGATGACCGGAACCGCAGGTCTCTTGGAAGCAGTTAGGCTCCGAAAGGGACTTTCCCCTTTCGAGTATGTCTGACTGTAATCTAAGTCTTTACTCTTAAATATGTCCGCTCCTGCTACAATCCCCATTATATAATAAAAGTCAGTATTGCTCTTTTCGGTAATGTGTCTGCAAGATAGCCACCTCCTATTTCGATTTAAAGAACAGCCAATTGATAACAGGTGCATTGATCTTTGCTATACTTATCAATTCGTTAAAACAAACCAATCGTTAATTCAGTAAATGAACAAAACAAGATACCACTACAGTGACTGGATTTTGCGGAGCAGCGCACTGCTACCGCTTTTCATATTTACATATGCTGCCACCTTGGTGCTGCCGGTAATGTCGGACGGTCCCATTCGCTTTGACCTGCCGTGGGTACCCGGCCTGGATATCTCCCTGACATTTTCCATCGACGGCCTGAGCCTGCTTTTTATGCTGATTATCAGCTCGGTAGGCTTTTTTGTCACTCTTTATTCAGTGAATTACCTGCACGGCCACCATCACGTCGATAGCTTTTTTCTTTTTCTGCATGCCTTTATGCTCTCTATGCTGGGACTTGTTACGGCCGACAACATGATGGCCCTGTTTGTGTTCTGGGAACTGACCACCATTTTTTCCTATCTGCTCATCGGATTTGAATATGAGGCAGAAAGATCCCGTCACAGTGCACGTCAGGCCTTGCTGGTCACTGGCGCCGGCGGTCTCGCCTTACTGGCCGCCTTTCTGCTGCTTCAGATTATTACCGGCACTGCCGATATCTCCGGCTTGGTAGGACAGGCCAGCCAGTTGAGATCGCATCCGCTGTATGGCGCCATATTCGTCCTCATCGCCCTGGGCGCCTTTACCAAGTCGGCCCAGTTTCCTTTCCATTTCTGGTTGCCCAATGCCATGGCCGCACCCACCCCCATCAGCGCCTTTCTACATTCCGCTACCATGGTCAAAGGCGGTATCTACCTGCTGGCCCGGTTTCAGCCAATCCTCGGGGGTACTCCCGCCTGGACAACAACCCTTATGATCACCGGGGCTATTACCGCTGTTAGCTCCGCTGTCCTGGCCTTGGGTCAGTCTGACTTGAAAAAGATACTGGCTTACACCACTCTCACCGCCCTTGGCATCATGACCATGTTTCTTGGTGGCCAAGCCACGGCCTCTCTTACCGCTGCCATGACATTTCTGTTGGTTCATTCCCTGTATAAATCCGGCTTGTTCCTGATGGCGGGCATCGTTGATCATCAGACCGGCACTCGGCAGCTGGAAAACCTGGGAGGTCTGTTCACGCGAATGCCTTTCACCGCCTGCGCCACTGTGGCGGCTTGCCTTTCCATGGCCGGCTTTCCGCTGTTTTTCGGGTTTATCGGCAAGGAAATCATGTACAAGGGCGCCCTGGCCGAAACCATGTGCCCGCAAATGGCCGTCTCTGCCGCCGTACTGGCTAACGCCCTGATGACTGCCGTGGGCGGTATCCTGATTGTCCGGGTGTTCTGGGGCCGTCCGAGGCCGGAACACGCTGCCGTCAAGGACGCGTCAGTGTTCATGTGGAGCGGTCCGGTTGTACTGGGGGGCATCGGCATCGTGTTCGGCATCAATCCGGAATGGGTAGGCCACTGGCTGATAACGCCAGCGGTACGTGCCTTTCATATGTCATCTGATCATATCAAACTTGAGATATTTCACGGCATCAACATGCCTCTTGTTTTAAGTATTTTGACCATTACCATGGGGGTCTGCTTTTATCTGTTCCACCGTCCCCTTTATCTATTGCTGAGAGGGACGGTAAAGCGCCTTCCGATAACTACAGACCAGGTATATGACGGATTCATCTCGGGTGTGACCGGCCTGGGCCATCTCCAGAACCGACTGCTGCAGAACGGCTCGTTGCACCGTTACCTTTTTATCGTACTGTCCACTTTTGTATCGCTGGCAGGATATACATGGCTCAGCCGGATCAATGTCTTTCCCGCATGGGAACTGCCGCTGATGTCCATCCGGGAATGGCTGCTGATCGCATTGATCATGGCATCTGTGATAACGGTCCTGGCCACCCGAATCCTTCTTCTGGCGATTTGCGCCCTAGGAGTCATTGGCACCGGTCTAGCCATCCTCTTTTTGAACTACGGCGCGCCGGATGTCGCCCTGACACAGCTACTGGTGGAAACCCTTACAGTGGTGATCGTTTCCATTATACTGCTACGGCTACCCGCATTAAAACGGTCCGAACAGCCAAAACAATTCAAACGCCTGATGGACGCCATCCTGGCGGGCAGCGCCGGCATACTGATCACCTCGCTGCTGCTGGCGGTGCTGGACGTCAATCCGAAGCACACTCTTACCGTCTTTTTTGAGCAAAACAGTTATCTGGCGGCGCACGGAAAAAATATCGTCAATGTGATCCTAGTGGATTTCAGAAGCCTTGATACTTTGGGTGAAATTATCGTGGTGGCGGCTGCCGGCCTGGCGGGCTTTGCCCTGATCAAACAGCAACGGAGTAAATACAAATGATGCACTCATTGATATTACGGGCCTCCACACGGCTGCTGGTCAGTCTTATACTGATGTTTTCGGTCTACCTTCTGATTCGGGGCCATAATGCCCCGGGGGGCGGATTTTCCGCTGCGCTGGTGTCAGGAACCGCTTTTTTTCTGTACGCCGTTGCTGAAGGGGCGGACTCGGTACGACAGGCCCTGCGCTTTGCCCCCCGCAACCTTATAGTCATCGGAATGCTGCTGGCCCTGGCATCTGGTTTGACAGGCCTGGCGGCGGGCCAACCCTTTTTAACCGGTTTGTGGTGGACCCTGACCCTAGGCCATGATTATGAAATTGTTCTGGGAACCCCTCTTTTTTTCGATATCGGGGTGTATCTCACTGTTCTGGGAAGTATCCTGACCCTGATTCTGGCCCTTGAGGAAAGCTGAAAGAACAGCCGACGGAGACCTTGACATGGAATTTGTTCTGGCATTGCTGTGTGGTTTCATGATTGCCGCCAGCGTCTACCTGATGCTGGCGGGTAATACGATCCGATATATCTTCGGTCTGGTGATCGCCACCAATGCGGTCAACCTGCTTATTTTCGTGGCTGGCCGGCTATCCAGCCCGCAGCCGCCACTTATTCCCCAAGGGGCAAAGGTGCCGCCCGAAAACGTTGCCAACGCCCTGCCCCAAGCACTGATTCTCACGGCCATTGTAATAGGGTTTGCCTTGCTCTCCTTTGTCTTCATTCTCTTTTACCGGGCTTATTATGCCACAGGCACGGTAGAAACTGAAAAAATGCGCATCGCCGAACCTGAAACCGAAATGCACTCAACTGGAGCTTCAAAACCGGAAGGTCCGGACGTATGAACTGGCTGCTGATATTGCCCATTATCATTCCGTTCCTGACTGCCGCAGTCTGCCTACTCTGCCGCCATAATTACGGCCGTCATAAGACCCTGAGCCTTATCGGCGCAATCATTCATTTAGGCGCCTGCATGGCTCTCATTCTTTACACTATTTCTCACGGCATGACCGCCATGCAGGCGGGGAACTGGCCGGTGCCCTTTGGCATCACCCTGGTGGCCGACCATTTAAGCGTTATTATGGTGATGGTAACCGGCATTCTCGGCTTTACCGTGGTGGCCTATTCCACAGCGGATATCGATGAAAAGCTGATAAACAGAGGATACCACTCGATTATGCATATTCTCCTTGGCGGCGTCTGTGGAGCCTTTTTAACCGGTGACCTGTTCAACCTCTATGTGTGGTTCGAAGTAATGCTGATCGCCTCCTTCGGGCTAATTATTCTCGGCGGAGAAACCCGGCAACTGGACGGCGGCGTTAAATACGTCATGCTCAATCTCCTATCCACCCTCCTGTTTATAGCCGGGTTGGGTCTGCTGTATGGCATTACCGGCACACTGAATATGGCTGACCTGCACTATGCGGTTCAGGCTGTGCCGGACAAGGCCCTGATCACCACGGTGGCCGTGGTCTTCATGGTGGCATTCGGCATTAAGGCTGGTCTTTTTCCGCTCTTTTTCTGGCTGCCGGCATCCTATCACACCCCGCCGGCCGCCGTATCCGCAATACTTGCCGGTCTTTTGACCAAGGTGGGAGTATATGCGCTGATCCGAATGTTTACCCTGGTCTTCACCTTTAACATTGCCTACACCCACGGGCTGCTGGTGGTGGCTGCTATCGCTACCATGATCACAGGCGTCTTGGGCGCGACCGCCTATTACGAATTTCGGCGGATTCTGTCCTTTCATATTATCAGCCAAGTGGGCTACATGGTACTGGGCCTGGCCCTATTCACGCCCCTAGCGATCACCGGCGCTGTCTTCTACCTGCTGCACCACATGATCGTCAAGGCCAATCTGTTTCTGATCAGCGGCGTTTGCCAGCGCATCGGCGGCACCATGGACCTGAACAGGCTGGGCGGATTTTACCGGCACCATGGATTGTTGGCCTTCTTTTTTTTCATTCCCGCCTTTTCCCTAGCCGGTTTTCCACCGTTGTCCGGTTTCTGGGCCAAAATGATACTGATCCGTGCCAGCCTGGAGATCAACGCATACATTGCCGCGGCTGCGGCGGCCGTAGTAGGGTTATTGACCGCATATTCCATGACCAAGATCTGGGGCGAGGTATTCTGGAAACCAGCACCGGAAACCTATACACCATCCTTGGACAGCATACGGCCAACCGCCGATATCCGGCTCATACTACCTATAGCCGTGCTGGCAGCGATCACTGTTATTATAGGCCTGATGCCCGGACCGTTTCTGGCCCTGGCCGAACAGGCGGCCCATGAGCTGCTACACCCTGAAGTCTATGTTAATACAGTTCTAGGGGGAATATGAGAAATCTGTTTGTCCTGAATATCTTTCTGGCAGCGGGGTTCAGTATCATTATGGGCAAGTTAAGTCTTAGCGGTCTTACCGTTGGCTTTATCATCGGCTATCTGGCCCTATGGGTTACCCGACCGCTGTATGGTCACAACACCTATTTTTCCAAGGTTACCAACGTACTGCAACTGATTGTATTTTTCATTCGGGAGCTGCTGATCTCCAACTTTCGGGTGCTGTGGGACGTGATAACCCCCGGCAATATCAGCAAACCCGGCGTCATTGCCGTGCCCCTGGACACAGAGACTGACTTTGAAATCATGATGGTGGCCAACCTGGTATCACTGACGCCCGGCACCCTGAGCCTTGATGTTTCCGACGACCGGAAATCCCTTTACGTGCACGTCATGTTTCTGGACGATGTTGACACCACCCGACGGAATATCAAGCAAGGCATTGAGAAAAGAGTGCTGGAGGCCATTCGATGACGGGCATGGAACAGAGCCTTTTTCTGGAAATTGCGACGCAGCTCACCTTGCTCCTGCTGATTCTGGGCCTCTGCCTATCATTTATCCGTCTGGTGATCGGACCGGACCCGGCCGACCGCATCGTGGCCCTGGACCTGATTTCCGTATTAATCGTTGCCATTCTAGGAGCACTCACCGTCTATTCAGGCGAAAAAGCCTTTCTTGACGTGGCCATTGCCTATGCCCTGATCGCCTTTTTAGGCACCGTGGCCCTGGCTCGGTTCCGGGAACGCCTAGCCAGGTGGAATGACAAAGAAAACAACCGAGATGA
>CAYUNZ010000057.1:1697-15172 GCA_964446205.1 uncultured Desulfohalobiaceae bacterium | reverse complement strand
ATAGTCTTATGAAAAGGCATATCCATATCTTTTTGTATACTTAAGAGTCAAAACTATTAACCGATAAAGGTTAACTGTCCAGTTGTATAGCATTTAATAAAAAAGGGCAGTTGGTCCAACTGCCCTTTTTTATCTATATTTTTATTTTTTGGCTGCTAATAATACACCTTAATTCATCTAGAATATACTGTTAAGAACAGACTCACTTCCTTGTACTTGTTCTGGTTCACACTTATTTGTGACTGATATCCCGCACTTAAGTTCCCATTTGACTTTCCATTTATTATCACTTGGATTATTTTCAACCTTTATTATATAATGTGCATCACTTCCACTCTCTGTACAGTTTGAATCATCAATACTCATCGTAAATCTTCTTTTACCAACTTTGTCATTGTTAAGTACATATTCATTTTCATCACCCTCACTGGCAATAGAAGGCAACTTATCTATCTTACAAGCATATGTGCCATTCATTGCAAAACGCGAAGACTGTTCTAATTGCAATTCTTTCATCTTACTGATAACTTCTGACTGAAAAGCTGTCTGGAAATAACTTTGATACATTGTATAACTAATAGCTGCTAAAATAGCAATTATAGCCAGTACAATCAGTATTTCAACTAGTGTAAAACCGTTTCTAGCAAAAATATTTTTCTTCCTACCCATTGTAGTTATTAAATTATCACCTGGAAAAGTTATACTTATTAAACAAAGTTATTGAACCCCTCTACATTCAACATTTTGGCCAGATATATCACATGTTGCTTTGAATGTACTTTCATCAACAGAACCTTCTGCAATTATAGAAATTCCAGTTGTACTAACGGTAACCTCACTCGACAAGTCGCCAGTCAAACTAACATTTGTAAGATAAGGACCAACTGTATTATCCAAAAGTCCATTAGAACAGGAAGTTAATGCGTTAGGAGTAACACTGTCAGCAGAAACCAGAGTGGTAACTACATCAGCCGCACAACCCCTGGCCACCCCGATCAAATCCTTGGCCTTGGCCTTGTTCTTGTAGGCATTGTACTGAGGGATAGCTATAGCCGCCAATATGCCTATAATGGCAATGACAATCATCAGTTCCACCAGGGTGAAACCTTTTTGGTTTTCCTTTTTCTTCAACATAAGATCCTCCTTTATGTAATTCAAAATTATTCTCTTACCTATATATCTCATGCAAAAATTAGTCCTAAAAACTGGGTCTAAATTCAAAAAAATTATCCTGTAATCTCAGTTAATACAAAAAACTAATCCTATAGCTACTTCCTGAGACTGACAAATCTATGTCATTTGACTGACAATTTTTGTCAGTTGTTCTTAATATCTGGACAGTTAAAAGTTATCTGTTATCGGTTAATAGTTATAAGATAAAACACAATCAAATCAAAAGATTATAGAATTAGCTTGTCGGTCATCGATAATCAATAAAAATAGCAATAAATATAGAAGGTTGCAAAAAGAATTTTTTTTAACAGCATCAATTATCTACTCCATTACCATATATATCTGGAGTTTGGCAAAAAATTAATTGCACAGTCTCAAAAAACTTAGATGGCCAGGCTATCATTAGTTAACAGAGTATTTTTTACCTCATGAAAACTACCTTGTCAATCAAACAAATTAGCTCTTATTCTTTTTTTTCGTGCCTTTTCGTGTGTTTCCTGGGCTACATTTTACTTTGTATAGGCGTACTTTTGTACCATATCTAAGCTCATTTTATTTCAGCGGCAAATACAACCCTTGCCAATAAAGCCTAACATCTTTAGTCTGTTTGCTTGATCAGGTCTGCTTACCAAGATAGCGCTTATATACTAACCTGCATGCCCGAGCAGATAACCAAGCATGAAAAGATGGTGAACCGAGAACCGTGAACTGTGAACCGCAAGATAAAGCGATTAAGAATTGATCTCTTGATTCTTATCTCTTCGGTCAACGGTCAACGGTTCACGGTTCACATTCTTTCAAGTTAAGGCAAATCAGGTTGAATCCGGAGATTGCGTGAATAAAAAACAGACAGATGTTAAGGCTGCAAATTATCAGGTCAAAGAGCTCATCCAAGAGGCCTCGAAGGTCATTCTGGACAAGGAAGACAAGATCGAGCTGGCCATGGCCTGTCTGCTGGCTGGCGGCCATCTTCTGATCGAAGACCTGCCCGGGATCGGCAAGACAACTTTGGCTAAGGCCCTGGCCCGGCATTTGGGCTTTGAATTTCAGCGGGTCCAATGCACCAATGACCTATTGCCCGGTGATATCCTTGGTGTCTCAGTCTATGAGAGAAACCAAGGCTCATTTGTCTTCCATCCCGGCCCCATATTTTCCCAACTTGTTCTGGTTGACGAGATAAACAGGGCCACGCCAAAGACCCAAAGCGGTCTCCTGGAAGCCATGGCCGAGGGACAGGTCAGTCTTGACCGAAACACACGCCCCTTACCAAAACCGTTTTTCGTTATTGCCACTCAAAACCCTCAGGAGCAGGCCGGGACCTATCCATTGCCAGAATCCCAATTGGACCGCTTTTTGATGTGCCTCAATCTCCACTACCCTTCCAGGGCAGCTGAGAGCAACCTCCTAAAAGGCGGGGATAGAAAGAATCTGCTTAATGATATAATCCCCTTATTTGAACCCCATAAGGTCATTGAGCTCCAAAATATGGTTCGAACTGTCCATCCAGCTGAGGCACTAATCAATTATATCCAGGACATCCTTGACTTCAGCCGCCAATCAAAACATTTTCAGACTGGCCTCTCTCCCCGGGCCGGTCTGGCCCTGCTTCGATCTTCCCAGAGCTGGGCCTTCCTCCAGGGGCGCAACTTCGTCCTGCCGGAAGATGTTCAGGCAGTTCTGCCCTGGGTGGTAGTCCACAGGCTCAGGCTGACAGAAGACCAGCCCGGGGTGACAAAAAATGATACCATTACCAACCTCTTTAGGGAAGTGCCTGTGCCGTGAGCTAGTTTATAGGGTTTGCTGAGTTTATGGGGTTGGTTAGGGAAAGACAAAAGTGAATTTTAGATCTTGAATGAGTGGTAGCTTTGAAAATCATGATTTTACGTAAATCCTCCGGGCTATCAATACTATTTCGGGGTGCCGAAGCAACATCCGAACCAGTTTATCTAACCCAGAATCGAATCTTTATCCTGCCAACCAGATACGGACTTATATTTATTGTTATTTTCCTGGCCTTGCTCTTTGGGGCGGTTAATTACAACAACAATCTCGGTTACCTGGTCACCTTCAGTCTTGGGTCAATAGCTATCATGTCCTTGATTCATACTTTCCGTAATCTGGCCGGGCTGATCATTGGCCCGGACAAGAGCCAATCAGTCTTTGCCGGTCAAAAGGCCTTGTTTGGGATCACAATCAAAAACGACCTGACCCGAGAACGCCAGGCCATCTCCATAGCCAGTCAAGACTGCCATAATCTAGTAAGCTTAAGAGGAAAAGAAAATAAATCTGTCTTTATCCAAAGCCCAACAAAGTCCAGGGGCCTAATATATTGTCCTCAGATCACCATTTCTTCAGTCTATCCCCTTGGTCTGTTCAAAAGCCTGACCAGGGTCCGACCTGATATGTCCTGCCTGGTTTATCCCCAACCTCTTTCCGGCCAGAATATCTCTCAACCGTCAAAAGATCAGGATCCGGGACAGGATTTTGCCAAGGAAAAAAGGGCCGGTGTAGAGGAGTTTCAGGATTTCAAGACCTATGAGTTCGGTGAATCCTATAAAAAGATTGATTGGAAGGCCTATGCCCGTGGACACGGATTATTGAGCAAGCATTTCACTGATCCGGGCAATAATCTGGTCTGGTTTGATTTTGATAATTTTGCCGGATTTGATCTGGAGACCAGTCTATCCATGCTAGCCGGACTGATCCTGGAGGCCCAAAAAGCAGGTCAATCCTATGGCCTTAAGCTCCCTGAACAAGAGATTGAACCATCATCAGGACAGGGGCATATGCACAACTGCCTTAGTGCCCTGGCCCTCTTTGAAACAACAACATAAGATTACCTCTTTAATCAACACTTTATCATGTAATCATCATAAATGGGGAATGGACCCCATCAAACTGATGGGGCCCATTCGAATGATGAATCGATGCCTGGAAATTTTTGTCCCAATTTAGCTCTCATGCCCTAAGGGGCACAAGCAAACATGAAAAAAACGTTGACCGTTTACCGTTCACCGTGAACCGCAAGACGAAGATGTTAAGAAATTATTTTTTCATTCTTATTTCTTCGGTCAACGGTCAACGGTTCACGGTAAACATTCTTTCATGTCAAGGGACTCAGCTCAAGCTTATTACTTTACTAAATGCTGCCAATTCTTGATCAGCGAATTCATATTTATCTTCTGAGATTCTGTTTTTTCTCTTTAGAGCAATCCGGTTTTGGCACCAAGCACATCCCCCCTGACTGACATAAACATGGTCATACATAGTTTGGAAATCTGTCTTGAGTCTTTCCTCAAAACCGACATCCCCATAATTTAGTTGCCGGCACATAAAGTAAGTCTCTGTTAAATCCTGGAGCCAATAATCCTTTTCCAAGCTATCCTGGAAATATTGCTCCATATCAAGACCCTCTTCACCAGAAATTTCGTCTTTAGACATATAAACTCCTTTAATACCTGCTTGGGCATGCAAATTTAGCCCAAAAAAAATCCCCGAACCGAAATACATCCGATTCGGGGATATCCCTTTTTTATCCACCGCAATCCTGGAACAACCTTGGCTACGAAGGCTATTCACCTCTTGTCTCAGGCAGGTCTTCTGACTCTCGGATCAACCTACTTGCCTTGTTTAAAAAGCCCCTGATGCTACCTCAGGAAAATTTAATTAAGGCTCACTGCGCCTTCCCACCCCAAACTCAATTTGATAACAAATAGGTCCTGGGCAGTGGCTCTTATATGCAGCTTTCGTCCCCGATCACAGCCGCGGGCCGGTCCCTGATTTACACAGGGTTCCCTCTTATGTCCTTTCTGGACACCTGAAAACGCAAAGTGACAATCAACTTAAATTTAATTTGAAAACATTGTCAAGCCCTTTTTTATTATCTGAACAGTTAAAAGTTATTACGAAAAGATTAAAGGTATGCTGGGATTTAAAAGTCAAGGAATATATCAGCATATTGATCTATTATTTTTTATGCTTCTTATATCCGGATCATGGCCTGGAGGGCAATCGAAACTAAAGAGCTTGCCAAGAATACGTCCCTGGTGATAGAGACTAGCTTGATATCAGTCAATTACCCTGATCTTCAAGGCCGGCGCTTAGCCGTTCAACTATTAATGGATACTTAGAAATGTCAATTTTGCAAAGGTATCTGGCCCGGGAGCTGGGCAAACCCTGTCTTATTATTGTCACCATCCTGAATACTATTTTTCTAATTTACAGTAGTGTACACTTTTTAGAGGATGTAGCCATAGGGTCACTTCCAACAGAGACACTGCTGCCCCTTATCCTGCTGAAAGTGCTGATTGCCCAGGAAGTCATACTGCCAATCGCTTTTTACCTGTCTGGCATATATATTTTTTCGACCATGCATTCTGCCAATGAAACCGCAGCCATGTTTAGCTGCGGTATCGGGCCAAGGCAGTTGCTCATCCCGCTTGCTTGGCTATCTCTTGCCTTGGCCTTGCTTGTCGCAGGATTATCTTTGTTTATACGCCCCTGGGCCTACCAAATGACCTATCAGTTTAAGGCCCTGGCTCATACCCAATATGGGCTGGAGAAGATGGAACCCGGACAGTTTGTAGAGGGTGGAAATGAGGACGAAATCTATTTTATAGGCCAAAAGAACAGTAGTCAAAAAGCCGAAACTGTGTTTATTCAAAGGACCGAAAAAAACAGGGTCCAGGTTTTCTTTGCCCGCAAGGCCAGGCAGATTAAGAATAACAGCTCCGTCACCGGTCGAAAATTTCTCCTGCTTGACGGTACCATGAATATACTTGCACCAAATAGATCCCAGGATCTGATAAGTAGCTTCGAGCGATGTACAATTTATATTGGGCCACCTCAAAGTCCTCAACTAGAACGTAGAGCAAAAACCACGAATACTTTTAAACTGTTGGGTTCAAGCCGGCCGAAAGAAGTAGCCGAGCTACAGTGGAGGTTTACCGCCCCTATTATGACCTTTTTATTTGGCCTAATATGCCTGCCTTTGAGCAGCTTGAGACCTCAATGGGGTCGTTATGGGAATGTAGTCATGGCCATGCTTATCTATGCCGTTTATTACAACCTCCAGTCCATGGCCGAGACTTGGGTAGAGCACAGCAGTTTAGCTTTTTTTCCTGGTACTTGGTGGACTACGGCCCTCTTGGCTGCCCTGCTCGGAATATTGTGCTTACGACGTAATTCTTATCTTGGTTTTTAACTTAAGAGTCAAGACTCTTTATGTAATCTACTGTATTTATTGTTAATTCTATTTACTAGTCATAACTGACAGACAAACTCTATAACCTTTTGTTTTAATGACATTTTTCACTTCACTATTAACCGATATCGGATAACTTTTAACTGTCCAGTTTTTAATCAAAATGAGGATTCTTGACCAATATATCACCTTGAGCCTGATCAAAGGTATTGTCCTGATCATATTCATCCTGGCCTGCCTGTTTTCCGGACTCGAGTTTTCAGAGCAGCTGGAGGATGTCGGGACAAATAATTATCAAATTCAGCAAGCTATCTATTATGTGGTCTTAACCCTTCCAGGCAAAATGATGGAGCTTGCCCCGATCAGCTCACTCCTGGGCAGTATCCTGACTTTGGGACTCATGTCCAAACATAGAGAGTTTCTGGCTTTGCAGGCCAGTGGTCTACCCATGGGATATGTCTGTCGAAGCGTTATTTTGACTTCTATTTTCCTGACTATGATACTACTTTTCTTTTCTCAATGGATAATTCCGCCCTTGGAGCAGCAGGGGCAAAAGATCAGGACCACCTCACTCTCCGTAACTTCTGCTCAAGGCTTCTGGGCCAGATCAGGCCGGGAATTCCTCAATATCAGAAAGATCTCACCCGGCGGAGTGATCAAAGAAATTTATATCTACTCCTTTGGTCCAAAGGAAAATCTGCGCAGCTTAATCTATGCAGAACAGGCAATTCTTGAAGGGGTAAAAGAATGGATACTTATTGAGGCTATTAAGAAAAACTATGGCCCTGAAAAGACTTCAATCCATCGCTACGACCGTTTGAAATGGCAATCCTTCTTGAGCATCAATCAGCAGCATCTTTTGATCATGAAACCCGGCAACCTGGCCCTGTCCTCTTTGTTTCGCACCATAGAGGACAGAAAAGAGAGAGGAGGGAATATCCGGCACTACTCCCTGGCCTTATGGCAAAAACTGACCAGGCCGTTTATGGTTCCGGCCCTGATCATGTTGATCCTGCCGATGTTTTTATTTCAAATACATTTGGGTCATTCTCTGGGCCTGGGCGTTGTTCTGGCCTCAATCGGCGGGGGCATCTTCTTCTTTTTTAATAAGGTCCTGGCCTACCTTATTCTCCTTTTTGAGCTTAAAGCCCCTTTAATCCTTATGAGCCCGGTAGCAATACTCCTGACCCTTTCTATATGGCAGCTTAGACGAAAATTCATAAGTCTCAGGGCAATAACTGAATATGATGATCCGTAAAAAAGGCTTTATCTCGCAGGGAATAACGTCTAACCTGAACATCCAGGCACCAGCCAAAGTTTTTTCCAACTCGAAGACGAAAGAGGTTGTAGCCGGCCACCCGGCTAGGATGATCCTTGATACTCGATGCTGCCGGGGCACCTACTACCGGGATGCGATTAACCTTTGGCAGGCGAGAAACCGAAAAGACATGATCATGACCGTGTAGGATCAAATCCACCGGTTTATCCGCCAGAACCAGACCCAAGCCTTTCTGATCAAGAAGCCTCTTTCGAAATGAGGTTATTCCTGAATATGGCGGGTGGTGCAGGAGAAGGATCTTAAAAAGATCTGAATCTTTCAATCGAGCCAGGATTTCATGCAATCCTTGCAATTGATGACCGCCTAAGAGCCCATAGGCAAAGCAAGGTGGAGAAAAACAGGCTGTATTCAGACCTATCAAGGCCACCGGCGGTCTGAGACGAAGCAAGGGGAACCGGATTTTACCAAAGGGATCAACATCCTTGTCCGAGACCATATACTCGGCCCATGGTGAGAGAGCTCTCTTCCCCAAATTTGAGACATAGAGATCATGATTACCGGGAACAGCTGTGACTTGGCTTGAATCAGTGGCAAGACCTGCCAGCCATTGTTTGGCCTGGTGGTATTCAGACGGTAGACTCATATGAATAAGATCACCGGTAATAGCGGTATGATCCGCTTGAAGACAACGAATCTCCCGGGTTAAAAGATCCAGGACCTGTGAACTATGTTTATGGCTTCGCCGACCTAAATGCCAGGACAAAAAGGCATACATACGCTTGGAAAGAAGTTCCCGCAGTTTGATCACCTGCTGGGAACAGATATGGGCATCAGTAAGATGAGCCAGACTAAACACTTGAGTCATATCAAAGGAAACCAAATGGAAATGTACGCCAGTTTTATTGGAACTGCCCCCATCAAGCTCTGGGGTCTGACTTCCCACCAGCGCTTGCAAAGGATACTTGAGCGCTTCAATGTATCCAAGACTGTTGACGATGTCGAGACCCTGCCAGCAGATAGCTTTGTGCTTTTGTTACGGGCGGATTATCTCTTTGATGAAAGGGTCATCCAGGCCCTTATCAATACCCCAAACTGTCTCCTGATAAGCAAAGACAAGGCTCAGGACCAGCCCATAGCTGCCCATGTCCGGGCCGAATCAGCCTCACTGGCCCGGGATATCCTGATGAACAAAAAAAGTGCTGATTCACTGTCCAATACTAGAAAAGTAACCTGTCAATCTTTATGCTCCTCTACCTTTCAGCAACAGTTGAAGAAGATCGATCCACCTTCTGTTGAGCCAATCACTCCTGACAAGAAGTTCCATTTGGAAAAATATCTGTTCTCAGGGTCATATAAAGGGGTTACTGACCTGATTACCAAATGGGTCTGGCCTCCTCTGGCTATGCAGGTTACCCGACTCTGTACCAAAACTGGTCTAAAGCCCAACCATGTTACCTTGACCAGCCTGGTCCTGGTCGCAGCGACAACACTTTTGTTCTGGTTTGGACTTTTTGGCTGGGGGCTTTTGTTTGGCTGGATTATGACCTTTCTTGATACAGTTGACGGCAAACTGGCCAGAGTAACCGTCAACTCCAGTTTTTTTGGCAATATTTTGGACCACGGTCTGGACCTGATCCATCCACCAATATGGTATCTGGCCTGGGGTATGGGTCTTCAAACCTTTTTTCCCACCCTGCCCTGGCCTTCTCTATCCTTAATCCTGTGGCTGATCCTGGCTGGATATGTGGCAGGACGTATGATGGAAGGGGCTTTTGAGATAGCCCTGGGCAAATTCGGCATCTTTTGCTGGCGACCTTTTGATTCCTACTTCAGGCTGATCACGGCCAGACGAAATCCGAATATGCTCCTACTGACCGCTGGCTTTCTGACCGGACATCCGGACATAGGTCTATTGGCCGTGGCTGTCTGGACTATGGCTACAACACTTGTACTTATCATTCGATTATTAATGGCAGTCCGGGTCAAAATCACTGCTGGATCTTTAACCTCATGGTTGGATGAACTAGACCCCTATTCCAAAGAGCCATCTCTGGCGACAAGGATCTTTACCAGCAGACAACACAAGCCTAACCGAAACAAATACTCTAAAACGAGCCGTTAATATGCCCCCAACCATAGGTCTGTTGACCAATCCTTACAGTGGAGGAAATCTAAAATCCCTGTCCACTATAGAAGACATGCTGTCCGGATATTCAAATGTGGTCCATAAACAGGCCAGTGAGCCCAAATCCATTGCCTGTGCTATATCCGAATTTGCCGATAAAGGGGTGAAAGTCCTGGCTATTAATGGCGGTGACGGGACCATACAGGCTGTTTTGACCTCCCTGTTTGTCCATCAACCCTTCCAAGAAAAGCCATTTCTGGCCTTGCTTCAAGGTGGCAGCAACAATCTCATTGCCAAGGATGTCGGCCTTTCCGGCCCAGCACATAAGGCCTTACAACGTCTGTGCGACCAATATAATAACAAAGGAAATTTCAAGGTTGTCAACAGGCATATCCTACGCCTGGATCTGCCTGCCCCAGCAGAAAACCGTGTCCTATACGGCATGTTCCTGGGCTCCGGCCTTTTAGCCACAGGGGTCGGTATATATCAAAAAAAAATCCGCCGTTTTCATCTGATTGGGGATCTCAATTCCCTCTTAGCAATTGGATATCTCTTCTTTGCCCTTGCGGTAAAGGGTAAGACCTATTTCGGCGCTGGACCAATAAGGCTCGGTTTCAATGAAAACTCCTTATCCAGCCAGGATTACCTGTTTTTCCTGACCACAACCTTGAACCGGCTGATTTTTAGACTAAAGCCCTGGTGGGGGAGACAGGACGCCCCGCTTAGGTTCACATTGGTACGCTCTGAGTATAGATCCTTGGCTAAGTTTACCTTCTCATTGCTGGTTGGGTTTAAGAGCCATTGCAATAAAAAAGGGAACAGCAGTATAAGCCATAATCTGTATCAGCTTAGGATCGGCTGCAACCCTAGCCTTGTACTGGACGGGGAACTCATTCATCCACCAAAGTCTGATCAGCCTATTCTGGTCAGAGACGGAGGAGTGGCCTCTTTTTTGATCGATAAAAAATAAACTTCTTGACCTGAGTCTGTCATGACCTTAGAAAAACAATCGGCTAAACAGCAATTGTATGATTTTGTCCAAGAACATAATAATGTCCAGCTACATGAGGATGTAAAGAACCTGGTCAACTCGCTTCAGGACCGATTCCAATCCTCTCTCCAAGCTGTGCTATTCTACGGCTCCTGCCTCCGAAAAAATGACCTCAACGGCCTGTTGGACCTTCATGTCCTGGTGGACAGCTATTGGTGCCACGGCTGCAAATGGTGGGAAAGTCTTTTTAACACACTTGTGCCGCCTAATGTCTATTATCTGCAACTCTCTTTGCCGGACCGGATAATACGGGCAAAATACGCCCTATACCCCCTGAAAACCTTTCTGAATGCCTCCTCAGGCCAATGGTTCCAGACCTATATCTGGGCCCGGTTTGCCCAACCGGCCTCAATACTATACGCCCGGGACGAGATTATCAAGGATCAAGTCTTGTGGGGTCAGGTAAATGCCATACTGACCTTCTTGACCCGGACCATGCCGATTGTTGACCCTGGATCGACAGGGTGGCAGATCTGGCAAAAGGCTCTGACTGCTTCCTATAAGACCGAACTTAGACCTGAATCTTCAGAGACAATCAACCGCATGGTCTTGGAAAACAAGGACTACTATGACCAGGTCACCTCTATGGCCGGTTCTTTGTTGCCCTATCAGGTCATCCTTCAAGATCCTCCGGGTGCCTTGGTTTTTAAAATCCCTTGTCCGGTCCGGTTAAAAAGTAAACTGGCCTGGAAGATCAGGAAGATTCAAGGCAAAATGCTTTCTTTTTTGAGATTGAGCAAGGCCTTTTTCACCTTTGATGGGGGAGTGGACTACTTGGCTTGGAAGATAGAAAGACACTCCGGAGTAAAAGTTGATATCAACTCAAGACACAGAAAACATCCCTTTCTAACGACTGTGCTGATGACCTTTCGCCTATTCCGGCGCGGGGCTTTTAAATAGGCTTGTTTAGCATGAAAACTGGACAGTTAAAAGTTATCAGTTATCGGTTAATAGTTATAAGATATAACACAATTAAATCAAAATGTTATAGAATTAGCTTGTCGGTCATCGATAATCAATAAAAATAGCAATAAATATAGAAGGTTGTGTGAAGAATTTTGACTGTTCAGATGAAAAGAATTAAGTATTTATTTCTTAACTCCTTTGTCTTGCGGTTCACGGTCCACGGTAAACGGTCAACGTTTTTTTTCATGCTTCGTTGTGCCCGTCAGGGCATTTAGGTTAACAGGACCAAACATATCAAAAAACTCGTAATGATCCCCTGGAGAGACATGCGCATTGGATTTTTATTCAACCACGAGACCCCGCACCAGGTACTGCATGCTGCACCCACGGCATGTGAATTGTCTCGTCACTATCCTGGATTGGAGGTCATTCTCATAACCTCTGGTCCAGCAGTATACAATATGGTTGAACGGGTCTTGAGCCTGTACCCGGACCATAGCTGCCAGGTCGTAAAGGCCAGATTACCTAGAGCAATACATTGGCTATCACAAGTTGTCCAACCCTTTATATTGCTTCAGAAAAGGGCTCGCCAGGTCTTTAATCGTCACTTGTTCAAATCTTTGGATGTCCTGGTGACCCCTGAGAAAACCAGTCTGCATCTCAAGCGTGATCCAGGACTACAACACTTGGTGATGATTCACACCCGTCACGGTGTTGGAGACCGGGCAGTTGGTTTCGACAGCCGTTCCGGACAATTTGATCTGGTCCTGGCTGCCGGGCCCAAAGTCAAACAAAGATTAGTATCCAAGGGATCAATTGAGGCCGATCGTTGCCAAGTGGTTGGTTACCCCAAGTTTGATGTAGCCCCTTTCCTAGCCGAGCAAAAGTCCCCCTTTAGCAATAAAAAACCAATAGTGCTTTACAATCCCCACTACAGCCGGCAGGAATCGTCCTGGCCCAAAATGGGCCGGCAAGTTCTGGATATATTTTGCAACAACACCAAGTTTAATCTGATCTTTGCCCCGCATCCGATCCTTTATGCCCGGACATTTCGTCATAAGGCCAGGCCCCTTAATCGATACCAAAACAAACCAAACATCCTGCTAGATACAGGAAGCCCGGCCTGCAGCGACATGAGCTATGTCCTGGCGGCTGATATTTATCTTGGTGACGTCAGCAGCCAGGTTTACGAGTTCTTATGGCGACCAAGGCCATGTATTTTTCTTGATGCCAACAGGCTGATTGACCATGAACCAAAAGAGAACTTGCGTCACTGGCAAGCAGGCCAGGTACTGACAGACATCGACCAGCTCCCGGCAGCCCTGGATAGGGTTTTGGTTGAGCCAAAGGCCTATATTCAGCAGCAAGAGATCCTTGTCCAGGAGGCCTTTGACCATGATCCGAATCAATCCGCCAGCGTCCGGGCAGCAGAGGCCATTGCAAATTTCCTAGGGTATCGAACCAAAGAATGTTGACCGTTTACAGTCAACCGTTCACGGTCAACATTCTTTCATGTTAACCCTTGTAGGACAAGGTTGCCCCAGCTATGAAGACAACTAAAAACTACTTTTACCAATACCAACATATAGCCATCTTTCTTCGGGCTTTAGGCCATGGTGGGGTTGGCCGAACAATGCTGAATCTGGCCGCAGGGCTGGCTCAAAAGGGTCATAAAATCGATCTGGTCCTGGGCCGCTGTCAAGGGCGCTATTTAGAGGACATCCCATCCGGAATTGAG
>CAYUNZ010000057.1:0-1597 GCA_964446205.1 uncultured Desulfohalobiaceae bacterium | reverse complement strand
GTTGCCCGCAGATTCTATCCCCTGGCCGAGGCAGTAGTAGCTGTTTCCAACGGTGTTGCTGACGATCTGGCCGAGATTGCAGAGCTGCCCAGGGATAACATAACCACTATATATAACCCGACCGTGACCCCAGACTTACTGGCAAAGGCCAAGCACCCTGTCGGCCATGCCTGGTTCCAATCAGGAGAACCTCCGGTCATCCTGGCTGCCGGCAGATTTAAGCCACAAAAGGATTTTTTTACCCTTATCCGGGGCTTTGCCCGAGTGCGACAATCTGTATCTGCCAAGCTGATCATTATCGGGGAAGGCAAATTACGACCACAATTAGAGGTCTTTATCCGTCGGTTGGGAATAGCCTCTGAAGTCGACCTGCCTGGATTTGTAGCCAATCCTTACTCATACATGTCCAGATCAGACGTCTTTGTCCTGTCTTCTACCTGGGAAGGCCTGCCTAATGTCTTAATAGAAGCACTGGCCTGCGGATGTCCTGTTATCAGTACTGATTGTCCAAGCGGAGCGGCAGAAATCCTGGCCAACGGTCAATATGGACCACTTGTACCTGTTGGTGATGAAGATGCCCTAGCCCAGGCTATGATTGACTGTCTTAATTCACCCATACCTGAAGAGAATCTTATACAACGAGGTCAGGAATTCTCAGTTGAGCGGGCATGTGATCAATACCTGAAACTGATAGAAAACATTCACAACAAGAATTGACATAATATGAGCACTGTACCCATTTCAATACTTCTGCACAACAATAGCCAAGCCTATCTTCAGGAAGGTTACGGCGGACAACCTATAGATGTTTGGCCTTTTTACACCTTTATTATCAAATATATTTCAGGGCAGACAGATGAAGCCAGATCTGAATGGACAGATTGGCTGGTTGAACAGTTCGGTCGTTATAAATACTGGGACAAAGATAGCGGGGGCATGTTTGGTGGATCAGTTCATAAAGGGGCTTCAAACTTTTTTTCCAGGACCAACAATAATGAATTGATTGACCCCAACTCACTATCTTCTGATAATATCCGAAAAGGAGCAGAAATGCTGGTTGATAGGCGGTTATCGATGTTTGATTCTATAAGAACAACAGGTTATCATCCAGGCTTGGGATCAAAGGTTTTGGGGGTTATTCAGCCAGATAGGTATATTGTCCTTAAAAGCGGTCATCACCGGGCAGCAACACTAAGAGCCCTTGGCTATGAAAATATGCCTGAAGTCAAAGTCATTTCAAGTATACGTTTCAGATTTAAGCAAGCTTGGCGCCAAGTAAAGCGATTTAAGGCTTGATTTTGCGAATAAGCTGAGGCTTTTTTCTTTTCAGCCAAAAAAATGAGAAAATCCCTGACCTCATTAGCTGTTAACATTAGAAAATTTCCTTATCATATTGAAATATAGAAATAAAAAATATAACAACCACCCCTTAATCCCCTCCTTTGAAAGGAGGGGAATTTAAGAAGAACAATCTTTAATGGTTCCCCTCCTTTTTAAGGAGGGGTCAGGGGTGGTTATAAAATTCTTTCATGCTTCGTTGTACCCGTTCAGGGCATGTGGGTTAACATGAAAAGAATTTAGCCCACGAAACACACAA
>CAYUNZ010000056.1:0-15217 GCA_964446205.1 uncultured Desulfohalobiaceae bacterium | reverse complement strand
GTGAACCGTGAACCGTGAACCGTGAACCGTGAACCGTGAACCGTGAACCGTGAACAGAAGAAAAGAGAAAGAAGATTGATTGTCAACCGGTGATAAGGAGATCTTTTATTTGCAGGTCAATGCTGATCAAACCATTATATTGATTAAATCTTGGTGAAAAAGCAACCTGAACTTTCTGACCTTGAATCTCAGGACCAATAACACTGCTACTCTTCCAAGCCTTGCCCAACATGGTGATCCCGGCCTTATTATCCCTTAGCTCCAGAGAAACATGGTCCTTGCCAAACACTCGGCGCTTCTTGACCTCTAGACTCCTGGAACAAAAAAGTGGTTCCGGATTGCCAGGTCCAAAAGGTTGCAGCATTTCCAGTTCCTTGACCAGGTAATAATTGACCATCTCCAGACTCAACCTGGCCTCAAGAGAGAGGCTGGGGGACGGCAATTTTTTACCTAACTGTACTTGGACAGCCTGGTTAAAGGCCTCTTTGAAGTCCTCAACAGCCTCAGTCTCCAGACTAAGACCAGCTGCCTCACGATGACCTCCAAAACCAATCAGATATGATGAGCACTGCTTAAGGGCCTGGTAGAGATCAAATTCCGGTATACTGCGGCCCGAGCCCTTTAGATATGAGCCATCTTGAGTCAAGAGCAGGGCCGGACGGTAGTACTTGTCAACAATCCTTGAGGCCACAATGCCTATGACCCCTTCATGCCAATGGGGATCATGGACAACAAAGCCTGATCTATCCAGCTGGCCTTGTACCTGATCCAAGGCCTCCTTTTCAATCCCCTGTTCAATCTTTTTCCGTTCCTTGTTATAGTCGTCCAACTGAGCAGCAATAGCTCTAGCTGTAGGGATATCAGGGGACAACAAAAGCTCTAGAGCCAGGTCAGGCCGACCTATTCGTCCGGCAGCATTGATCCTGGGGGCCAGGCTATAACTGACCTGTCCGCTGCTAATATCTGCGTTTGTCGGCAGTCCACTGACCTCTTTGAGGGCAAAGATGCCCGGACGCCGGGCCTCATTCAAGAACAAAAGACCATTTTTGACCAAGATCCTGTTCTCAGTACCCAAATAGACAACATCGGCAACAGTACCTAAAGCCACCAAATCAAGATATTCCCTCATATCCAGGGCTTCACCCGGCATGGACTTGTTCAAAGCTCCCATTAAGACAAAGGCTACCCCTACCCCGGCTAAATCCTTGTATGGCCCGTCGGAAAATTGAGGGTTAACGATTGCTTCGGCCTCCGGCATATCTTGACCCGGTAGGTGATGGTCGGAAATCACGACCGTCATTCCCAACTCCCTGGCCCGCTGGACCTCCTTTGTATTGGCCACGCCACAATCAACAGTCAATAGGAGTTGAACCTCTTTATCAGCCAACCACTCTATTCCGGTACAATTAAGTCCGTAGCCCTCCTGAAAACGGTTCGGTAAATAGGTTATGACTTCAAAGCCGCGCCTGGACATGAAATCCTTGACCAGGGCCGTGGCTGTGATCCCATCGACATCATAATCCCCCCAAACAGCCATTTGGCTACCTGAATTGAGCTCTCTAGCTATAACCTTGGCTGCATTCTCCAAATCCGGCCACAGCTCTAGCCTGGGCAAATGCCGAAGCCCAGGAGAAAGGAAAATGTCCATTTCCCTAACATCGTGTAGACCACGATTCCACAACAAACGGAACAAAAATTCCGAGATGTTCAATTGGTCAGCCTGTCTTTTGGCCTCCAAAGGCTTTGAGGCTTTCTTCTTGTCTGGCAGGAAATCCCATTTGTATCTCAACAATTCAATCCGCCTGAATAGGTTCGATCAGCATTCTTAATTTTTCGGTCCACGATTTGCGGTCAACGGTCAACATCTTTTGTCTCCCAGGTAGCAATAAGAGATTCTAGGAGCCGATAATTATATCGGGGCTTGCATTTCTCAGCCAGACAGATGGATCTGAGCCTGGAATAGGCCTTCTCCACTTGGTCGTTCATAACCCAATAGTCAAATTCAACAGCGGTTCGCAGCTCTTGGTATGCCTTTTGAATCCTCTTGGAGATGGTTTCTCTGTCATCACTGCCTCTGTTTACAAGCCTATCCTCGAGCTCTTCTTTGGCCGGAGGGAGTAGAAATACAAAGACCCCCTGTTCCAGGCTAGCCCTTAGCTGCCTAGCCCCTTGGACATCAATATCAAACAAGATATCTTGCCCTTGCTCCATAATCTCCAGCGTTTTTTGCAAAGGAGTACCGTAATAGTTGCCATGAACCCTGGCCCATTCGGCAAAAAAACCTTTTTGAAGCAATTCAAGGAAGGTCTCTTGATTGACAAAGTGATATTCACGCCCTTCTTGTTCACCAGGCCTGGGTTTGCGTGTTGTATAGGATATGGAAAAGACGAAATCAGGGAACTCCTTGACCAACTTTTGAATCAAAGTACTCTTGCCTGTACCTGATGGTGCAGTAATGACAAAGGCCATCCCCATGAGCTCTTTAGCCATCTTACTCCCCTTTGTTCTCATACCGTTGTCCAATAGTTTCCGCTTGAAGGGCTGACAAAAAGATATGGTTGGAATCAGTGATAATCAAAGATCTTGTCTTCCTACCCTGGCTGACATCTATTAGCCGCTCACTCTGGCGGGCCTCCTCCCTTAGCCTTCGCATCGGGGAAGATCCAGGATTGACAATACCGATAATTCGATTGACGACCACATAATTCCCAAAGCCGATGTTTAATAAATGCTTAGAGGACATGTTTACTCCAAATTTTGAACCTGTTCACGACACTTTTCCAGCTCTGTCTTACATTCGACCACAAACTGGCTGGCCTTTACATCCTGGGCCTTATTACCACAGGTGTTGATCTCCCGAAAACACTCTTGCAGATAGAAGTCCAGCTTCCGTCCTCCGACCTGTTCGGTCTGCAAAAGACTGCTCAATTTACCAACATGGGTCTCTAGCCTAATCAGCTCTTCTGAGATATCAACCTTGTCGGACAACAGGGCCAATTCCTGCCACATCCTATCCTGCTCGACCTCAACCCCCTGTGACTCCAAAAGATTGCTTAAACGGTCCTGCAAATTTTGAAATTTTTCTTCAGCCAGGGAATGGGATCTGTTCTTTAAATCTGTTATGCTGTTTTGGATGACCACAAGTCGCTTTAGCAAATCTTCCTTCAGGGCCTGACCTTCTCTAACCCTTGACTGGTCCCAATCTTCCAAGGCAGTTCTCAGGCCTCTTTTCAAGGACTGCATCAGACCCTCTTCCAGAGACTCGCTTGACTCCTGCCACAGACCGGGCATAGTCAAAAAATGATTATAGTCTGCCTGGAAGGCCTCCCCCCTATTTGAAGCAAAACTGGTCAACTGATCTATCATGGCCTCAGCACTTAGACGGTTGAATGAGATGGGCAAGAGGTTGCTTTGGAGGAATTGCAATTTAAGTGTAATATCGATCTTTCCCCGCAAAGCCAGAGAGTGGACCTCGTTATCCCAAAAATAATCCATAGAACCAAGCTCAGGGGGAAGCTTCCAACGCAGGTTCAATTGTTTACTATTGACACTCTTGATCTCCCAGATCTGCCGACACTGTGCGTCCTGACTGTTAAATTGACCGTATCCGGTCATACTCTTGATCATTATCTTTAACCTTATCTATCTAATTTTATTGAAAGACTTTAGTTTAAGCTTATAATCCCGCCTAAGATGATTTAAAATATCCTGGATTGAAGACCTTGTATAGCTCGGATAGGTCCAGGGAAGGCTTTGCCAACTGCTGTTCTGATAGACCAGGGTCAAATCTGCCCAAACACCCTGTCCTAAAAAGATACGATGGGTATAATTCTTGCCGGTAGCCAGGACCAGACGCTCCAAAAAGAGAAGCCCCGGATCCAGATTCACTCGGCGGCATCCATTTAAATCAGTATAATCGGCCTCGATCCTATTGGTTATTAGTTTAAAATCGACAAGTCTTTCTGGGTCTAAAAGTGACTCAAAACTGATCACGAGGCGCTGAATAGGAGTGCCCAACTCCTGGTCATAGTAATCGGTCTCTTGAAAATCCAAATACGGCGAGATGTAGTCCAGACAATCCCAGCTACTCTCCAGATCCTTTTTGACCTGGGACCATAATCCGGTCCATTGACTGCTCAACATCGAAACCATTGGCTGAGCCGGCAGTGGTCTCTTCAAAATGCTCATATCGCCTGTTGACAAGGCTTTAACGGTTTATTTGCCTTAGAGGCTTTTTGGACGACAAGTCCTTTATCCTGATAATACAAAGGCTTGGTCAAAATCTTGGACCCTTTGGGTTCAAAAACCTGCTCATCCTCAAGCCAACAAAGGGTATAGTATTGACAAAGTCCCAAGCAGGGCTGTTCCTGTTCAACGATTATCTCCAAGTGTCCTTTTTGAGACAACTCATTTAAAAATCGCATTTTCTTCTTGGCCAGGACCTGTCGCAAAGCCAGACTCCTGTCTTTCTTGACTGCCTTCGGGACCCGTCCGTCCATCTGAGCCGCCTTGGTTCCAGGTCGAGGGGAAAAAGTAAAGACATGACCATAAGTCAAAGGCATCTGCCGACAGAAGGAAAGTGTCTCTTGAAATTCTTCCTCGGTTTCTCCGGGGAAACCGGTTAGTAGATCCACCCCAAATCCAAAATCTGGCCAAATTGAAGACAATTTGGCCAAAAAATTTTCCAGGCCTTGTCTGGAAGTATGGGCCCGGCCCATTCGTCTCAACACCCCAGCACTGGCACTTTGCAAAGAAATGTGGATATGTGGACAGACCAGACCGGATTGATCCAAAACACTTAAGGCCTTGTCATGCATCAAAAACGGATCAAGCGAGCTAAGACGAAGCCTGGCCAATTGGCCAAAATGTCTTTCAAGTTCCCTGTTCAGCCAATAGATCAGATCCCAAAAATCACCCTTGCCATCAAAGGAGAACTGGGCCAGATTGATACCGCTGACGATTATCTCTTGAAAACCAGCAGTAACCAGTCTTTGGACCTCCTGCCAGATCGATTTTCCGGAGCGGCTCTTTGGCTGTCCCCGGGTATAGGGAACAATGCAATAGGTGCAAAATCTGGAGCAGCCGTCCTCAACCTTGAGAACAGGTCTTGCCCTTGGGTATGAAGAGATGCAAAAATTACCCAGGGATTCTTTATCAGGGACAAAAACCTTGTCTTGATCCGTATCTCCAAGAATAAGACAGTTCTTAACCTGAGTCTGATCAAGCAAAGCCGATTTTGACTCTTGAGGAACAACAGCCGAGACCCCGGGCAGGGAAGACAGCTCACCGGCAAATGGACGAGCGGCGCATCCGACAATAAGGATTTTGGCCAGTGGATTTTGACGATAAAACCTACGGGTCATCTTCCGAATATCCTGTACTGCCCTGGCAGTTACAGCGCAACTATTAATAACAATGATCCCGGCCTGTTCAGGATTTTCCATCTCCTGCCAGCCAAATTGCAGCCAAGCCTCACGGATTGCTTGGGTTTCATACTGATTGATCTTGCAACCCAAGGTAAACAAAAAGAAAGTGTAATCCCTATGACTCAATTAGACCTCCACCCAAAACCTGGCCCTGTTCTGAATAAAAGGTCGCCACCTGACCCGGAGTTGCCCTCTGTCTGGGTTGTTCATAACTTACCTGCAGGGTATAATCACCTCTTTTGACCATTGCCCTTTTGGCCTGATGACGATAGACGGTCTGAACAAAGACTGTCTCCGGCCAATTTGTCCAGTCTTCAATAAAATTCATGTCCCTGACCCAACAATGACTGGATGCCAGCTCATGTTTACTCCCAACAATCAATTTGTTCTCAGAGACTCTTTTCTCCAGGACATAAAGCGGATAGGGATAAGGGATGCCCAATCCTCGACGCTGGCCAATGGTGTATCGATGTAGGCCTGAATGTTCCCCTAACCTCTTGCCCTGTCTATCTTCTATAGGACCAGGACCAGGCAGCTCAAGCCCAAAACTCTCCAAAAAAGACCGATAATCGTTTTTCGGGACAAAACAAATCTCCTGGCTCTCCTCTTTTAGCGGGAATGAGGCAAAGCAGTCCAGGAAAAGACGCTCTACCTCTTTCTTATATCTCTGTCCCAAAGGGAAAATGACTCTGGTCAGATGGTTTTTATTGACCAAAGACAGAAAGTAACTCTGCTCCTTTTGCCTATCAATACCCCGCCAGAGTCTGTACTTTCCCGAGCAATCACGGTCAAATCGGGCATAGTGTCCAGTAGCCAAGTAATTCGCCCCGAGTTCTGCCGCCTTGTCTAGAAGGACATCAAACTTGATTTTTTGATTGCAAAGGGCACAAGGGTTCGGTGTCAGACCCTGAACATAGCTTTGGACAAATGGTTCAACAACCAGGGAATAAAATTTATCAGCTACGTCAACTAAATAAAGCGGGACACCTAGCCGCTGACAACAAGTCTTTAACTGACTGCAGTCATGCTCAGATCTTTGATCCTGGGGCAGAAAAAAAGCATGAATAGCCACTGGGGCCCAGCCTTCTTGCTTCAAAAGATACAGGCTGACCAGACTATCTGTGCCCCCACTAACGGCCACAGCAACACTCATGGGGCAAGACCGGCAGGAGCAGGCAAGGAGGGCAAAGACTTCTCCATGACCTGAGAGACCTGAAAAAGGAGATCTTCTCCCAAGGGCGGACCAAACAATTGGAGCCCAACCGGCATTTGGCTTTGATGACCAAGACCGACCGGGATATTAATACCCGGATAGCCTGTCAGGTTGAGGGGGTTTGTAAATATATCGGTCAAATACATCTGTAAGGGATCGTCAGTCTTCTCGCCAAGCTTAAAGGCCGTAGTCGGTGCAGTTGGGGCAGATAGCACATGGCACTCTTTTAGGGCCTTGGCATAGTCCTCTCTGATCAGCCGTCGGACTTGGGCCGCTTTTTTGTAATAGGCATCATAATACCCTGAAGACAGGACATAGGTCCCTAAAATTATCCGTCGCTGAACTTCATCCCCAAAGCCCTGACTCCGGCTTGAGACATACATCTGTTTTAAATCCTGAGCATTTTTATCCCGATAACCAAAGCGCATCCCGTCATATCGAGCCAGATTGGAGCTGGCCTCGGCCATGACAATAATATAGTAAGCAGCAATGGCGTAGGGAGAATGGGGTAAAGAGACAGGAATTAATTCAGCTCCCAGATCCTGAGCCGTATCCAGAGCCTGGCGACATCTCTGATTGACCTCATCCGATAGCCCCTGCCCCCAATATTCATGGGGAACCCCTATCTTTATCCCTTTCAAGTCACTTAACTTTTCCAGGGCAGAGACAAAATCTGGCCTTTGCCCAGGGGTTGAAGTAGAATCTTTTTTATCATGACCGGCAATAGTCTGGAGGACCAAGGCAGCATCCCCCACTGTCCTGGTCATGGGACCGATCTGGTCCAAAGAGGACCCATAGGCAATCAAGCCATAACGGGAAACCAGGCCATAGGTGGGCTTGACACCAACCAAACCGCAAAAAGAGGCCGGCTGCCTTATAGAGCCACCTGTATCCGTACCCAAAGAAAATGTAGTCTGTCTTGCCGCAGTGCTTGCTGCTGAACCACCACTAGAGCCCCCGGGCACCCTCTCAAATGACCAGGGATTACTGGTCGGTCCGAAAGCCGAGTTCTCAGTTGAGGAGCCCATGGCAAACTCATCCATGTTCGATTTACCCAAAATAATAGCCCCGGCCATCTTCAGTCGCCGGACAGCTTCGGCATCATAAAACGGGACAAAATTTTCCAACATCTTAGAGGCACATGTTGTTGGCAAGGATTTGGTATTCAAGACATCTTTAATGATTACTGGTACACCCCAAAGGGGTTGTTCAGGATCAGGTCCTTTTTGGTCCATTTCCCGAGCCTGTTCAAGAGCTTGTTCAGCATTTACATACACTAGGCTATGGATCAAAGGTTCAGTCTTATCTATTTGAGCAAGGCTTGCATTGACCACTTCTTGGACACTTACCCGACCTTGGAGAATATCTTGCCGTAAATCCAAAAGAGAAGTGTTAATAATCTCGGACATGTCTATATTCCTTGGATATCTGTTGACTTTAAAGAAAGTGAACCGTTGTTTGTTTACCGTCTACCGAAGATAGGAAACAAAGCTCGAATCAGAGCATGATGATTGACAAGCACTGTGATCGTATCAGAGTATCTTGGGGACCACAAAGTATTGACCATCCTCATCCGGGGCATTGAAGAGGATTTCTTCTCGATCAAACTCAGAAACGGGTTCGTCCTCTCTTAAGACCGTGGTATGTTCAACAGGAGAGTACAAGGCCTCTGTATTAGAGGTCTCCAACTCATTCAGCTTATCCATGTAACTTAGTATATTGTCGAATTGTTGCAAAAATAGATCAAACTTGTCATCTTTGACCTCTAAACGAGCCAATGAGGAGATATTCTTCACTTCCTGGATACTGATCTTCATTTTAGTCTCCAATTCTTGTTTTAGTCTTCCCAGTAGATATTAATCTTGTCCTGACAGTCAGTTATCCAATGACCGATTCCCTTGCCTACTCATAAAAATGGACCAAATTTTATCCAGATCAGCATGTACAACACCCTGCTCACCTGGTTGTAACAAGAAAAGATCCTGAGAGGCTCGACCTTTGGAGTCCCAATATATAGGGGCCATTGTCCATTGAAAATCCGAAGCTAATGAGCCAAGAATCTGGCAACGTGATCCAAAACCCTTTTCGGAAAAATCCCTATTTAAAAGCTCCATCGACCACCTCAAAAAATCATATCCCAGTCCAACCCAAAAATTGGCCTGTCCTTGAACCGTCTCATCAAGCCCCTTGTTGAGACGGTTCAAGGATGGACCTGGATTATCCGTCCACCACATCCCAGGCATCAGGGCCAAATCAAAGTATTTACTATCCAGTTTGGAAACATGTCTAATCTCTTGGCTCCACAAGGCCGGACCGAGAAAAAAGAGATGGTCGACATCAAAAAAGTAAAATTCAGGGATCATGATCTGGGCATTACCAAAGGAATCCGGCAGAAACAAGGCTTGAAACTTGGGATCAGGCTGAGTTTGTTTTTTATTCTTCTTATTATCAGACTCAAAATATCCTTCCGGGATATCCAGAAAATCAGCCACTCTATCCTGCCAACCAGTAGGCTCTTGGTTGTTATAGTTGGTTATTCCCTTAAGATCAGCCTGATAATTCTTCAGTTCTTTTTGAAAGACATTGAGCATGCTTCGGCCATAGCTACTTTCCGGATACATGACTGCAAAATCAGTCACCCCGAATTCATTGACCATAGTTTGAATCAAAGGCCTAACCTGGTCACTTCGGCTTGGAAAAAAGCGAAATCCGTCCTGACCCTCTTTGCCCGGGTCAAGCCTGGAAGTAAAGGCAAAAAAAGTTCTTTCTTTTTGGATATCAAGATCATAGATCTTTTGCCAGACACTCTTTCGTAAGGGACCTCCAACTATATTACAATGCTCAGGCAAAGCTTTCAAGTATTCCGTCCAAGTATCTGAAGAGGTGTTAATGACCTGGACCTGAATAAGCTCACCTAAGTGCCAACTCTCCCTCTGGGCAATATCAATACCCCGAAGAATATCCCAACTCATTTTGGCGTAGCTGCCGGACAAAGGGATCAAAATAGCCACTGTTCGGACAGGGGAACCATAATCCTCCAACAATGGACTGAATTTTTCCTTTAAGAAACCTTTAATCAAAGGAGTGCTATTTTTTAGGATATCCTGCAGTCTTTGCCAGGCCTGAGGCCAGGAGATGTCCTCCTTTGACAAAAAATAGGTGGTAGCTTTCCATTCTAAGAGAGCATAGGGGAAATGATAGATTAGATCAGTGGCATAACTTGTCTGGATCATGGTCCATTCTTTGGAGGAGCTAGGATCAAGACCCTGGTAAAAATCCCGGAGTAGCTGCTTTTTTTGCCTATTTGTCCCGGCCTCTTCAAACAAAACCTCCTGAACATGCCAAGCCTTCTTGTACAAGTGTTCTTTACGAAAAAAAGAGGTCAAAAAATGAGTAGCCTTAACTTTCAAAGACCAGGGAGAAGCCTTTCTTCTTATTGCCTCCATCAAAGTGGACTCAAAATCCCCCATTTGTCCCTGTTGCTTATACATCCGGGCCTTTATCCTATACCAGTCCCATTTCTTTCTGGCCTGGACATCCATTTCTGACCAGTTTTGTAAACTCTTCTGGGTCAGCTCAAAGTGTCCATTGGATAAAGAAGAAAAGGCAAGTCGTTTCCAGGCTATCTGTTGTTCTTGACTAGAGAGTCCCTTTCTCTGAAGGAGAGTTTGATAGAGGTGTTCAGCCCGAGCATAATCCATATTCTTCCAGGCAGACTCGGCTTTTTGCTGCAGCTGTTCAACAGTTTTCACGGTCGGTTTAGAGACAATCACTCTTTTCGGGGCACATCCGGACAGGTAGGTAAAGAGGCAAAAAATAGTCCAGATTAAAAAGAACTTACAGTAATCTTTTTTGACCATAGTATTTTTAATGCCCACAATAATTGTTTTACAGTTGGATAAAATGTTTTGTTTCAGGATTCTCTTGACAACTCACATGCCCTGAGCTGGACACAACCAAGCATGAAAGATATGAACCGTGGACTGTGAACAGAGAACCACAAGATGAAGAAATTAAGATAGTTCTTTATGCTTCTTATCTCTTCGGTCAACGGTCAACGGTTCACGGTCAACGTTCTTTTCATATTAAACCAGGCACAAAAAAGGCCTGATTCCATTTAATATCATTTATGGAACCAGGCCTAGATATAGAAGGGTGTTATTTGTCTGTCAAGCTATTAGCCTGCTGACAATAGATGATGGCAATTATTTCTGCTCGGTGTATTCAGCATCAACCACATCTTCATCCTCTTGTCCGGAACCAGCTTGGGACTGTTCACCACCGGCACCGGCAGCGCCGCCCTCTCCACCAGACTGATTCTGCTGCTGATAAAGCTGTTCAGCCAGCTTGTGCGAGGCTTGAGAAAGATCATCCATAGCCGTTTTAATAGCCTCTTCGTCTTCACCTTCCATGACTTTCCTCAATTCCTGAATCTTGTTCTCAATATCACTTCGTAAGCTGCTGTCCAGCTTGTCTCCAAGATCGCGCATGGATTTTTCTGTGCTGTAAATCAAAGTATCGGCTTGATTCCGGGTCTCAATGAGCTTTCGTTTTTTCTCGTCCTCAGCTGCATGGGCATCGGCGTCCTTGACCATCTTATCAATTTCGTCTTCGGACAGACCACTTGAGGGCTGAATACTGATTGACTGTTCTTTACCTGTCCCTAGATCCTTGGCCGAGACACTGACAAGCCCATTGGCGTCAATATCAAAGGTTACCTCGATTTGGGGCACTCCCCGAGGTGCCGGTGGGATGCCTTCCAAATCGAATCGGCCCAAGCTCTTGTTATCCGCGGCCATAGGCCGTTCACCTTGCAGGACATGTATAGAGACAGAAGGCTGATTGTCGGATGCCGTAGTAAATGTCTGACTCTTCTTGGTCGGTATAGTCGTATTCTTATCGATTAGCTTGGTGAATACACCGCCCATGGTCTCAATACCCAGGGACAGGGGAGTCACATCCAGCAAGAGGACATCCTTGACATCACCGGCCATAATACCGCCCTGAATCGCAGCACCCATGGCCACGACTTCATCAGGATTGACACCCTTGTGTGGTTCTTTGTTAAAGAACTCGGTCACTTTCTTTTGCACCAGAGGCATCCTGGTCATACCGCCGACAAGGATGATCTCGTTAATATCATTGACACTCATACCCGCATCTTGCAAGGCCTGCTTGCAAGGACCCATGGTCCTCTCAACCAGATCCGAGGTCAGAGATTCCAATTTAGCCCGGCTATATTTGATATTCATATGTTTTGGACCGGTTTGATCAGCAGTGATAAAAGGCAGGTTGATCTCTGTCTCCATTGTTGAAGAGAGCTCTTTTTTGGCCTTTTCCGCTGCCTCTTTCAACCTTTGCAGGGCCATACGGTCCTGGCTGAGATCAACACCATTCTCACGCTTGAACTGATCCACCAAATCATTCAAAATAACTTGGTCAAAGTCTTCACCACCCAAAAAGGTATCTCCATTAGTGGCTTTGACCTCTACCACACTGTCTCCGACCTCCAAAATGGAGATATCAAAAGTTCCACCACCTAAATCAAAGACAGCGATCTTCTCATTGGTTTTCTTATCCAGACCATAGGCCAAAGAGGCTGCAGTCGGTTCATTGATGATCCGTTTGACCTCTAAACCAGCAATACGTCCACAGTCTTTGGTCGCCTGACGTTGATTGTCATTAAAATATGCCGGTACTGTTATAACCGCTTCGTTGACTGCCTCGCCCAGATACTCCTCTGCATCCTTTCTCAATTTTTGCAGAATCATAGCTGATATCTCCGGCGGGCTATATTTCTTATCGTCAACCTCTACATAGGCATCATTCCTGGAACCAGCAACAATCTTATAAGGGCTCCTATCCTTCCACTTCTCGATCTCCGGGGCATTAAAATCCCGGCCCATCAGACGCTTTATTGAAGCCACAGTCCGTTCGGCGTTTGTGACCGCCTGTCGTTTGGCCATCTCACCAACAAGCCTTTCCTTATCTGTAAAAGCCACTATTGAAGGTGTCGTTCTACCCCCTTCAGGGTTGGGAACACACTTTGATTCTTTGCCTTCCATGACGTAGACACAGCTATTTGTAGTGCCTAGGTCTATTCCTATTATTTTACCCATAAATATTCCTCCTCTACTAGTAATTCTTTGTCTTTTAAATCAATCTGAAATGTAAGTCATATTTTTGATTAGTAAAGGGGGTTAGTCCGAATTTTTACATTTTTTACTAACTACAACTTTTGAAGGACGAAGGAGTCGATCCTTGAGCTTATATCCCTTTTGTAATACCTGACAGACCTTTCCGGCTTCAATATCTTGCCGTTCCTCCTCAGCCATGGCCTCATGCCAAGCAGGATCAAAGTCCTGAGCATGTTCAATCTCTATAGGCTCCAGGCCATGTTTCTTCAAGGTGTCATGAAAGATCTTGATAGTCATATCTATACCTTGGACAAGGTCGTTACAGGCTTCGACCTTGCGGCCATGCTCAGTAGCCAGTTCAAGATTATCGATCACCGGTATAATATCCTCTAATAGAGATTCAGTAGCATACTTGCAAAACTGATCCTTCTCTCGGGCCATCCTTTTTTGAAAGTTTTCAGCATCAGCCTTGACCCGTAAGACTTCTTTGTCTTTTTCTTGCTTTTCAGGGCAATCAGGACAAACTCTCTCCCGACAAAGTAATGTCAGCTCCTCATCAGTAAGCTCCAATCCTTCTTTTTGTTCATCCTTTTCCCCAACTTCTTGTTCCTCATCTATCTCTATATTATTGTAATTCTCTTTATTGCCATCCTTTTTATCATTCATAGATCCCTCCTCTAAATAAGCACTTTATAATATAGGTCCAATGCCGGTTGATATGCCATCTTGGAAAATCGATTAAAATCTTGATTCAAGTATTTCACTAAGCATTTTTGCCACACAGTCAACCATTGGAACTAATTTGGAGTAATCCATATGGATAGGACCTATCGTCCCTATAATACCCAGGGGTTTACCCTTGACCTGATAAGGAGAGGATATAATCCCCCATTCTCCGAGTTCAGGGCCAAAGACCTCTTTGCCAAAGGTTACAGTCAATTCCTTTGATTGAGAGATCTTATCCAAAAGATCAAGTAGTTCGGAGCTTTTTTCCAAAAATTCCAATATATCCCGCATGCTGGAAATGTCCTTCCCATCCAACTGATTCAAGACGTGCAACTTACCTTCGACAAAGACTTCCCTTTCTTCTTTCTGGGTAAAGGCCGCCTGAGCTAGTGAAAGGGCCTTGGAATACAAGGCGTTGAATTCACTCTGGGCCATCTCCATCTCCAGAAGCAATTCTTGTTTGACCTCAAACATGGTCTGTCCCTGAAACTTCTCATTGAGATAATTACTGTATTTGATCAGATCATCGGAAGTCAGTTTGGTATCAACGGACAGGAGAGTATTGTGAACAATACCGCCTTGGTAGACCAGTACAGACATGACCAGGCCGGGACGGACAAGGACAAAATCTATTTGACGCCAACGGACATAGTCCTTTTCCGGAGCAACAGCCATCCCCACCTGACTTGACTGGGAAGATATTAATTTAGAAGTCTGTTCTAGGACATCAGAGACATTTAAACCCGCTTTGGCTATATAGTCATGAATCTCACGTTGTCTCGCCTCTGAGGGCAAACTTGGTTTAAGGACATTGTCGACATAAAATCTAAAGGCCATATCTGTAGGGACACGACCAGCTGATGTATAGGGTTGCGTAAGATAGCCCTTTTCCGTCAGATCAGCCATAATATTTCTAATTGTAGCCGGACTCAAATTGATATTCGATTTTTTGGCCACATATCTAGATCCAACAGGCAAGGCTGTTTCGATATAAGCTACGACTACAAGGGAAATGACTTGTTTTTCTCTTGATTCTAAAGACATAACCACCTCTTTAGCACTCTTAATAAGAGAGTGCTAAACAATTAACAGGTCAACAATGCCTTGTCAAGTTACATATAAACCGGTATTCAGTCCAAAAATTGACGGCCAATAGTTTTCAGGACACTATCTTTTTAAATTAAAGATGTTTTGGTCATTCAGAATATTTTTCCTTAATCTTTGTCTTTTATAAAAACTTCTAAAGAAAAAACATGTTATCAAAGAATTTGGTTTTTAGAGATTCGAACTTTGTATTTCAAGATAATAACAAGTCTAAGATCTTGTTTATAAAGACGATTAGACTTTAGAACAAATTTATTCTGTCATTTTTAAAAACTATACTTGACAAGTAAAAACAAAAAACTTAGTAAGATTTTTCGTTTGTTAGATTTATTTAACTTAGTTAGCAAGGCCTTACTTCTTTTGGCCTCTCTAGACACAAATGAAGTGAAAGCATAACTCGAAACATAATTCAAGTCTTTAGGGTTGCGCCTTTTTTATCTTAAGAGTCAAAACTCTTTATATAATCTTTTGTATTTATTGTTTACGGCCATGGACCGTGCAATCTGCCCACTATGTCACTATTAACCGATAACGGATAACTTTTGACTGTCCAGTATTTTATGAAACTCAAGCAAAAAGAGAAAGGAAGAAAGCTATGAAGAAAACAATTT
>CAYUNZ010000055.1:0-15220 GCA_964446205.1 uncultured Desulfohalobiaceae bacterium | reverse complement strand
CTTATTTCTTCGGTCCACGGTCAACGGTTCACGGTCAACATTCTTTCATGTTAACTTATATCCTTAAGAAACGATCTTCCCCAGGATGGTATACCATACCTGTCCTTCATTCCATACTTCCTCTATATGGACAGGCCTTGTTCGAAACAATTCACGCAATTCAAAAAATTGAGACCGCAGGATACCGGACAAAATAAACCATTTTTTTAGATAGAATTCTTCTAAAGCAACAATTCTTTGCAATACATCATAATGAATATTGGCCATAAGGAGCTCAGCTGGGATACCAACATTGTCCTCAGCCTTTGCCTGACAAGGCATGATCCTGGATTCAAGTCCATTTTCCCGAATATTAAACCAAGTTGTTGACACGGCCAGTGGGTTTAAATCTACAGCAAGAACTCTTTGACAGCCATATTTGGCTGTAGCCAAGGCCAAAAGCCCTGATCCGGTACCCAAATCAATGGCCGAGCCTATGTTTTCCTGCTGAAAAATTTTTTCCAGGGCTTCAAGGCAAGTTATAGTGGTCACATGCCAACCAGAACCAAAAACAACACCAGGGTCAAAGACTATTTCCGACTCATCCCTTTGGATATAAGATGCCTCCCAAACCGGCTTGTAATGAAATCTGCCGATTGAAAAGGGACTAATTTGTCCACCGTGCCATTCAGCATAGGACATCTGAAAGACATCAAGGATGGAGATTCCAGTCTCAAGATTGACTAGATGTTGTACCTCAGATAACGAAGGCTTGGAAAAAAAGAGAAAGGACATACCATCCCCTTCCTCCCAACTACCCAGGAAACATGGTAAACAGCTTATATGGGTAGGATCAACCCGTCCGTCAAGATAATAAATATATAGGTCTTTCGGCGGTTCATGTGGGTAAGAGGACATTGTCACACCCTCTAGGAAGAGATAGATATCCCTACAGAAGGATAAGTTGACCATTTACATTATTTCTGGCCCATCTTAGCAGCCTATCATGAACCATTAAACAAAGAATCAAAAAGAATATAGGCCTGCTGAAGTGATTCATTGTCGTTCGGTAGTTCAAAAGTCGGGCGACCATTTAAATCAAATTCTTGAATAGTCTCGTCGGCATATATCTGTCCCAAAAGCTCCAGACCGGAGTCATCAATAAAGGATCTGAGGTTGTCTGAGACCGGTGCTCTTAGATTATTCAATATTAGATAAATTTTTTGGACTCCGATGCTCAAATTTTCTGCCAAGTCTTTTATCCTTTGAGCTGCTTGGAGGCCTCGGCGTGAAGGATCGGAAACAATCAGCAAGGAGTCAATGTTCCTGGTTGTCAAGCGACTGATATGTTCCATACCGGCTTCATTATCCATAACGATGTAATCATAATTGTTGACCAGCTTCTGCATAAAACCACTTAATAGGGTATTGGCAGCACAATAGCAACCTTGCCCCTCAGGCTGCCCCATGACAACAAGATCAAAATTTTCTGACTCGATAATGGCCTGCTCAAGTTGCATATCCATAAAACGATCTTTGGTCATCCCGGAAGGAACATGGCCTTTTTTCATATCCTCACGAACTTCACCAAGAGTTGAGGAGACCTCTATACCCAAGACTTCATTTAAATTGTAATTTGAATCGGCATCAACTGTAAGAATCGGTGTCTTATCCTTCTCTACAAGGTACCTAACCAGCATGCCGGAAAGGGTCGTTTTTCCTGTCCCCCCTTTTCCGGAAAAAGCTATTGATAAAGTCATAAATAGACCTCTTAAATATAATTTATTGAAGACTTTCTATTACTTTTTGACATATTGCATCAATCCTGTCTTGTTCAGGCAAATCCAGGACAGAGGATGTCCTTTGCTGCTTTTGTCTTAACGAATCAAAATAGGGAAGGTTGGCAACCACTGGAGGAAGACTGAGTCTTTCAGGGAATTCAAAACCTTCATCAGCCCTGTTAAGGACCATAATCTGCTTCTTTAGTCCCAAATTACCGGCTAAGGAACTAATCTGAGAGGCAGTCTGCAAGCTTCTGAGACTGGCCTCACTTACCACCACCATGCCATCCACACTATAAACAGTTCCTCGTCCCAAGTGCTCGACCCCGGCCTCCAAATCGACGATAAGCCATTGAGAGGTTCGAACCACCAAGTGAGCCAAGGTAGCCTTCAAAAGGGCATTCGGAGCACAGCCACAACCACTACCCGCCCCAGCAATCGTCCCCATGACCAGGAGGTGCATCCCTCTGACCTCTGTTGATATTTGGTTGACAAAATCATCGACCTTTGGATTCATGTTGATGAACCCCCCGGTACCACCAACTCGTTCCTGGATTAGCTCTTTTTTCTGAACCAGGGGGACTGGGACTTCCTCTGGAGATAATCCAAGGGCTGGGCCTAAGGACAGTGCTGTATCTGCATCAACAAGCCAAACATCCTCACCCTTACGCCTTAAGTAATCAGCCAACCAAACTGTTAAAGTGGTCTTGCCCACTCCACCTTTACCAGCAATGGCAATCTTCATCATTCCCTCCCAAAAAATGCAGGTACAAAAAGAGTTTTCATCCGGAAACCACCCTTTTTCCTTTAACTGAGTAGTCCAAAAGAAAATGATTCCTTTTCTCAAGGACCCACTCTTTCCTATTCCCTAAGCTCAAAACGGTCAAGTCCTAAAATAAAAAAAACAAGACATGAGAGTTCTATAAGGGTCAGCAAGGAATAGTCTTTTCTACAATAGCTATAGCATCTATTACATATAATTTTAAACTAGTCTCTATCGAATTCAAATATTTTCAAATAAGATGTTTAGACAAAATATGCTTGACAAGCCATGTCCTTCCTGCAAATATAATAGAAAATTGTGATAGGGTTGAAGCTCTAAAAGCAACAATAATTTCTTTACTTTCTACTTGACGCATATCTTTTTTATAGATAAAAAAGTAGAAAATACTTTTAATATAGAAAACATTGAATTCACACCCTATTTGTTAAAGCCGTCAAAATCCAAAAATATTCTTTCGATACTTGATCAGGTTTTTATGATTATGACCTTATCCTCAGTCGTAGTGGCAGGTTGTTTAGCTATTGCAAATTTTGCAGGTCATCAATGTCTTGGCCTCTCAAGAAAAGAGCGGAGACTTTCTCATGAAGAAAAAATTACAGACAGGGAATTATGTTATTTTGGCGGAAATGGAGCCTCCAAAAGGGGTGGACATTTCTGGATTGCTAAAAAATGCTTCTCGCATCAGAGGGATGGTTGATGCATTCGTTGTCCCGGAGATGAATAGTGCAGTGATGAGGATGAGTTCATTGGGTTTAGCCATGATTTTGCAATCACAAGGATTACCTGCTGTTATGCAAATATGTTGCCGGGACAGAAACCGTCTTGCTCTCCAAGCCGATCTTCTGTCAGCTTACGCCTGTGGAATTTCCTCTCTTATGGTCGTAACCGGTGATGATCCACGCTTCGGAGATCATCCCCAGACAAAGCTTGTCCATGACATTGATCTCTATCAGCTCCTTCAGATCATTCAGAAACTACAAAAAGGTCGTGATATGACTGGAGTTGAGCTTTATGGCGCCCCAGATTTCCTTGTTGGTAGTTCAATCAAACTCGGGCTGGAAAAGAACAATCCAGAGGAGGAATTGAAAGACATGGGATACAAAACCGATGCCGGAGTAAAGTTCTTCATCACTCCCCCGATATTCGATCTTTCCTCCATAGAGACATTCATAGACAAAGCCGCTCAATATAAATCCCAGATAATACCAACGGTCATGCTCTTGAAATCAGTCGGCATGGCCAAATATATTGATCGCAATCTGGCCCATATTCACATTCCCTCATCCCTTATCGACCGTCTCAAAAAAGTCCCGGACAAAGAATCAGAATGCCTAAAGATCGCCTCAGAGCTCATTGCAGCCTTCAAACAAGAGGGATTTGGAGGTTGTCTTATTTCTACAATGGGTTGGGAGGAAAAGCTTTCTCAAATCCTGGAAAGCGTGAGAGGTTGATCCTATGACACAAATAGAGACAAGACCAACTTTTTCAACAAGCACCAACGATACTCCGGTAGGCAGTGTCATGGTTGTAGGTGGCGGCATCACAGGGATGCAGGCTGCCCTTGATCTGGCTAACTCAGGTTATTACGTCTATCTGATTGAACAGTCCTCAGCCATTGGTGGAATGATGTCCCAATTGGACAAGACCTTTCCCACCAATGACTGCGCCATGTGAATTATTTCACCCAAGCTGGTCGAGGTCGGCCGGCATCTGAACATAGAGCTTTTTACCAACACCCAGCTCAATGCACTTACAGGTAAACCGGGTCATTTTACTGCCAGGATAGAACAAAGTCCCAGATTCGTCGATCCCGTCAAATGTACAAGTTGCGGTGAATGTGTCAAGGTCTGTCCCATTGAAGTCCCCAATGAGTTTGACCTTGGCCTCTCAAACCGCAAGGCCATATTCAAAAAGTATGATCAGGCCATACCAGGCGCCTACGCTATCAGCAAAAGAGGTACAGCCCCTTGTAAAGCCACATGTCCTGCTCATGTAAGTGTCCAAGGTTTCATTGCCTTGATCAATCAAGGCAAGTATCGAGAAGCCCTGGAGCTATTCAAACAAGATCATCCCTTCCCAGGTGTTTGTGGTCGTGTCTGTCACCACCCCTGCGAAGGGATCTGTTCAAGGAATGATGTGGACGAGCCTTTGGCTATTCAGTGGTTACACCGTTTCTTGGCTGACGAAGACTTCAAAAGACAGGACCCCTTCATACCTGATATTGCAGAACAGCGCCAGGAAAAGGTGGCCATTGTCGGTTCAGGTCCAGCAGGCTTGACTGCTGCTTATTTCTTGGCTCAGGAAGGCTATCAGATTACAGTCTTTGAGAAACTCCCGGTAAAGGGAGGGATGATGGCTGTTGGTATACCTGAATATCGCTTACCTAGAGACTTTTTGGACAAAGAAATAGGTATCATAGAAAAATTAGGGGTCAATATAAAAACAGGGGTTACTTTTGGTCAGGATATAGACTTAGACAGTCTTCAATCCGAGGGCTACCAAGCACTTTACCTTGCTACTGGCCTGCATGAAAGTCGCAACCTTGGCATTGAGGGGGAAGACTTGACCGGAGTTCTCCAGGGAACAGACTTCCTCCGTAAGGTTGCCCTACACCAAGAGAGCCAGGTAGAAAAAGAGACTATAGTCATTGGAGGCGGAAATGTAGCCGTAGACGTTGCCTTAACCGCAAAGCGCCTTGGCTCTGAAAACGTAACCATGGTTTGTCTAGAGAGCAAGGATGAAATGCCGGCCTGGGACTATGAGATCCAAGAGGCGTTGGAAGAAGGGATTCAGATCGTCAACAGTTATGGTCCTCAACGGTTCATTGGAGACCAGGGAAAAGTCACGGCTGTAGAGTTCATTACCTGCACCCGGGTCTTTGATGAACAAGGACGTTTCAATCCCCAATATGATTTGAATCAAACAAAGACTATTCAGACTGGTACGGTGATCATAGCCATAGGGCAAAAAGCTGATCTATCTTGGATAGATACATGTCAAGATATCTTTTCTGCCAATGGCTTGATCCAAGCCGATCCTCTCACTTACCAAACCCAAATCCCCTGGGTCTTTGCCGGGGGAGATGCAGTATATGGCCCCAAATCTGTTGTTGATGCTGTCTCCTGCGGTAAGGAAGCTGCCGAAAGTATCTCCAGATACCTCAACTATCAAGATATCAAGAAAGATCGGGAAAGAGACTGGTCTTATACAAAACCGGAAACATCAGAAAGTAATCTCTCCCCCCGCCAAAAGATGCCTTACCTAACTGTCCAGGAGCGGGAAGGTAATTTCCAGGAAATCACCTTAGGCTGGGATGAAACTCAGGCTCGGATCGAATCCCAAAGATGTCTTGAATGCGGGCTGTGCTCAGAATGTTACCAATGTGTACAAGCCTGCATTGCCGAGGCAATCGACCACAACCAAAAGTCCCGGGAATTGGAGATACTAACCGGATCAGTCGTTCTCTGTCCAGGCAACGAGACATATGATCCTTCCGACCTGGAAGAGTTCTATAACTACCAGAGTCATCCCAACGTGATTACAAGCCTTGAATTCGAAAGGGTCTTGAGTGCTTCTGGCCCGACCATGGGTCATCTCCAGCGTCCCTCAGACGGGAAAGAACCCGCCAAAATCGCCTGGCTTCAATGTGTCGGTTCTAGAGATACCAACCGTTGTCAAAACGGATATTGTTCAGCCGTGTGCTGTATGTACGCCATAAAAGAATCCATAATTGCCAAGGAGCATGCCGGAGGTGATCTGGATTGCGCCATCTTTTATATGGATATCAGGACTTATGGGAAAGACTATGAAAAATATCTCCTGCGCGCCCGGGACAAAGAAGGTGTGCGCTTTGTTCAATCAAAGATACACTCTATTGTTCCGGATAAGGACTCTGGTAATCTCTGCCTTAATTACATCTCTGAACAAGGACAGCCTTTGCAAGAATCATTTGACCTTGTCATCCTCTCTGTAGGACTCCAGATCTCTCCATCCACCATTGATCTGGCCAAGCGTCTCGGTCTTGAGTTGAACAAATACAATTTCATCCAAACCGATCCTTTGCTCCCTATTCAAACTTCCCTTCCTGGTGTCTTTGTCTGTGGCTCATCCCAGGGACCTAAAGACATCCCCAGCTCGGTTTCCGAAGCCAGTGCCGCTGCCTGTGCAGCCGGAAAAAATCTTTGCCAGTCGCGCAACACAGCCACTCAACAACCTGAGATACCGGAAGAAATAGACATCAAATCTCAAGAATCGAGGATTGGAGTCTTTGTTTGCAATTGCGGGATCAATATAAGTGGAGTCGTAGATGTCAATTCAGTTGAACAATATTCAGCCGGGCTACCGGGAGTGGTCTATACAACACAAAATCTCTTTACCTGCTCTGAAGATGCCCAGCAACAAATGAAAGCGGCAATACTGGAAAACGGTTTGAATCGAGTTGTAGTAGCCTCCTGCACCCCCAAGACGCACGAGAATATTTTCATGGAGACCCTGGAGTCCTGCGGATTAAATAAATACCTCTTTGAGATGGCCAATATTCGCAATCAGGACTCTTGGGTCCACCCGAACAATCCGGTGGAAGCCACAGAAAAAGCCAAGTCATTGGTTAGAATGGCCGTTGCCAGAGCAGCAACTCTTCATCCGCTGCATGAAAAAAAGATACCGGTTATCCCCAAGGCCTTGGTTATAGGAGCTGGTGTAGCCGGCATGAATGCCGCTTTGGCTTTAGCAGATCAAGACTTTGAGGTCTTTTTGGTCGAAAAAGACTCCCAACTAGGCGGCATGGCCAGAAATTTAACCAGGACTATTGAGGGCCGGGAAATATCCACTTACTTGGAAGAGCTAACTGAAAGGGTTACTGATCACCCGAACATCCAGGTCCTGACCCAATCGCTTATAGTTAGTTTCAATGGTTTTAAAGGTAATTTTACCACAGAGATCATTGTCGGTCCCGGCATGTACGAACGTAAATTAAACCACGGTGTTATCATTATCGCTACAGGGGCCAACGAGTATCAACCCCAAGAATACCTTTACGGACAGGACAAAAGGGTCATAACCCAGGTAGAACTTGCCAATCATCTGGAAAAACAAGGTGCTGATAGCCTGCAAAGGGTGGTCATGATTCAGTGTGTCGGTTCAAGGAATGAGGAGAACCCCAACTGCTCCCGGGTCTGTTGTCAAAGTGCTATCAAAAATGCTCTGCGAATAAAAGAGCTCAACCCTGACGCAGAGATATATGTCTTATATCGGGATATCAGAATGTATGGTCTCTTGGAAGATTATTACACCCAAGCCAGACAAAAAGGGGTTGTCTTTCTCCGCTATACCCTTGAAGATCCACCTGTAGTGACCCCTAATGAAGACGGGCTTGAAATCAGTCTCAGAGATCAGATCTTAGACCGACATCTGCTTATCTCAGCTGATCTCTTGGCCTTGAGTACCGGAATGGTGGCTGAAGACACAGAAGAATTAGCCTCCATTATCAAGCTGGCCAGAAATCCAGAAGGCCACTTCTTAGAGGCCCATGTCAAATTACGCCCGGTAGACATGGATACCGAAGGAATTTTTCTTTGCGGTACGGCCCACAGTCCCATGCTAATCTCAGAGTCTATCTCTCAAGCCCTGGCTGCTGCCTCAAGAGCAACAACATATCTATCCCAGGAATCACTGACCCTGTCCGCAGTAACCGCCCGAGTAGATCCTGAAAAATGCGCTGCTTGTCTCATTTGCGTTAGGACCTGCCCTTATGGAGTACCCCACATAAACGAAGAGGGCGTCAGTGAGATCGATGAGGCCTTGTGTCATGGCTGTGGTATCTGTGCGGCTGAATGTCCAGCCAAAGCCATAGAGCTCAGTTGGTATGAAGACGAACAAATTTCCTGTAAAATTGATGCCTTACTGGAGGAAATATTATGAAGGATGACTTCCAGCCAATAATAGTGGCCTTTTGCTGCAACTATTGAGGATACACCGCTGCGGACCTGGCAGGTTCGATGCGCCTTTCGTATCCCACAGATATCAGGATCATTCGTGTTCCATGTACCGGCAAAGTTGATCTGGTCCATATCCTCCATGCCTTTGAAAAAGGGGCCGACGGTGTCTGTGTTATTGGTTGCCTTGAGGGCGATTGTCGATTCAAAACCGGTAATTTACAAGCCAAAAAAAGGGTCAGGCAGGCGCAAGTGATACTTGATGCGGTTGGTGTCAATGGTCAAAGGGCGCGTATGTATAATCTCTCCTCTGGAGAAGGCCCAAAATTTGCACAATTTGCTCAAGAAATAGATAAGATTGTTCGGGACTTGGGTCCCAATCCCATCAAAAAGGCTTTAACCAAAAAGGCCGCCTAAACCAAAAAAGAGGGTAAAGCTATGATTGTTGCCAAACAAAAGCCTCTTGAAGAAATAATTGATTATATCTCTGATATTGACTCGATACTGATTTTAGGATGCAATGAATGCGTTACCGTCTGCGAAGCAGGAGGTTCCAAAGAAGTCAGTGTCCTTGCCTCCAGCTTGCGTATGTATTTCATGAACCAAGGTAAGCAAGTCAGGATTGATGAGAAGACCTTGGAACGCCAATGTGACCATGAATACTTAGAGGAGATTAGGAATATAGTAGACAACTACAAGGCTATTGTCTCTCTGGCCTGTGGTATCGGAGTTCAATTCCTATCTGAAAAATATCAGACCATGCCTATTTATCCAGGTGTCAACACCTGTTTTCTGGGAGCAACTGAAGATCGTGGTTTTTGGACCGAGAGATGTCAAGCCTGTGGACAGTGCATCCTGGCCCAAACTGGAGGTATTTGCCCTGTGGCCAGATGTGCCAAACGTTTGCTCAACGGTCCCTGCGGCGGTTCAACAGATGGTAAATGCGAAATAAATCCTGAGCTTGATTGCGCTTGGCAGTTAATAATCAACCGGCTCAAGGCGTTAGGTAAGCTGGATGAATACGAGACGTTAGCCCCTATAAAAGATTGGTCCCCGGACAGGGCAGGAGGACCAAGAAAAGTTGTCAGGGAGGATCTACAGACATGAATGTAAATACACCGAGCAAATTGGAAAAAATTCTCTCCTCCGGCCATCTTGCTGTTACCTCGGAATGCGGGCCTCCTCGCGGTAGCGATCCGGAAGCAATCACCAAAAAGGCCGAAATGATCAAAGACCATGTGGATGCTATAAATATTACGGACAACCAAACCTCGGTCACTCGTCTCTGTAGTCTGGCCGCTTGTATCCATCTCAAACTTATGGGGGTTGAACCTGTTCTACAAATGGTGACTAGGGACAGAAACAGGATTGCTATCCAAAGCGATATCCTTGGTGCGGCCTCTTTTGATATCTTTAACATGCTCTGTATCTCTGGTGACCATCAAAGTTTTGGCGATTGCCCTCAAGGACAAAATGTTCACGATCTAGATTCCATGCAACTCATTCAAACTGTTCGTCATATGCGGGATGAGCAAAAATTCCTGGGTGGCGATGAGATCAAACGACCACCTCAATTGTTTGTTGGCGCTGCAGCCAATCCATTTGCCGATCCATTTGAGATCCGAGTGCCTAGATTGGCCAAAAAGATTGCTGCTGGAGCTGAATTTATTCAGACCCAATGTATTTACAACCTTGATAAGTTTGAAGAATGGATGAAACAGGCTAGGGATCGGGGCTTGGATGAGAAAATAGCCATACTGGCCGGGGTAACTCCTCTAAAGTCAGCTGGGATGGCAAGATTTATGAAAAAACGTGTTCCAGGCATGGATGTTCCTGATGAGGTTGTAAAACGTATGTCTGATACACCAAAAGAAAAACAGGCTGAAGAAGGCATTCAGATTTGCATCGAATCAATCCAGCGTCTCAAAGAAGTTGAAGGTGTCAAGGGATTCCATATAATGGCTATTGAATGGGAGGACAGGGTGCCGGAAATTGTCGAAAAGTCTGGACTTTCTCCCAGACCTCAGTTAGGATAATCGATATAGATAAAACGATTTGAAAAACATAGTAACCTATTTAGCACAAAAGGAGGTGAGTAACCTTATAACAAATGAAATAATTTTGATCGTGTCGAACAAACAAGCAAAAGGAGATGACCTATGTCTGACAAAAAAAGAGTATTAGTTGTCGACGACGATCCAGACTTTGTTGACCTCTTGCAACTTCAACTGGAAAAGATTCAATGTCAGGTTGAAACTGCTTACAATGGTATCGAGGGATTAGACAAGATTAAAGCACAATGCCCGGATGTTGTTATCCTTGATGTCATGATGCCAGAGAAAGATGGCTTTCAGATGTGTAAAGAATTAAAGCACAATGAACGATTCTCTGACATTCCAGTAATCATGCTCACTGCCGTAGCTGACAACATATATAATTCATATTTAGAGAGTACTGGTTATACCCAGTATGACGCCATGAGTATGGAAGCAGATGACTACATACCCAAAGGGCCTGAATGTAGTACCAAAATCATTGACAGTCTAAAAAATATTCTCCATCTCTGATCTAGCTTATTGACTTTATTTTTTCATATACTTTCAAGTCAGCAGAATATGCTCTGATTATAACTGATTAATATTTTAAAACTTTAAAATCTTTATTCTTAAGGTTTACAGTCCACGGACATTGGCCAACATTTTCCCAGACATTAGCAAAGCAGAATTTAATATGATATAAAAGCTCAAACAGACTGATTCAATCAAAAAAAGCAAAAGGAGACAGCCAATGACAGATAAAAAAAGAGTCTTGGTAGTTGACGATGATCCAGACTTTGTGAATATCATGCAACATCAGCTTGAAAAGCTCCACTGTGAAGTTGACGTGGCCTACAACGGGGTCGAGGGTCTAGAGAGGGTAAAAACCAAACGCCCAGATGTCATTGTCCTTGATGTCATGATGCCGGAAAAAGACGGTTTCCAGATGTGCAAGGAATTGAAGCAGGATGAGACCTTGCTTGACATCCCGGTCATTATGCTTACTGCTGTAGCCGACCACATATCAAGTACTGGTTATACCCAATATGACGCTATGAGTATGGAGGCAGATGACTACATACCCAAAGGCCCTGACTGTAGCCAGAAAACCATAGAAAGCCTTAAAGACCTCCTGAATTTATAATATGTTACAAGGTCTTAGCCCAGAACAATTGTAAAAAAGAAGAGGGAGCTTTATTAGCCCTCTTCTTTTAACCTCGAGAGTCAAAGTTCTTTGCTAACCTCCTATTTTTATAGACCATATGTATGGTGTGAGATGGATCTTTCATGTTTTTATCAACCAGCTTGATTTTATGCTTAAAACCGTGAACCGTAAGACGGAGATGGTAAGGAATTATCCCTTTAGTCTTGGTCCTTCAGTCAACGGTTCACGGTCCACGTTCTTTCATGTTAACCCACATGCCTTGCCAGGCAAAACGAAGCATGAAAAAATTGAACTGTAATACGATGTATTTGTTAATTTTTTGATTCTTATTTCTTCGGTCAACGGTAAACGGTTCACGGTCCACGTTCTTTCATGTTAACTTATCTTCTGCAGGCAATTTGACAATAAAGGTACTGCCTTTATCCAACTCACTTTCAACCGAGATAGAACCATTTAGATCATCTAATATCCCTTTGACAATCGGCAATCCAAGACCAGTTCCCCCGATAAAACGGGTTTTGTCATCCTTGACTCGATAAAACCTTTCAAAGATCCTTTCCTGGTCTTGTTCTGAAATACCAAACCCATTATCCTGGACCTTGATCTCCAAGCCATCTGCCAAAGTCTGTAAGATAACTTCTATATCTCCTCCTTCCGGAGTATACTTCAAGGCATTACCAATCAAATTGTTGAAGATACTTTCAAGGGCCTTTTTGTCAGCTTCAACAGGAGGATATTCCCCTTCTTCTTTGGTTAATTTCAGGTTTTGTCTATTGTGTTGGGCCTGGCTTTCCAGACTTTGAACAATTTCATCTAGCAAAACATCAATCTTAACCGGCTGAATCTCATGGAAGGCAGCTCCTGCCTCCAGACGGGACAGGTCAAGGAGATCCTCTACTAAGGAAATCAGGCCTTTGGTTTTTTCCTGAGCCCGGCTCAAAATCTGGTGATCACGTCCAGACGAGGCCTGCTCTAGCATATCTTGAATCACTAAGGCCATTTGCTCGTGAATAGTCGAGAGAGGAGACCTCAATTCGTGAGAGACCTTGGCTACAAACTCTGATTTCAATCGATCCAACTGTTTTATGGCCGATATATCGACAAATATAAATACAGAACCCAAATAATTTCCTTCTTCTCCTAAAATGGGCCTAGCCTCAACCAAAAGATAGGTGTCATTAGCTCCCTCAAGTTCATAATTCGGAATTTCATCAGATTGGCAACCTGCTTGTTGAATCGTCTGCTGGACAAAATTACACAACCCTGGATCCTCAATATAGTCTTGTATATAATTACCAATGGAACAATTATCGTTAAGATCAAATTGATCCTTAACAGCCTGGTTCATTAAGACGATTTGACCCTGGTGATTAGTGACCATAACCCCGTTGGGCAAAGCTTCCATGATAGTTCTTGTCCGACTCTTTTCCGTGCTGAGGTCAAAGAGTGTCTTTCGACGTTCCTCCTCCAGATGTTCACGTTCACGCTGCAGATCAAAAATCTTTAGTGCCCGTCGAACAACAAATCGCAAATGGTCGGTCTCAAAAGGTTTGGGTATAAAATCGTAAGCACCTTGTCTCATAGCCTCTATAGCTGTTTCTATTGTCGCATATCCAGTAATAATTATCACCAGAACATTTTCATCAATCTCCCTTATCCGGCGTTGAACCTCCAAACCATCCATACCGGGCATCTTAAGATCAAGTATGATCAAGGCCATTTCTTTTGACTCGACTACCTGCAGTGCCTCATGTCCATCAGCAGCCTTAAATACCTGGCAACCGATCTTGTTCAGGATACGCTCAATAGCCAAACGAATATTCTCTTCATCATCAACTACCAATATATTCCAAGTCTCATTCTGTTGCGTCATTTTCTTGTTCTCCTTGAGAAGGACCAATTGGAAGCTTGATGTGAAAGGTTGCTCCCCTATCTTCATTGTTTTGAACCGTAATCTTGCCGCCATGATTGGAAACTATTCGATAAGCAACACTCAAACCCAACCCAGTTCCCTTACCTTCCTCTTTGGTAGTGAAGAATGGATCAAAAATATGGGTCAGAACACCCTCTGGTATCCCTGAACCAGTATCAGATACAATTACACCAACATACTCTTCATCAATGTGGTAAGTCTTTAGAGTCAATTCTCCCTGCCCTTTCATAGCATCAGCTGCATTAAGGATAATATTCATGAAGACATTGCTCATTTGTTGCAAATCACAGGTGACATAAGGCAGGTTTGTATCAAATTCCTGGGTTATAGTAATGTCATGGAATAAGGCTTGCTTCTCCAGCAGAAACATTGTCCTGGACAAGGCCCTGTTTAAATCGGTTGGTTGGGCCTTATGCGAAGATTGACGTGCAAATTCCAGAAGCTCTTTTACAGTATCTCGACATCTCTGAGCATCATCCAAAATACATTGGATATCACTGACTGCTTCCTCCTTGAGATTATACTCCTCAAGTAGCAACTGAGCAAACATTTGTATACCACCCAAAGGATTATTTATCTGGTGAGCTACACCAGCGGCCAACTTACCCAAAGCCGCCATCTTGGAAGATTGAAAGAGTTGGATACGGGTCTCTTCCAGCTCCTTTTCCATCTTCATACTTTCCCTCAGATCATAGAAAAAGCCTATAGTAGCCACCTCTGCCTCTTTCTCATAAATTATCGAGGCATTAAGCCTGATCGGTATAATCTCTCCATATTTGCTCACGGCATTGACTTGATAGGCCTTAAGCTTACCTTTTCCGCCATGCTCTTCGCTCCTTAGTTTATACATGATATCCTTTTCTATTCGTTCAGGATATATGTCCCTGATAGATATTTGGGTCAAAGCCTCTTCTTTAGAATAGCCAAGTATTTCTGAGGCAGCATCATTAAAGATCAGAATTTGTCCCTTTTTATCAGCGGCAATAACAGCATCTACTGAACTCATAATCAAATTATGGAGAAAGGCATTGGAGCGGCGAAGCTTTTTTTCCAACTTCCCCAGTTTAGACAAATCAAAGTCCAGCCTGATCACTCCAGGACACAATCCTTTTGGATCAAATGAGTAGTACATGAAGCTGCTATCAATACTCAAAAAGTCATTACCATTCTCCTCTTCCTGCTCCTTTTTAGGCTCACAACTTTTGGCTTCATTTACAGGACAGTTTTGACAAGGAGCAGCTTGCTGAAAAAATTTAACATAGCATTTTGAACCAATGACATCCTGACCGTATTTTCTCTTAGTGAACTCATTGGCGGCCATAACTGTATGGTCATTAGAAATGACAACAAATTCCCTTTGTAAAGAATCAATGGCGCTTAAAAGATAAGTTTCTTCCCTGTCTTCAGGCATAATAACCCTATTTTATAAGTCATCCTTAATTAGTTTTCATCCGGAAACTGCCCTTTTTCCGTTTGACTGCGTCAATCTGCAAAACTATTCGTCAACGTATTAAGATACGCCTCCTCATAATTCATTGATTTCCTTGCCAAACGAAAAAAATCTAGTTTCCGAATTGAAAACTTGTTATTTCCATATCCGGAAATTAGA
>CAYUNZ010000054.1:0-15354 GCA_964446205.1 uncultured Desulfohalobiaceae bacterium | reverse complement strand
TAAGTTCAAAAAAAGTTCCTTTTTCATAGGACTAAACTAATAGGTTTATTTTTATCTCTGACTTGGGTCTGATATGATTTTAATATAATCATGCTAAATTTCGGTTATGACCCGAGAGTCAAAAGTTCTTTGCTAACCTTTATTTTTATTGACCATATGTATGGTTTGAGATGGAGATTTCATGTTTCTATATATCAGCTTGATTTTATTCTTAAAACCGTGAACCGTGAACTAGGAACTTTGAACCCTAAAATTGTGATATAGTACAATTATACACTTTATCTCAATTGTCTGCAAATAGCTCGGAACAAATTTTTTGCTGTTAAACTTGACATTTTCAAAAAAATCATGTCCAAAATCTTTTCTTGTAACAAAGTTGCTATGAGAGTAGTAGTCCTTTGTGGTATGTGTCACATATAAACATTGACAAGTAAGATTTTTTATCTGAAAGAGGAATAATTATGGAGAGGCAACTCCAGGCCAATAAAACAGTCCGCAACTATATGTGGTGGTCAATGGGGGCAGGGCTAATTCCGGTCCCCTTTGTGGATCTGGCCGCCTTAACCGGAGTTCAGCTTAAGATGCTCTTGGATCTTTCCAAGGAATACGATGTTAAATTCTCAGAGAGTAAAGGTAAGGCAGCCATTGCTTCACTCTTGAGTACTATAGTCCCCAACTCCCTGTCCAGAGGATCAGTGGGTAGTCTGCTCAAGGTGGTTCCATTTGTTGGCAGTGCCCTGGGAAGTTTTTCCATGTCCATCTTTTCCGGGGCATCTACCTATGCCTTGGGCAAGATTTTTATCCAACACTATGATTCCGGTGGGACATTACTAACCTTTGATCCGGAAAAGGTCCGAGATTATTATAAAAATCTTTTTCAAGAAGGCAGAGAAATAGCCGCAGAGTTTGAAAAGAACATAGACCAAGAAGCCAAAGAAGGAAATGAATTTTGAAAGAGTTTTTTGTAAATAAATCCTTAGATTTTCTGCAAAAAGAGACTAGCGGTTTAGACAGAAAATTGCTGATAATGACAGCTTTGTCGGGTATAGCCAATGCTTTTCTTCTTGTTGTGGTTAATAAGGCCATCACGCCTGAATTCCAGAAGAACACTGATCCGAAGTATTTTTTTTATTTTGCCTTGTGCATTGCCATGTTCATTTATTCCCTCCGTTACCTCTTTTATCGTTCCAGCGAACTTATAGAGGAGGCAGTAGACAATATACGTACCCGTCTTGTGGATAAGGTCCTTAAATGCGATCTTTTGACCCTGGAGACCATAGGGGATTCTGATGTCTATACACGCATAAGCCGTGAGTCTGCCTCCATCTCTCGGAATATGCGTTCTATATTTATGGCAGCCCAGTCATTTATTATGGTCGTATGTGCAGTGATATATATCGCCTTTATCTCTTTTTTGGCCTTTATTGTAAGCGTCACCATGATCATGTTCGCTACATTCATTTATCTGCGTAACCGTAAGAGGCTTGAACATGATCTATACGATGCCTCTAAAGAAGAGGATGATCTCTTTGATAAGGTCACAGATGTTCTGAACGGTTTTAAGGAACTGAAGATGAGCAGGGCCAAGAGTAAAGATCTAAAGGGGCATTTCCTGAAAAAGTCTCGGCTGGTCAAAAGAACAAGGACCAATGTCATGTTGGAATTTGCCAACAACTATGTCTTTGCCGAGACCTTTTTTTATATACTTATTGGGACCATTATCTTTATCTTACCGGCAATATCCCAAGAGTTCAGCAACTCCACAGTCCAGGTGGTAACAGCGATCCTTTTTATCGTCGGCCCTCTTACTAATACAGTTATGCAGATTCCTACACTTTCTGAGGTTCAACTCTCAGTAAATAATATTTACGAGCTTGAGTCTAAGATTGACGAACTTGTGGATGAAGAAGATATCCAAGCGGATAAGGAGATAGAACAAGCCACAGATTTTAGACAGATAAGCCTTCAGGAAGCTTCCTTTTCCTACAGAGCACCGGACGGCTCAGTTTCTTTTACAGCCGGACCATTTAATCTGGACATAAATAGGGGGGAAGTCCTTTTTATCGTCGGTGGGAACGGGAGTGGTAAGTCTACTCTAATGAAGCTCATGACTGCTTTGTATTTCCCTGAACAGGGACAGATCACTTTGGATCAGATCTCCATTACCAGAGAAAACTCACAGAGCTTCCGGGAGCTGTTTTCAACAATCTTTTCCGAATTCCATTTATTCAGTAAGCTTTACGGGATGCAGCAGGTTGATCCGGAGCGGGTCAAAGAGCTGCTAAAGCTTATGGAGATAGATCAGAAGACAGACTTTAAACAGGGTGGATTTACAAATATTCGATTGTCAACTGGCCAAAGGAAAAGACTGGCATTCATCGTTACCTATTTGGAGGACAAAGAGATTTATGTCTTTGACGAATGGGCGGCGGATCAGGACCCGCGTTTTAAAAAATATTTTTATTATACATTGATTCCGGAGCTTAAAAGTCGGGGCAAGACGGTTATTGCTGTTTCCCATGACGATCGCTATTTTGGGGTTGCGGATAGGGTCCTTTTTATGGATTTTGGCCAAATTATTGAATCAAGAAGTACTTGAGGTGAAGGATGAGTGAACAGCTTATAGAAGATGTCCAAGAAGATAAAAGAGAAGCCAAACCCAAACGATTTTCAAAAGGTATTAGAGAGTTCATCCACAAACAGAGGCCATATCTGGTCCTGCTTCTATTCGTTACTATCTTTATAGGCATAGTCTATTTCAACAAGATTTTTATCACCATCGATCCTGGTGAGCGAGGTGTTCTCTGGCGACGTTTTGGCGGAGGTACTGTGGTTAACAGGATATACGGTGAAGGTTTACATATAATCTGGCCATTCAATAAGATGTACGTTTACAATATACGCAGGCAAAGACTCAGTGATACTATAAAGGTGCTTTCCCTGAACGGACTGACTATTGAATTGGAATATTCTGTGCTTTATTATCCGACCATTTCTCTTCTGCCTATGCTTCACCAAAAAGTTGGACCTGATTATGCTCAGAAGATTGTGTTTCCGGAAGTTCGTTCTGTAGTCAGATCGGTTATCGGTCAGAACCGACCGGAAGATATATACACCAATCAGAAACGAATCCAGTCAAGGATTTCAGACTTATCCAAAGCCAAACTGGAATCGCGTTTTATCTCTTTGGATTATGTCCCTGTTGAGCGCATAAGCCTGCCAAGAAAGATCTCTAATGCCATAGAAAACAAACTTGCTCAGCAACAGCTTCAGCAGGAGTATAAATACAGGCTGGCAGTGGCCAAGAAAGAGGCAGAGAGAAAGAAAATAGAAGCAAACGGTCTCAAGAATTATAATACAGTCTTGTCTAAGAGTGTTGATAAAAAGATTCTTCAATGGCAGGGGATTATGGCTACCAAGGAACTGGCAAAATCCAACAACTCCAAGGTAGTGGTTATAGGTGCCGGTGATGAAGGACTTCCCCTTATCCTGGGTAAGTAGGCGGGTTATATGAAGTTAATTGGATATATCCTGGCCATTGTCTTTTTGTTTGTTGTTTTAAGCAATTTTCGCACACCAGAGGATTACGGGGAAAAGAGACAAAAGAGTCTTAAAGACAATATTGCAGAATTTGACATTGGGGTGGTCTGGCCTTTTTCTACCAAAAAGGATTTTTTTAGAGAAGGGGTTATTCTTTCATCTGAAGAGATTAATTCCTCAGGTCTGTTGGACCGGCAAATAAACATGATTTACAGGGATACGGCCTCAAAAGTCTCTGTTGCCCAAAAGATTTCAGATGAATTTATAAAGAACGAGAATATGCTTGCAGTTATAGGTCATTATGACAGCACCATTGCAGAACAACTTTCCGTAGGATATGACCAGGCCAATCTCCTATACCTATGTACCGGGGCTCGTGTTGCATCTCTAACGGATCACAACTTTGATTATTTGATGAGGACTTGTATAAATAGCCGTATGATAGCAAAAAATATGGTTAATGGACTTGCTGAAATGGGATACAGAAAGCCCTTTGTTGTTACTCAAGAGGATGACTACGGTCGAGATATTAAGTTCCATTTTGAATATTTTATGGATTTTAAAGATATGGATTTATGCGGGGCAAATTCTTATTTTAGATGGGAGAAGAACTTCAATGATATTGTCTATAACCTAAAAACTGTCAGTTGTGATCTTTTGTTTCTCTGTGGATTTGAACCATGGGCAGGATATTTCTTAAGAGATATGCGAAATATGGGTATGAATATTCCCTTTGCTGCTACCCTCACACACATAGATGATATGCGAAAAGTGACAGGTAGTGCAAGCCAGGATGCCATATATTTTACATCCTACGATCCGAATGCAGGAGACCAGGATAATATGGAATTTGTTAGAAAATTCGTTAAACGCTTTGGCGAGGAGCCGGATGCTTCTGCAGTCACAGGTTATGATACTCTACACATGCTGGCTTATGCTATCAAAACAACAGGGACATTAAAGCCTTTAGCCCTCTCTTACTTTATAAAATATTGTTTAAATTACGATGGAGTAAATGGAAAATACCGATTTAACCCCGGCGGTGAGGTTATAGAGCGCCCTTTCTATCTAAAGCAGGTAAAAGGGAATGAAAGTGTCATTATTTGGAGTAATGATTAGTCTTATCTGGCTGATTGTTTTGTGGAGCTAATCCCACTAGGGAAGTTATTTGCACTTAAATCCTACCTATTAGACTCTTTACATTTGTAACCTATCGAAATTGCAGCAGGTTATTTTCTTGCAGATGTATAGGTCAATAACTACAGTTTCATTATAATCCTTACTAAGGAAAAAGATATGGCCGACTCGTACAGACTTGCTTCGCCCCAGGAGGCAATCTATGTGGATTCCTTTTTCTATGGACCCACAACAAAGTACAATATGGGTGGATTTGGTCTCATAAACGGCTTTTTAGACTCAAATATATTTCAACAGGCCCATCAACTTGCTCTTGGTGTCCACGACGTCTTTTGTACCAAGCTGGAGTTCGGTCAGGATGAAGTCAGGCAGAGTTTTGGACATAAACCCTATCTTAGCTCTTTTCTGGATTTCTCCGATTCCCCAGAGGCATATCAAAAGGCCATAGATTGGGTATTAGAAGATTTTGCCCAACCAATTCCTCTGCAGGGATATCCCTTGGCAGCTGATGTGCTTATCAAGCTCAGCAATAAACTTTGGGTCTGGTACCCCAAGTTTCACCATATTATCAATGATGCCTACGGCCATATGTTATTTACCCAAACATTGACTGAATTTTATAATGCCTTAGCTTTGGGAAAGGAAATACCAAAAAAACAAGTCTTTCCTTATAAAGACTTTGTATACGAGGATAACAAGTATTTTTGCTCTACTTCTTTTGAAAAGGGGCAAGAATTCTGGAGTAAAAAATTTGCCGATATTCCTGAGCCTCTTCCTTTTACTGGCTCTAAATCCGGTCTTTCAGAAACAGAACTCCTGAAGACTAAGAGACTCACCCTAAATATGAACCGTTATTGTTATAACAGTATGCTGAAAATATGTGCTGAGTATGAAATAACCTCCTTTCATTTCCTTTTAGCCTCACTGTATGCCTATCTCTTTAGGACCAAGGGTCAAGATGACATTGTTATTGGGATGCCTATCCTTAATAGGAGCAACAGCAGATTTCGCAGGACCTCGGGGATGTTCATGAGCATGATGCCCTTGAGGATCAAGGTTGACAAAGATTGGACATTACTGGACCTGGCTTTAGAGATACGCAAGGAACTGATGGCCTGTTATCGTTACCAGCGATATCCTTTGGGTCAGATAATCAATGAATGCCGGACAAAAACTGGATTTACCGGGAATCTTTTTGACATAACCTTTGTTTACAGGAGGATTTTCTATGGGCAAAGCTTTGCCGGCTCCTCTTTGAGTATGTATACCCTTGATTCTGGTGAGAGAGATGAAAGCTTGTCTATAGAGGTAGATGAGTACGATGCAGGGAATGTCAACTTTTTTTTCAATTATAACCCTTTTGTTATCCGGGATCATGAAGCTGAATATTTTGCCAAAGGGATTGAGGCCATCTTCCTTGATGTGACCCTTGACAGAGATAAGAACTTGGAAAAATTGCGTATAATGCCGGAAAAAAAAGCTTGTGCCGTGTTTGGCCAGGGAGTTGAAATACCAGAAAAACGTTTTGAACAATACTTTTCAGAAATTGCCGATAAAAATCCCGAAACAGAGGCAGTACGCTTTGCTGGCCAGGGACTGACCTATGCTGAGGTGGACAAGCTGGCTTGCGGCATGGCCAGGGATCTAAGTCTTGAATACGGGGTAAAGCCCGGGGACAGGGTGGCCTATCTTTCTGAGAGAAGGGCAGTTTCTCCGGCTGTGATCCTAGCCATATTCCGGGCCGGGGGTATCTATATACCAATAGATCCTCAATATCCGGAAAAAAGGATAGTCTATATACTTGAGGATAGCCAGGCCAAGTGCCTTGTAAGCGATAGGGACACAGAAGTGGGAGATCTGCCTGTATACATCCCCAAAGGTATTCAAGATAGGTCTAATGACTTTGAGATAAACGGTTTAAGCCCTGAAGAACCAGCATATATCATATATACATCTGGAACAACGGGTAATCCCAAAGGGGTCATTGTCCCGCACAAAGGCATAGTCAACACGGTTAAGGCTCAAGCAGAGGACTGGGGAGTTGAAAAAGGGACAAAAGTACTCCAGTTCGCCTCTTTAGGATTTGATGCCTCCTTGTCTGAGATCGGCATGGCTTTGCTTTCTGGTGGGACCTTGGTTGTAGCCGACAGGGAGACTATACTTGATCCGGTATGTTTTGTAGAACTGATGCATAAGGAACAAATAAACGTAGCCACTCTTCCGCCATCCTATCTGAACAGCTTGGGAGTAAAAGGCTTTACCCATCTAAAGACATTGATTACAGCCGGCGAATCCCCTGTAGAGCAGGATGTACAGCGCTTTTGTCCCAAACTTCGCTATATAAACGCCTATGGTCCTACTGAGGTCTCGGTCTGTGCCAGTTGGTACGAGGTTCCGGCTGATTATGCAGGTGGAAATATCCCCATAGGCAAAGCTATTCCCAATGGAAGTATCTACATACTGGATCAGGGTCTTAATGCACTTCCTCCCGGTTCCGTAGGCGAAATATGTGTAGGAGGTGCAGGGGTTGCCCTGGGCTATTTAAACAAAAAGAAGCTGACAGCAGAAAAATTTGTTCAGGATCCCTTTTGTCCAGGACAAAATCTCTACCGTACCGGAGATCTAGGGAAAAAGCTTTTTGACGGGAGTATTTTCTTTATCGGCAGGAAGGATTCTCAGGTTAAGATAAGAGGACATAGGATCGAGACTGAGGAAGTATCCAGGGCCATGGAGACCCTAAAGGGCATTGATTCCGTTGTAGTGGACGCCCTTGGACAAGAAGGGAGTAAATATTTGGCTGCATGGTATACAGCACCGCTTGAGATGTCTAAGGAGAAACTTGAGGGATTAATCTCCCAAAAACTACCTTTATATATGGTTCCTTCTGCTTTCATTTATATGGAAAAATTCCCCTTTAACAGCAACGGCAAGGTGGACAGGGAATCTCTTCCCTATCCGAAACCAGGCGGCAATAAAGATTCAGCCAGGACTGATCTTAATGACATAGAAAAAACTGTGGTAGTTATTTGGTCTAATGTTTTGGGTGTGCAAGATATTCAGTCTGATACCAACTTTTTCCAGATCGGAGGAGATAGTCTGAAAGCTGTTAAGGTTATGGGAAGAATAGAGAAATATTTTGGTACCAGAGTATGTCTAAAAGAATTTATTGCCACTCCCACAGTGCATAACATTGCTGATATTATCAAGAAAAAAAAGACTGTTAGCTATGACCGGATACCCGCTGTAGTTAAAAAACAAAGAAGAGAGATGAGCCCCGCTGAGAGAAGGGTGTGGGTCCTTTCTCGTATGAAAGGAGGAAGTACAGCCTACAATATGCCGCTGCTTTTTGATATTAAGGGTTATCTGGATCCGGAGTTGCTAGGGCGAGCTTTTACACAGGCTGCAGCAAGGCATGAGGCCCTTCGGACTTATGCAGAAACAGATGAACCTTACTGTAGAGTGCTTGAGGAATGTCCTATAGATGTAAACATGGTTCAGACCCATGAATTGAATAAGTCTCTTCAAGAAGAAATGGCCTTACCTTTTGATCTTACACTCCCGCCCCTTATCAGAGTAAAAATCTTTACTACCGGCCTACAAAGCGTTCTGTCAGTTGTGATCCATCATATTATATCAGATGGTTTGTCCTTACAGATACTTATGGAAGAGGTTTTGGAAAGATATAAGGCACTTAGTAAGGGAGAAAAACCTGGTTTAAAGGATAAGGGATCGGATTATTGCTCATTTGCTAAGTGGTTAGAAAAAGAAGCAGGGTCATCCAGGATGGCTGGAGACCGGGAATATTGGCTACAACAATTTACTGACAAGATCCCGGAACTGGATCTGCCTGAGGATTACTCCAGGCCGGATGTACTTAGTTTTTCCGGAGATTCAGTGCACAGAATATTTGAGGCTGTAGACTGGAAAGGTCTTGAGAATCAGGCCAAAGTCATGGGCGCGACATCTTTCACCATCCTGCTGACAGGGCTCTACGGTCTTATTTACAGATATACCGGCAGTAGAGATACCGTGATAGGGACCCCTTTTTCAGGTCGCATTCACCCGGATGTGGAAAATACTCTGGGTATATTTATCAATACCATGCCCCTGAGATTAAGGTTTAGCAGCAAGGATAGCTTCATGGACCTACTTGACAAGACAAAGCTCGTAACGGCTGAAGCTCAGGACCATCAGATGTATCCTTTTGATTTATTGGTGGATGATCTGAATATGGCCAGGCAGACAAACCGGCAACCATTCTTCGACCTGATGATGATTTTGCAGGATTCTGTGCTAAGTGAGATGCAAGGGGAGGGATTTATTCTTAAAACAAGGGGACTGAAAAGCTCATCCTCTTTCTATGATATGACATTTTATTTCAGCCGCCTGGGTGAGAGCTTAAGACTAGATATTGAATACAGTACTGAGCTTTACAGCAAAGAGACTGTTGAAAGGATTGCCCTGCACCTTGATACCTTTTTGGATGCCGCACTTAAAGAGCCGAAGAAAAGTCTAGCTTTGTTGGAATATATTCCCAAGCAAGAGATAGACAGGATCACGGCATGGTCTACCGGTAAAAGAGAATCCAGGCCGGAAAATAGCTTTATTTATCGGTTTTTGCAGATTGGGAAAGAGTATCCTGAAAGGGCGGCAGTAGTAACTCCTAATAAAACAGTTAGTTATAAAGAGATTGTCTCCAGTGCCGAAAGTGTTTGTGCACAGCTTCAGAGACTTGAATTAGGTAAAGGTGATACTGTAGGGCTGGCAGCCGCAAGAGATGAGGTGCTGGTTGCCGGAATGCTGGGTATTATGATGAGTGGAGCCGCCTATGTCTTTATCAGCCAGCTAGATCCGGAGAGACGTTTGGCTTTTATGGCTCAAAGCTCCGGGATCAAGAGAATAATCTCCGGAGTAGAGCTTCCTGCCTCTCTCAAGGATATAAGCATAGACTATAAGACTATTAAAAAGGCTAAAGCTGAACCTGGCGAATCTGGAGAATGTGTATACTATGTTTTTACCTCTGGAACCACCGGAAGGCCAAAGGGTGTTAAGATATCTCCGGAAAATCTAGAAAACCTTATCCTGATAACCGGACAGGAGAACTATGCCGGGCTTGAAGCACCGGCCAGGGAAATGATTACTGTTTCAGGCGCTTTTGATGTTTCTATCAAGCAGGTTTGTGCTGCTTTGTCTTACGGACACACACTTGTTTTCCCCCATGAAGAACTTGTTTACGATGCCCAGGCCTTGGTTCGATATATAAAGCAGGAGCAGGTCAATATTTTGGATATTTCCCCTTCTCTTTTATCCATGCTTATCTCGGCCGGTATATGTGCAACTGAACTTTCGGAACTCAAGAAATTGTTGATTGGTTCAGACGCTGTTCATTTCACAGCAGTCAAGAAGTTTATGCAGGCTCATCCCAATGTGGAGATCCTTAATTGCTACGGTCCTACAGAATGTACTGTAGAATCGGTAAAACTAAGAATAGACAAAGATGCCTCTTACCGCTTTGCTGTTCCAATTGGTCGACCTTCTATTAACACTGATGCCTTTGTATTGGATAACAATCTAAGATTTTGCGGAATCGGTGTGTATGGTTATATATACTTAGGAGGGGAGTGTGTCGGGATCGGATATGCCGACCAGGTTAGTCCTGCCTTTTTGAACCAAAAAGGAACCAGGATATATTGCACCGGTGATATTGGCAGATGGAACTTTAGAGGAGAGTTGGAGTTTGCAGGGAGAAAGGATGCCCAGGTTAAGGTTCGAGGCTATAGGGTTGAACCTGGCGAGGTGGAAAATGCCTTGCTTAATCAACAAGGAGTTGCTTCAGCAGCTGTTGTCCCTTTTGAAAGATCTGGATTTACGGAGATTGCCGCATTCTTTTCCGGAGAGGTTGAACATGAAAGGGTGAAAGAGTCCTTACATGAAACCCTGCCGGCTTATATGCATCCAGCTAGGTTTAAGAGGCTGGATAATCTGCCCCTTACTTCCGGTGGTAAGATTGACAGAAAGGCTTTGACTAAGATGGCCGCTGGTTTTCAAAGCCGGACAAAGTTTCGATCCCCAAGGGATTCCTATCAGAAGGAGGTCTATAATATCTGGAGCTCAGTTCTTGAAACTAATGATCTTGATACAGAAGAAAATTTTTTTGATGCAGGTGGGAATTCAGTCCTTTTGGTTCGACTTCACAGCAGGCTTGAGCAAAATAGACCCGGGCTTTTTAGTCTGGCCGAGCTTTTCAGTAAGAGTACCATTGAATCGCAGGCGGACAAGCTCAGGAGAACAGAAGAGGGGCAAACCTTTATTATAGAAGGGATGGAACTGCCTGAGGAGGTACTTGAAAAAAGAGCCGGGAAAGCTCCCGTCTTGAGTGCTGCTTTTGATGGTACATTCAAGGTCAATACGGTCAAGGGTATTTCTACCCTGGCCTATCTTTTTGCTGAAATGTACGGGGTTCAGAAGGCTTCTGCCGGGATTGTCCTTGATGGTGTAATGAATATAGCCGATATCTCTTTTGAAGAAGTGGAAGATATGGAAGAATTGTACAAGACAGTACAGAAGAGGCTTTATTCAGTCAACGAAGTTGGTAATATCATGGTCAAGGGCTTTTTGCCTTTGCTTATGCTGGACGAAAATACAGATATTGACTGTTTAAACGAGGTCTACGGAATGGTCTTTAAGCCCGAAAAAAGTCAGTTAAAGGCTGCTTTTAGTGAAAGGATAAAGCATGAGGCAGCACTGCAAATGACTAAGACCTATATGTCTATACTTGATGCTACAGGGATATTGGGATGAAACAGCTGCTTAATTTACAGAAACCATCCAAATCAAACATAGTCATAAAGAAAGAAGAAAACTCTTCGGATATTGCCGTCATAGGTATAGGTCTTCGAGTAGGAGATTGTTTTAGCCCTGATCAATTTTGGAAAGCCCTGCAGGAGAAAAGAGATTTTATTACTTCTGTTTCAGGGCAACGTAAAAAGGATACCTCAGAAATCCTTGATACTAGAGGGCAAGAATTTTTGGAAATTGCTTATATGCAAGACTATGACCGGTTTGACAATACTTTTTTTAGAATTCCTCCTAATAAGGCCTCTCAGATGGACCCCCAAGAAAAGATACTGCTTCAAACAGTTGTCCATGCTGTAGAGGATGCCGGATATGGCCTAAATATACTTGATAATACGGACACAGGTGTTTTTATAGGTGGAAACGGTAATTTCTCTGTATATGAAAAGGTCCTGTCCAGGTCCAATGACCCCAATACCCTCTTGGAGTTACTTACTCCGGCTATGACTGCAGCCAGGATTTCACATTTTATGAATCTGAAAGGTCCGGCCTCAGTAGTAGATACTGCCTGCTCATCTTCCTTGGCAGCCCTACATTATGCTTGTCGGGCTATTGGGGAAGGGGAATGCTCTTTGGGCTTAGTAGGGGCATCTAATCTTATTTTAGCCCCTTTAAAAAAGGGAAGCAGGACAGAGATTGAATCCAATGACGGCAGAACCAGGGCTTTTGATAAGGCTTCTACAGGTACAGGGGGTGGAGAGGCCTGTGTTGTGATTCTTATCAAACCCCTGGATCAGGCTTTAAAGGATGGAGACAGTGTATATGCCCTGATAAAAGGGATCTCAATGAATCAAAACGGGGCTTCAGCTAATATTACTGCTCCTGATGCCCGGGCACAGTCAGAAGTAGTCCGTTCTGCATGGAAGGCCGCTAATATCAATCCTGCTGAACTCTCCTTTATAGAGGCTCATGGAACCGGGACCAAGCTTGGTGATGTTGTGGAGATTGAGGGATTACGCAAGGCCTTTAGAAAATATTCTGACAAGACAAGGATCTGTCCTGTGGGATCAGTAAAGACAAACACCGGCCATACGGATAATGTGGCAGGGATTCTCAGTCTTGTGAAGGCTGTCATGGCCATTGAAAACCGAGAATTTCCCGGTACTGCACATTTTAGAGAGCCCAACCCGGAGATTGATTTTGAGCAGGCCCCGGTTTATCCTACAGGTGATAATACCTTATTGAGTCAGGGAATACTCTATGGCGGTATTAGTTCCTTTGGACTTAGTGGTACCAATGTGCATGCGGTTATTCAAACCCCTCCAAAGGAACAGGAGCTTGATCGGCCCCTCCCTCCTTACATCTTTGCGCTTTCTGCCAAGAGTGAAGGGGGATTGCAAAGGATGTTGAAAAACTGGACAGCTTTCAGTGCTGAAACAGAGTTGAATCCTGCTGATATCTCCTACACACTTTTGACTGGACGGGATCATTATGAGCATAGGATGGCATTTTTATACAATGATAATACTCAGTTATTTGAAATCCTCGACCAAATAAACAGGGATGGAAAGAATCAAGCTGTTGTCCGGGGAGTTCATAAGATTGTCCGTGATTCCCGTAAAGAGGAGGTTGGGGGGATTTCCCCCCAAAGGGCGGAAAAATTGGGCAAGGAGATGAAGGCAAAGCTTGAAAGCGGTCATCTTAAAGAGGCACTTGATCTGTATGTCTCAGGAGCTGTTGTTGATTTCAGTCCTCTTTTTAGAAGGTGGAGGGCAAAGCGGGTTCATTTGCCTGTATATTCTTTTGAACCAAATAGGTTTTGGTTCAACAAAGAGAAAGATGGACGCTTTAGCTTTTTTGAGTATGAGGTTATAAGTACCGGTCGATACACTGTTTATCGCACTCTTGCAGGAACTACTACTTCCTGGATATTCAGGGAGCACAAGATAGGAGGGAAAAGAGTCCTGCCTGGTTCATCCGTACTGGATCAGGCCCTTGAACTTGCAGAAAGGTACTATGGCGGCAGGCCTAAATTGATAAAAGATCTTTATTTGCACACTTTTTTTGAGGTCCCTGAAGAGCAGACTGAGATAGTTGTCAATGTTCATTCTGCGGGCAAGGGCAAAAAATGCATTTTGGAATATTTCTTTAAGGGACAATGGTTTACTGTAGCTGAGTGGTCTATGGAGCCTACAGATGATAAGCCTGGTTATGTTTCTGATTTGGATATAATAAATGAGTTCCCGGAGAAATATGCTTCAAGTGAGGATTTTGTATCCGTCCAGGACGGAATTGCAGTCAGTGATAAGTGGAGGTGTCTGGAATATGCCGGAGAGAACAAAGAGGGAAGTGGGGCTATATTATCCGTTCCCGGTAAACATCGAGCCATTGCAGAACAGTACTTCTGTTATCCTCCTTTGGGAGATATTGGGACAAATTTTAATAGGGAATCAAGAGGCTATACTCCCTGGCTCTATTCGAAAATAAGAGTCTTTGGTCGGGTAAACAGGGAGTGTCTTGCCTTTTCAAGACTAAAAAAAACAGAGGATAGATATGCCTATTTTGATATACGGATAACCGATACTAAAGGCCGCATACTTCTTGAGATAGAAGATTATACCATGCTTCGATTACGGGATGGCCTTGCGGACTATTTTCATTTTAAACATTGGGTGGATATAGGCCAATATATCCCTGATAAGAGCGGTAAACCTGTTTTTGTCTTTTTTGGAGGAGAACCCTTTGGCATCAATGCCAATAATGTTGATGCAGTCTGTTGGTCAGAAATGAACCTCCCTGAAGGCTACAAGGGGATAAACAAAGACAATATCTCTGAATTTATACAGAAATACTGTAATTCCGGGAGAAAACGCATAGTCTATATGCTCCCGGAAGAGGAACAAGGACCTGAAGAGACTCTGGAAAGGCTGTTTTTGTTTCTCTCGGCTATAGCCTCAGCTGGAGAAGGGGAGTTTGAGCTTATAATAGCCGGTAGGGGACAATATCCTCTTTTACATTCTGCAGCCGCAGGAATGGGTCGGGTCTTAGAGCTTGAACGACCATCAACCCGATTCAAATTTGTATCCATACAGGATGAATCATTGGAAGGTCTTTTTTCTGTATTTTCTTGGTCCGGGTTTAGACTGGGGCTGGTTGAAGGCAGGGTGCAGCGTTTGCAGCTTAAAGACGGAGCCCTCGGCCATGCTCTTCCAATTATGGATAAGGGCAAATACTTGATAACTGGTGGGCTTGGTGGCATAGGTATATTTTTAGGGGAGTATATTTCAGAAAGAGCAAAAGCGGAGGTTATTTTTGTGTCCCGTTCCGGATTTCCTGCTGAGGAGAAGTGGGATCATTTACTTGCCCTTGGAGGCAGATCGGCTCAAATAGTGCTGGCCTTACGCAGGATAAAGCAGAGGGGATGCAGTCTGAGAACCATATCTGCTGATGTCTCTTCAAAGAAAGATATGCTTGAGCTAAGAGGGGAATTTGGCGGTTTTGACGGAATTTTTCACCTTGCCGGAACAGCTAAGGACAGATTCCTTAATGCAGGCCAAATACAAGGTTTTACCGCTACTCTGCTCCCCAAGATTCGAGGATCAATAAATATAACAGAGATATTTGCAGACAGTAATTTTATAGTCTTGGCCTCTTCTCTTTCTGCTCTGACAGGAGCTCCTGGACAGGCCGGTTATGTAGCAGCAAATGCATTTATGGATTCTCTGGCAGAACAAAAGGGCGAGCCTGCTGTTTATTCTCTTGCTTGGCCGCAATGGTTGGAGACAGGGTTGGCTATGGGTTCAGAACTACGGCGTGATGCATATTTTGACGGTATTCGAAACAGTGAGGCGGAATTGTGTCTGGATAGTATACCTCTGAGCA
>CAYUNZ010000053.1:0-15364 GCA_964446205.1 uncultured Desulfohalobiaceae bacterium | reverse complement strand
TATCATCAAAGATTTTGGCCTGCTTTTGTTTGGCAGCTCTTTTGGTCAGTTTTTCTTTCAGTCCGGCCATTGCAGCTGAGAAGATTAATATCAATACTGCCAATGCAGAGCAATTAGAAACATTAGAGAATATAGGCCAAGTTAAGGCCAAAAGGATAATAGATTATCGAGAGGCCCAACCTTTTCAATGCATTGAAGATATTAAAAAGGTTGATGGTATAGGAGAGTCCACCTTTAATTCAATAAAGGACAAGATAACTGTTGGTTGAAAACCTTAAAACCTTTAGTCAGACAAATGAACAAAATAGGCCCGGGAGTATATGATAGTCCCGGGCTTATTATTTTTTCATCATCAGCTTTGAAACCGGGAACCGCGTGAACCGTTGACCGTGGACCGTGAACCGTGAACCGTGAACCGTGGACCGTGAACCGTTGACCGAAGAAATAAGAATAAAGGGATCATTTCTTAACATCTTCATCTTACGGTTCACGGTCAACGGTCAACATTCTTCGGATAAAGGATTAATCTCCAATTATTTTGACCAAGACCCTTTTTTTGCGTCTACCGTCGAACTCTCCGTAGAAAATCTGTTCCCAGGGACCAAAGTCCAATTTCCCTTCAGTTACTGCTACAACTACCTCCCGGCCCATGACTTGCCTCTTCATATGGGCATCGGCATTGTCCTCACCTATGTTGTGCTTGTATTGCTGCACAGGTTCGTGTGGGGCCAATTGTTCCAGCCACTTGTCATAGTCTTGGTGCAGACCGGACTCGTCATCATTGATAAATACAGATGCGGTGATGTGCATGGCGTTACATAGGATTAATCCTTCCTGTACACCACTTTCCTGAAGGCATTTTTCGATCTCTGGAGTGATATTGATAAATCCCCGGCGGGATTTCACCTGGAACCAGAGTTCTTTTCTGTAGGATTTCATTGATATTGATCTCCTTATTTAGAAAATCCTGTTTGTTAGTGTTTATAGTCGGCCCTATTTGGTATTTGCGGATAAGCTATTATTAGCTAATATACTACACTGGAAATTGATATAGATGGATCATTAGCTACATCCTTTAGTTCCCATTCGGAAATTTATTCATTAATGTTTTATTTGTCCAGTAGGTAGTTTACCCGGGCTTGTCGGTTTGTGGTAGTGTTGGTCCAACTTGGTGAAAAGGACCCCGCTTAGAATAGCCAAGCCAGCCGGGAGATGATACCAGTATAAGGCTTCTCCCAAAATTAAATAGCCACTGATAATGGCTACAAGGGGAACAAGGTTCAAATAAACAGCTGTTTTGGTGGGACCAACCTGCTTGACATTCTTGTTCCACAGGACATAGGACAAGGCTGTAGCCAAAACACCAGACAGGATCGCTCCAAGCCAGGAAACCGGAAGTACCTTGCCCCATGACTGTTGACTGAGTTCCGGCAGGCTTATAGCAATTATGGCGCTTGTACCCCATAAAGAGGCATAGGCAGTCAGTTGCAGTGGAGAAATGCGGGTCGGGGCCAGGCGGTTGGCCACAGTATAGACTGCCCAGGTGAACATGGCCCCGGTCATCAGGAGATCTCCGGTAAAGGTGTTTGAGGAAAACGAAATTTCTTTGGGATTGATAATTAGCAGTATACCTATAAATGAAAGCATAACCCCGACCCAGTTACCCGGTGATGAGCGATCCATACCCAAAATGATGCTTATCAGGCCGACAACTACCGGTGTTGTTCCAAAGATAAGACCTCCATTGGCTGAGCTGGTTGCTTGCATAGCCAGACTGAAGGTCCAGGGGAAGAAGGCCATGCCCAAAAGGCCCAGAAATAAAGCCAAAATATGATCCTGGATACGAAACCTGCAAGCCCCTTTTGTTCTGATATGCAATACTCCCAGAATGTTCAGGGCGATTGCTGCACTGATAGTCCTAAGGGTAGCAAAAGTGACCGGATCAAAAGATTTAAGACCAAGCTTGGTGAATAGGAATGTCAGTCCCCAAAAAATGGCTACCAATAGCATCAAAGCGTCTTGTTTAGCCAAAGCCAGTTTTGCTACTTTTGTTTTCATGTTTGTAACTCCTATTAAAAGATTTGTCCGAAGAGACAGACAGGATATAATTCATGTTTTAGGGACAAACCAACGAAAAGTGTTGAACCGAGTATAAGGATTTGTGATAGGATGTTGAATCCGGATCTAGATATACACATATTAAGGGCTTTTGCCTCAGTAGCTGAGCTAGGTAGCTTTACCAGAGCAGCGGTTGAACTCAACCGCACTCAGTCGGCTGTTAGCATGCAGGTTCGACGGTTGGAGCAGATTTTGGGCAAGATCCTTTTGGTCCGAAATAGCCGGCAAGTTCGGCTGACTGAATCGGGCCGGATTGTTTTGACCTATGCCAAGCGGATTCTTCGTCTAAATGACCAGGTCCTTTCAGAGATTGGAGAACCTGAGGTCCAAGGAGTGGTCAGATTGGGCATTCCGGATGATTATGCTGCCTATTTTCTGCCCAAGGTATTGTCCCATTTTGGCTCCTTATATCCCCGTATTAGGTTGGAGGTCTTATGCGGATTGAGCCATGATTTACTTTTGCAACTCAGAGGAGAGAATATAGATCTTGCGGTCACTACCAGACAGCCGCAGAGCCCTGGTGGGGTATTTTTGCGAAGGGAGCAATTGGTTTGGGCCGAGTCAGGTAAGAGTCAGGTCCACACAAATGATATCCTGCCATTGGCCCTGTTCCCGGAAGGGGTATGCTCTTTTCGCCAGGCGGCTCTTGAGGCTCTAGATCAGGCGGGTCGACAATGGCGGATAGTCTGTACGAGCCGTGGTTTGGCCGGGATCAGGTCCATGGTCTCTTCCGGTTTGGCCATGACTGTGGTTACAGAGAATACGCTATCCCATGACATGCGGACAATCGGACAAATAGAGGGCTTACCCCCACTGCCATTGGTAGATCTCAGCCTGCATAGAGCCAGGTCTGTTTCTAGTGAGGCAGTAGAGGTCTTTGCCGAACATATTATGGCTTGTCTACAGATGTAGAATAAAAGAACGTGGACCGTGAAAAGAATGTGGACCGTGAAAAGAATGTGGACCGTGAACCGTTGACCGTTGACCGAAGAGATAAGAATCAAGAGATCAATTCTTATAGGTTTTGGACGAGATTGAAATTGTCTCAGGGCAGCTTATTTTTTTGAGATCTCAACCTGATCAAGATTTTTACGCTTTATTTTTTCCAAAAGGGTAGTCCTTTTGATTTTTAGGAATTCAGCTGCCAATTTCTTGTTGCCGTTGGCTTTTATCAGGGCTTGTAAAATCAGTCGATCTTCAAACTCACTGACTTGGCTGTAGAAATCTCCATCCTCTTGTTGAGTTAGGCTATGGTCCTCATCATTTGGATCTTTAGTTGAATCAGGATCAAGGGCATGAAAATTCGGGGGAAGCTTGGCTACAGTTATTGTTTCTCCTGGATTTAGAATAGACAATCTTTGGATAAGATTCTCCAACTCTCTGACATTGCCAGGCCAAGTGTGTTGTTTAAGAACGGACAAAGCGTCTTGAGTAAACCCCCGAATTCCCTTGTTGTCTCCTCTTTTGTTTATCAAGATAAACTTTTCTGCCAGAGTAGGGATATCTTCTGTTCTTTCTCGCAAGGGGGGGATATGGATGGGAACAACATGTAATCGGTAGTAAAGATCCTCTCGAAAATAACCCTCCTGTACAGCTTTTTGAAGATTACAATTGGTTGCGGCAATAATTCGTACATCAACTTTCTGGGTCTTGACTGCTCCAATAGGTTCAAACTCACTTTCCTGCAATACCCGCAAGAGCTTTCCCTGTAAACCGGGCTTCATATCGCCAATTTCATCAAGAAAAAGTGTACCTTCGTGGGCATATGACAGACGCCCCTGTTTGCTTTGAACAGCTCCGGTAAAAGCCCCTTTGACATATCCGAACAGCTCACTTTCAAGGAGATCTTCAGGTATTGCCGCGCAGTTGACCGGGACGAAATTCTGTTTGCTTCTTTGGCTGAGTCTATGGATGGCTTTGGCTACCAGCTCTTTACCGGTTCCGCTTTCTCCCTGTACCAAGACAGTTCCCTGATCGTGATTGGATATCTTTTCCATGACTGTAAATAGCTCAAGCATGGAGTCCGACTTTCCGACAATACCACAAAAACCGTCACTAGTTCGGAGGTTTTGCTGTTGTGGCTTAGATAATTGCAATAGGGACTGATAATGAATAGCCCTTTCCAGAATAAGTTGGGTTTCGTCCTTTTTATAAGGGAGATTGAGGATGAAATGAGCTCCAGCATTCAAACATTGTTGAAGTATGTCCCTATTGCCCTCAGGTATAGAGGTAATAATTATTGTCTCTGGGTGTTCGGAACGTAGTTTTTCAATTAGATTGAGTAAGTTATTGTCTGTTTGGGAAAAGGAGAGACAGGCAAAAGATATGTTATGATTTCCAATGTATTGGACTAGATCGGTTTTCTGATCATTGAGGCAATAGATAGAGGATTCTATAAAGTAAGGGGCAAGAAAAGATATGAGCAGCTCAACCTGTTGGCTGTCTTGGTCGATGATCAAGAAGTTTTGGCTTGATTTCTGCATAATCCTTTGCTTTTGTTTAGTCTAGAGAATGATCTTCTTAGGTCAAAAAGCCATTGGTTGTCATCATAAAAACAAAGGATACCATGAAAGGGGAGAAATGTCAAAATAATGACCTAAAATTGGTTGTTGTTTTGACATTTTTTTTGAGATTATTATCTGCTGCAATTGATAACAGGGTCTCGGGAGTAATGATCCACCATGTTTACAAATACAATAAATAAAGATTATTCTCTTTATCACTCATATAAGCAAAAGGGAATGGAGTCAAGCTATATTTTTATGGTATAAAATATGCAATAATGGCCTCATGTCTTTCTGTTGCCAAATGAGATTAAAATGTGCCCGGCACATGTTGTAAGATGTTGACCGTTGACCGAAAAACAGGAAAAAAATCACCGTCTTTCTTCGGTAAACGGTGAACGGACAACGGTAAACGGTAAACGTCTTCTGTGCCCGTTCAGGCATGAGGGTGAATATGAAAAGAGTCTTTTTACTTATTATCTTTTTGATACTTATCTCTTGTCCAGCTGCACAGGCCCAAGAGTCTATTTTGACGGAAATGAAAATAGAAAGGGGTATGAAGGCCATTCGTATCAATTTTGATTTCAATCACCTACCACAATATCGGCTGGATGTCTCTGGTCAAAGAGTGGATTTTATCATGTTCGGGACCACATTTGCTTCAAAATTTGATCGTATTGATGATCATGAGGATATAGTCAGAATATTATACCATGAACACCCAGAAAAGTCTGTAGTATCATTTCTATTCCATAATATCCCTGAAGATGTCAATTCTTCGACATCAGACCAAAAAAACCTAGTACATGTTGACATTGTCTGGCCTGAGGGAAAGAGGACAATGAGACCAGCTATAGACTATGATATTGAAGCAAAATTGCATTTTGACAACCGGAAATCTACTGCCCGCAGATATATTACCTCCAAGTATTCAAACAACTGGAAAAAATTTTTTCAAGAATTTGAGTGGCCAATTGAGTTTAATACCTCCAGGAATTATTTCTTTCCGGAATTTCCATGTTATGTAGGATCAAGTAAAGAAATGGATCTTGATAATTCAATTTTGGAAAATGGATATAAAGGATATTGGAATAAAGCCCTGGGTATTTTGAGATCAACAAAAAAAGATGCTTCTTCAGCAAAAAAGTCTTTATTGAGGTTAATTGAATGTGATCTTTTGATTCGACAGGGAGAATTCGAGGAGGTCAAAAGGCTATCCAATCAGTTAATGATGACAGAAGGCAATAATCAGTTGAATCAGTGGGCTAGTTATATATATGACTATTCTTTAGCAATGACTGGAGAAAAGTATCAGGCCTATTATGATTTACAAGAGACAACATATCAAGATATTGCCAAAAAGAATGACTTGAGATTTTACTACCAAATCCTTTTAGGTGAACTAGCTCTAGCTACACAGAATTATGAAAAGGCTTTTAAGTTTTTTTCAAAAGAAAAGGGGGAAAATCAATATATCCGGAATTTGTTCCGGCTTCGCAAGGCTGACACTTTGATTGGCTTGGGCCAGGAACAGAAAGCCTATGAATTATACCAGTCATTGAGTTATTTTAGGTATTTTATGGAGAAACACCCATGGTCTCTCACTTTAATGGCCAAGCTTGCCTATAAGCAAAAAAAATATGGCAAGTCTTTTGAATATTTTACCCTTTTGCAAAAGGGCATTTCAAGTCTTCAGGAAAAATCTTTGGCCAAATATTGGGCGGCCATGTCATTATATAGGCAGGGGAAAAGGTCTTTCTCTCGAGAGCATCTTCAAGAGACTTTAGAAGATTTTCCTGATAAGGAAGGTGGGTTAAGGGCTAGAATAAAACTAAATGACCTTTGTTTACTTGAGGATAAAAGTGATTGGCAGTCTATTATTGCAGAGTATCAGGATATAGCCGAAAAGACTGAAAACAGAAATATTCGGGAAGAGTCAACATTTAAGAAGATTTTGACCTTTTATGAAGCCAATAAAGAATATAAGTGTGTTCACTTGTTGGAAGCATTCCTGCGTAATTATTTTGGAGGTAAGCTAAAGCCAGTGGCCGAGGCCTTGATGGTAGAGGTTTTGCCGGATGTGGTGAAAAAACTGGTTGACCAAGGGAATTATTTTCAGGCCATGGTCTTGGTAGAGAGGAATAGGAAATTATTAATCAACTCTCCCTTAAGTTTGAGATTCCTGACTTCATTGGCTAAAGCATTCTTTGAGAGTGGCTTATATGAGCGGGCGGAAAAGGTCTACAGCTATATTCTGGCCGGGGCGGATGAAAAAGAGGTTAAAGACGACATTTTCCTTTTGTTGATAAAGACTTTGTTTGAAAAAGAGGAAATGGATCGGGTAGTTAATTATGCTGATCTCTATTGTAATCAATATCCAAAAGGCAATAATCTAGTTCAGGTTTATCTTTACAAAGTCAGAGCACTCCGGGCTCAAGGCAAAAACAGGCAGGCCTTACGAGTATTGTTGGAGAAAAAAAGACCTTTGAGTGATCAATTAGATATTGTTACAGGTCAGCTCCTATTTGATTTAAAGAAATATAAACAGGTTGAAGCCTATTTATCAAGAGGTTTGGATCCATATTGGCAAACTGCCGATAGCTCAGTAATATTACTCAGAGCTGAATCATTATACCAGATTGAGGCATTTCAAAAGGCCTTGCCTTATTATAAGTTCCTTATTCAAGAAAAGGATTTTATTGATCAGTCTATGTATAGGAGAGGATATATCTTATATAAGACAGGTCAAGAGAGAGAATCATTTAATGTTTTGGAGAGACTAGTCGAAAAAAGTAAGGGTTCTATGTGGGCAGAATTGGCCCAGGAGTTTTTGGTCTTGCATAAAGGATAGTTTCTTCAATCAGGCTGCCTTAAGGAGTAAATGATTATGTCCCAAACAGGTGTTCAACTTTTTGACAAAAATATTCAACTACTTGAAAAGGTGTTGGATTTGCGATCCGAGCGCCAGATGTATATATCTTCAAATATTGCCAATTCGCAGACACCTGGTTATTCACCTGTCAGAATGAAATTTCAGGAAAATTTGAATGAGGCCTTAGGAGAGCTGGGTATAACTATGGAGACTACTGATCCAAACCACTTTCCGGCATCTGACAAAGATGCCTTGAGCCAAGTGGAACCAGAGATCATTGAGGAACCGGATACAAGTGGTATTGGTGATAAAAACGGGGTCAATATAGATCAAGAGATGATGTATATGGCTGAGAATCGTATCCGCTACGAAGCAGGGGTGCAGATGCTGAAAAATAAGATGGGCATATTGAAATATGTTGTTCAAGGCGGACGTTAACGTGAAAAGAATTTAGTCCACGAAACACACGAAAAAACACGAAAAGAAGAATAAAGATTTATAAAAATAATTTCGAAGGTTATCGGAAGCTTTTCATTGTCCGTAGACATACGACAGGTCAGGTTCGAATAAAGGAATTATGGAAAGCCCTTTGAGTCAGCTAAAATTTACCAAAATTACTATTAGGGAGGGATTATGAACGTACTGGGATCAATGTATATAAACGCTACTGCTCTTAAAGCAGAAACTACTCGTTTGAATACTATCAGTGCTAATTTAGCCAATATTGATACTACTCGGACTCCTGAGGGTGGTCCATACAGAAAAAAATCAGTGGTTTTTCGTTCAGCACCCATGAACTTTGAGCAAAGCCTTGAACATAGTTTTAATAATCAGTTGCAAGGAGTTCAGGTAGATAAGATTGTTAACAGTCCAGAGCCTCTTCGAAAGGAATATGACCCATCTCATCCGGATGCCGGACCTGAGGGTTATGTTGAAAAGCCCAATATTAAATTGATGGAAGAGGTAACTGATATGAAAAGTGCTGTTCATGCCTATGAGTTGAATGTAACTGCCATCAAGACAAGTCAGCGTATGGCCACTCAAGCCCTAAAAATTGGGGCCTAATGGGGGATAAAAATTATGAGTGATATTGCATCTATTAATCAAGGCCTTACTCAAATAAAGGATTTTACCGATTCGGTCCAGGGTTCTGAACAAGGCAATTCATTTGCTGAGACAATAGATGAGGCCATTGAACAAGTCGATGATGCCCTTAAAGAGAGCGACCAAAAGGTTCAAGCCGTGAATACCGGAAAATCTGAGAGCCTGCACGAAGCAATGATAGCTATGGAGAAGGCCGATATCTCTCTTCGTTTTATGGTCAAGATGAGGAATAAGGCAGTAGATGCCTACAAAGAGATCATGCGTATGCAAGTGTGACTTATTGTATTGCAATTTTTCATTTTCCCTCATACTTAACACTTAACACTTATAACTTAACACTTATAACTTAACACTTATAACTTAACACTTATAACTTAACACTTAAAACTTAACACTTAACACTTAACACTTATAACTTAACACTTATAACTGATCAGAACAGTAAGATTATATGGCTGAAGAGAGCTCTTCACAAAATAATCCTGAGCAAGGCAGCAAAAAGAATATCATTCAAGTTATTCGGGACTGGCCGCTTTCCAGGAAGATTAGTTTGGCCGCAGTAGGCGTGATATGCATACTCCTTTTTGCTTTGCTTATTTTCCAGAGTCAAAAGATTGAATATCGAACCTTGTATGCTAATTTGCCCACTAAAGAAGCCTCTTCGGTTGTTACCTGGTTAAAGGAAAACAATGTACCGTATGATTTGCGAAACAATGGAAAATCAATCTATGTCCCCAGCAATATGGTTTATGAGACCCGCCTTAATCTTGCAGGTGCCGGCTTACCTCAAGGAGGGGGTGTTGGTTTCGAGGTCTTTGATAAACAAAATTTCGGAGTGACTGAGTTTACTCAAAAGGTTAATTATCAACGGGCCCTACAAGGTGAACTGGCCAGAACTGTAGCCGCCCTTGAACCGGTCAAGTCTTCAAGAGTCCATCTTGTCCTTCCGGAAAAAAGATTGCTCAAAGAACAACAAAAGCCAGCCAAGGCCTCGGTTGTGGTTGATTTGGCTACTGGACGCAGTCTGGACTCAGGTCAGATACAAGGTATTGTCCATCTTGTATCCGGTAGTATACAGGGTCTGGACAAGGACCAGGTTACAGTTGTTGATGGTTCCGGCAATATCTTGAACAAGAATTCCGGTCAACTTGTCGATGGGGAACTAGGACCTGAGAGATTGAAGTATATTAATATGTTGGAGACTAGATTGGAAGACAGGGCTCAATCTATGCTCAATGCCGCTTTGGGACCAGGGAACTCTGTGGTCCGAGTCTCGGCCCAACTAGATTTTTCCAAGAAGATGTCTACAGAAGAGCGCTATGATCCGGATGTCTTGGTGCCCAGGAGTGAAAAAAGCACAGAAAAGACTTCAGGTGCATCTGCTTCAGGGGGTATACCCGGGACTGAATCCAATCTGCGTGACGGATCAGGGAGTTCTTCAGGCACTGCCTCAAGTTCAAGTTCGGAAACAGTAAATTACGAGATCAACAAGACAGTAAATCGAATTCAGGATTCTGTTGGCGATATTGAACGACTTTCTGTAGCTGTATTGATCAAGGACAAATTTATGCCCGGTGGACAAGGACAGGAGGGTGAGTATCAGGCTCGAAGTCAAGAGGAATTGAACTCTTTTAAAGCCATGGTCTCTAGTGCATTGGGCTTGAAATCCTCGAGAGGGGACACTATTGAGGTTGTCTCTATGCCCTTTAAGAAAACCCCTGTTGAGGGGACAAAGGTCTCTACTCCGAGCGGATATTATAAATATCTTCCTTATGTGAAATATCTTCTTATTGTTATAGGGCTTGTTCTTTTGTACTTTTTCTTGATCCGTCCTCTTCTCAGGACCCTTAGAGGGGAGTCTGTTCAGTACCCAATGACTGTAAGAGAGTTAGAGGAGGGATATGGTGAGGAAGGTCAATCGGCGAGGGAACTTGAACCAACCGCCCAGCTAAAAAGGCAGATTGAACAGGAGATAGCCGAAAAAAGGACTACCCCGGCTCAGGTAATACGGGTCTGGCTCAAGGAAGGTTAAAGGAAATGAAGGAATTTTCGAAACTCACAGGGATAGAGAAATCCGCTGTCCTCTTGCTTTGTTTGGGTGAAGAGACAACAGCTCAAGTCTTCAGGGAATTAAGCGATGATGAGGTCCGAATGATAAGTCGGGCCATGATGAACTTTGACCATATTCCTTCCCAATTGGCCAGAGATGTAATGAATGATTATTACCAAACCCAAAAGAAATATGCCGGTTTTTTTGTTGACGGTGAAGACTTTGTCAAAAACTCTATTGCTTCTACAGGTGATCATGACCGGATTGATTCCCTACTTGAGGATGTGATTTCTGGTTTTGATTCCCGTCCTCTGGAAACAATTTCTATAATGGAGCCTCGAATGGTTTCCAGTTTGTTGCAAAATGAGCATCCTCAGACGGTAGCTTTGGTTTTATCGACACAAAAGCCTGATCATACAAGTAAGATACTATCTTCTTTCTCTATTGATTTGAAAACAGAGGTTATTTATAGAATGGCCAAGATTGAAAAGGTATCCCCGGAGGTGATAACTCAGATTGAGGATGCCTTAAAGCAAGAGATTGGTGACGTAGTTTCTCAGGAGCAACATAGTTTTGGTGGTACAGACAAGGTGGTGGAGATCCTTACTCGGATGGAAAAGGGTACTGACAGGGATGTCTTGGAAAAGATACAGGATGTTGATCAAGACTTGGCAGAAGAGATCCAAAATAAGCTGTTCACTTTTGAAGATCTGGTCAATATTGATAATAGAGCAATGCAAATGATCTTGAGGGAAATCAAAAACGAGACCTTGACCCTCTCTCTTAAAACAGCTTCTGAGACTGTTAAGGATAAGATCTTTAATAATATTAGTGAAAGGGCTAAGGAAATTATCAAAGAGGACATTGAGGCTATGGGGCCGGTCCGTCTGTCGGATGTGGAAGAGGCCCAGCAAGGTATAGTCCGTATTGCCTTGCGATTGGAAGAGGAAGGCCAAATCGTTATTGCCGGCCGGGGAGGTCAGGAGATCCTTGTCTAGAATAAGTCAAGACATAGACCCAAATAGCCTTCAAAAGCTTTCTTTTAAGGAGCTGGACCAGATCTCAAACGATGATCAGTCTATTTTTCAAACTGATTTGGACGGAGATTTACTTGATTCTTTTGATATACCAGATGCTTACAGTCAGGATCAAAAGGGCCATGAAAAATCAAAGGAAGATGCAACATTAAAAGATCCCAAGGTAAATAAAAGTTCTGATGCTGATAAAGAACAAACTGAGGCAGAAGCCCAGGATAAAGGAGCTGCTAAGAAGGCCTCGGACAAGGTCTTAAAAAAGAATAAAAAAGGATCTTCTACAGAGGAAACAAGTGGAGATATTGATGTTCAAGCTTTGAAGGAGGAGGTTTATCAAAAGGGGTTCAAAGAAGGTCAAAGAGAAACCGAGCAGAAACTACAGACAACCATCCAGGCCTTCTCAAAAGCAGTTGAGGATATTAGTCGCTTGCGGGAGTCAATTTATAAACAAAGTAAACAGGACATGATAAGTATGGTCATGTCGGTTGTGTCCCAGGTCATCCAGGTTGAAGTTGTGGAAAAAGAGGAAATTATTGAGAAGGTCATTCAGAAGGCCCTGGAATCAGCAATTCAATCGGAAGAATATCATATCAAGGTCAATCCTGAAGATTATGAACTTGTGGATGAGAAAAAGCCACTTTTTGTTGCCCGATTACGTGGATTGGGTAATATTGTTTTTGAGCCTGATTCTTCCATTACAAGAGGGGGCTGTAAGGTGGAATCAGACCAGGGAGAGGTTGATGCCACCATAGAGACCCAACTAGAAGAGATAAACAGGAATTTTGTTGACATGATGAAGGCTGAGTAGTTCTGATGATTTCCCATTATGTTGAAAATATCAAACAAATTAACTCGCTAAGGGTCAGAGGAAAGGTCAATCAGATAGTCGGGCTGGTTGTAGAGGGCTACTGCTCACAGGCTACAGTAGGTACATTGTGTGAGATCTCCCCTTTGGAGGGAGGTCCGGGAATTCAGGCCGAGGTAGTTGGTTTTAGAGATAATAAGGCCTTATTGATGCCCCTTGGTGAATTAAGGGGTTTGGGTGTGGGTAGCTTGATCCGGGTCCTGCACGCCAATTCAGAAATGCAAGTCGGAAATCATCTTCTTGGCCGGGTTATTGATTCTTTGGGGCAACCTTTAGACAATCAACCTTTGCCTTATATGGAATCTAGTCTACCAATTTATTCTCTTCCAGCTAAACCTTTAGAGCGTAGTTCTATTAATAAACCCCTAGATTTGGGTATAAGGGCGATTAACGGCTTGTTAACATGTGGGACAGGGCAAAGAATGGGGATTATGGCCGGGTCAGGAGTTGGTAAGAGCGTACTCTTGGGCATGATGGCCAAAAATACGAAGGCTGATGTAAATGTCATTGCCCTTATTGGAGAACGTGGACGGGAAGTCAGGGAGTTTATTGAGCAAGATCTTGGTCCAGAGGGTCTTTCCCGTTCTGTGGTAGTTGTAGTTACCTCTGACCAACCACCATTATTGCGAATGAGGGGGGCTTTTGTAGCCAAGACCATAGCTGAGTATTTTTGCCAGAAAGGACAAAATGTCTTGTTCTTGATGGACTCTGTGACCAGATTCGCCATGGCCATTAGGGAAATTGGTCTGGCTATAGGAGAACCGCCGACAACAAAAGGTTATACCCCTTCAGTCTTTGCCAAGCTGCCAACCTTTCTTGAACGAGCCGGCAACTTCAAAAGCTCCGGCAGCATAACAGGCTTGTATACCGTATTGGTAGAAGGAGACGACATGAATGAGCCCATTGCTGATGCAGTACGCTCTATACTTGACGGCCATATTGTCCTTTCCCGTAAGATTGCTGCCAAGAATCATTACCCAAGTATTGATGTTATGAACTCTGCCAGTCGGGTAATGCGCAATATTGTGGATAAAGACCATATGTCACTGGCCAACAAGTTTGGTGAGGTCCTGGCTACTTATCAAGATTCCGAGGATCTTATCAATATTGGTGCCTATAAAAAAGGCAGTAATAAGAAGATCGATTTTGCTGTAGACCATATTGAGGCCTTAAACCGCTTTTTGAAGCAGGATATGTCTGAGAGTGTATCATTAGATCAGACTGTTGAAGATTTAAAAGGCCTTTTTGGAGAGGCTTAACATGAAAAGAATGTCGACCGTGAACCGTGAACCGTTGACCGTTGACCGAAGAAATAAGAATCAAAAAATTAACAAATACATCGTATTACAGTTCAATTTTTTCATGCTTCGTTGTCCAGCCCTTTCAAAAGGGCTGGATGGACGTTAACATGAAAAGAGTTTCACGGTCCACAGTAAGCAATATTATAGCGGCTGGAGCCGCAAGAAAAAGACGTTCCCAGGGTGGACCCTGGGAACGAAGAGTAATGAGCTAGAACCTAGGAGTACCTCGTTACGAGGCTCCAGCCTCGTAACGTATTTTGATATGAGGCTCCAGCCTCATCACCTTCAGTTATCCTTTCAAGCTTGGTTGTCCAGCCCTTTCAAAAGGGATGGATGGGGCTTAAGCTGGTTTTAAAGGGGGAATTTGATGTCTGCTTATAGATTACAGTCAGTTCTTGATTACCGACAAATGCTTGAAGAAAAGGCCCAGGAGCGACTTATAGATGTTTTAGAAAGGGAGAAGTCTTGTGTACAGGAAATAGAGCAAGGCCAACAAGAGCTGAACGTTTTGTGTCAGAAAAGAGAGAAAGAACAAAGTAAGGGTATCTATCAACACGAACTCCATTTACTAGAATCCCGCATTAAATTTCAATCTAGGTACTTAACTAAATTGAAGCATCAATTAGAACAGATTTACAAAGAGATTGAAAAGTGTCGCCAAGATTTGCTTGAGGCTTGTAAGGAGAAGAAGCTTTTGCAAACCTTGAAGGAAAAACATCAGACCAAGGAACGTCAAGAATTTGAAAAAAAAGAGTCCAATGAATTGGATGAAATAGGAATTTTGTATTATAGCAGGTAATTATGAGAACTATTTTTGCTCCAATTTGTCTTTTTATTTTATTGTTTGTTGCTGCGGGTCTTGCCTTGGCGCAAAATAAAACACTCCCCGAAACGGATGATTTTAGCAGTGTAGAGGCTCGCCGTCTCATGATTAACTTGCAAAAGGAAAGAACGAAGTTAAAACAGAGAAGTAAAGCTCTGGCCAAAAAGAAAAGGGAATTAACGACACTTGAGGATGAGGTAGAAAAAAGGATGGCAGATCTGGAAGAGCTTCGAAAAGAGGTCAAAGAATTATTAAAGACAAAAGAGAAGGTTCAAAAGGAACGGGCCAAGGAACTAAGTAAGATTTATGAACGAATGGAGCCGGCCAAAGCTGCTGCAACTATAACTGACCTGGAAAAGGACTTGGCTATAGCCATACTCTCGGAGATGAGAAGTAAGGCGGCTGGAGAGGTTCTCAACTTTATGGAGAAGAAAAAAGCGGCTGAACTGACTACAGCCTTTTCACTTAGAACAGCAAAATAATTAACATGAAAAGAATTTAGCCCACGAAACACACGAAAAAACACGAAAAGAAGAATGAAAATTTATAAGAATAATTTTAGAAGGTTATCGGGAGCTTTTCATGCTTCGTTGTCCAGCCCTTTCAAAAGGGCTGGATGGGGGTTAACATGAAAAAATGTTGACCGTGAACCGCTAAATCCTGATTCAATTGGAGTAAGTTATTTTGAAGCTG
>CAYUNZ010000052.1:0-15725 GCA_964446205.1 uncultured Desulfohalobiaceae bacterium | reverse complement strand
CTGTGGAGAAGCTCTTGTTCTGTGCTGAAAAGGGCATACCCTGCATGTATACCCCATGCCCCAGTTCAGGAGCTACCGCACCGGCAACTCTGGCCGGGATGCTCGTTCAGTCTTTAGCTGAAACTATGATGGCTTCCGTGTTAACATATCTAAAAAATCCTGGCATGCCTCTAGTTATGGGTGGTGTAACCACTGTTCTGGACATGTTGACCACAGCATATTCCTATGGTGCACCGGAACTATCTTTAGCCTCTGCCGCCAACACAGATATCTCCAAGTGGCTCGGCCTACTAATGTTCTCCACCGGGGGCTGTTCTGACTCCAAAGCCATGGACGAACAGGCGGCCATTGAGTGCTCAACCAGCCTTTATTATGCCTATCTCTCAGGAGCCAATCTTGTCCACGATGTCGGATACTTAGACAGCGGGGTCAACGCCTCTTTAGAGAGTTTGGTCATGTGCAATGAGGTTATCGGCATGGTCAAACAGATCGGTAAGGGTATCTCCACTGAAGATGAATATCTAGCCCTTGACCTGATAGATAAGACCGGACCAGGAGGCGAATTTTTGACCTCAGACCATACCTTGCAACATTATAAAGAATGGTTCCAACCAAAGCTACAAGACAGGTCAGACTATGAAACCTGGGTCCGGGAAGGTAAAAAGACTATGCTGGACCGGATTAATGTTGAGACAGATAGAATTTTAAACGAACATCAACCCGAACCGATTGAGGACAAGCTCTATAAAGAACTGAAACAAATCATTGACGATGCTGAAAAGCGACATGCCAAATAGACTAAATCTTATATTTGCTCAAATCTAATACAAATCGTATTCGGGTAGAGAGATACATGAAGGAGGAAAATCCATGAGTGTAAGGACAAATATGTCAATCCATAGGAGTCCTCGTTTTTCTTTTTTATCACAGGATCAAAAAGAAACGATTTTCCATGCTATGCTAAAAGTTCTCCAGGACACAGGGGCTCATGTTCACCATGAAGGCGCCCGGGAGATCTTTAAGAAACATGGCTGTAAAGTCGATGGACTCAATGTCTGCATCCCGCCTCAAGTCGTTCGAAAAGCCCTCCAGTCCTTGCCGTTAATGACCACAATCTATGACTGGGAAGGCAACGAACGAATTTATGCTGAAGAGAACCGGAGCTATTTCGGTCCTGGACCAACACTGGTCTATTTCCGTGATCCAGAGACACTGGAGCGGAGAAAGTGCCTCAGGAAGGATGCTACAACAGTGGCCAGGGTCTGTGATTCCTTATCCAATATCGAATTTGTCGAAGGACTGATCACTATCAGTGATGTTACCAGGGGCACAGACGACGTCATTGAGTTTGCCGACATGATTCAAAACACAACCACCCCAATCATGGCCTGGGCCTATCAAAGAGGAGGAGCCAAAGATTTACATCGTATCGGCTGTATTATGGCCGGGAGTGAAGAGGCCTTTAAGAAAAAACCAAATTATATCCTTTATAGTGAACCGATATCCCCTTTGGTCAGTGACTTCCATGCTATTGACAAACTTGTATACTGCGCAGAACAGGGCATTCCCCAGGATTACAGCCCTTGTGCCATCGGTGGGGCCACTGTGCCAGCGACCCATGCTGGACAGATAGTGGTTGCTCTGTCTGAGTCCATGGTAGGAGTAGTTCTTTCTCAACTTATCAATCCCGGGACATGCATTATTCTGGGAGGTGTCCAATCCATTTTGGATATGCGACGAGCCATTTACTCTTATGGCGCACCTGAGCTAAATGTCTTGTGCGGCGGTCTGACAGAGATGGCCCGTTATTGTGGTCTGCCCATGTTTGGGACTTCGGGTTGTACTGATACTAAAACAATGGAAATCCAATCAGGCATTGAAGCTGCACTTCAAATCCATACCTCGATGCTGACCGGAGCGAATTTTGTTCATGACAATGGTTATACCGAATCCGGGAAGACCGGGGATATATTCCAGACAGTCATGGATGATGAAATAATAAGTATGGCCCGGATCATCGAACAAGGTATTGAAGTCTCAGACGAGACCCTAGCCCTGGATCAGATCCATAATGTCGGTCCCGGAGGACACTACTTATATGAAGACCATACTATGAAGTGGTTCCGTAAACATTGGCGTCCATCTCTCATGGACCGACAAAGTTATGAGGATTGGGCCAAAGCAGGTGAAGAAACCATGAAGGACCGGGTGGTCAAAAAGACCCGGGACATTATTGAAAATTATGAAGGCCCGATTTCCAAGGTACCCAATGAGGTCCGCAAGGATATCGAAAAAGTCATTCAAGATGCAGAAGAACGGGTCCATAGAGAAGGACTCTAAGATATACATAGCTGTGCAGTTACTAATACAAGCAACTAAGTATGTTGGCCGTAAGGATCAGTTCCGTATTCTGCTTTTTGCGGTTAACGGACCACAGATAAAGTTCAATCCCCTTTGACCGTGGGACAAAAGAGTAAAGAATTAATCCAAAGAAAATTGTCATATGGCTGCTCTTAAAAATAGAGTCAGCCATATGACTATAATACAGTCAAGCTTCCTTTAAAACCGCGAAAATCATCTACCGTATTTTTTGTCAACACTTCCGAAATTCAAATACAGATCTGACTGCTATGAACCAAATAAGATTTAAAGCCACCAACAATCAGGGCCAAGACTATTTACGTGATAATATCCTGGATTATGTAGTTGGTATAGATACTGGGGGGACATATACAGATGGTGTACTGCTAGATTACCACACCAGAAACATACTTGCCTCGGCCAAAACCTTAACTACCTATGACAACTTGACCAAAGGGGTTATCACTGTTCTGCAGGAATTGAAAATAGAACATACCTCCAAGGTCAAACTCGTCGGGATATCAAGCACTCTGGCCACCAACTCTATTGCTGAAGGCAAAACCAGACGGGTTGGCCTTTTGCTTATAGGGTATGATGAAGATTTGATCCGCAGTTATGGCTTAGACGCCAAGTTCTCTACTCGTAACTTTGCTTTTTTTCAAGGTGGACACAATGCCCAGGGTGAAGAACAAGCTCAATTGGACACAGATGGCATTAAGGATTGGGTACAAAAGCACCAGGGATCAATCGACGCTTTGGCCATATCTAGTTATTTTAGCCCATTAAATCCAGATCACGAAGAAGAGGCACTAAAAGTAATCCAAAAAAATTCTTCCTTGCCGGTCGTGCTTGGTCATCAACTCTCAACAAAGCTCGATTCAATCAAACGAGCCACCACAGCTTCACTCAACGCTTCTCTAGTAGCGGTTATGCATGAATTCATTGAGGCAGTTCAAGATTCATTAAAAGACTTGGGGATCAGAGCCCCTTTGATGATAGTCAAAGGTGACGGCTCTCTTATGCCCTATAATGAAGCCGCCCAAAAACCCGTAGAAACAATCCTGTCCGGCCCAGCTGCCAGTTCAATAGGGGGACGATTTTTATCCGGGCAAAGCGGGGCGCTGGTGATTGATGTTGGTGGTACAACCACCGATATGGCTTTGATCGAGAACTCACAAATCGCTGTCTCGAATGAGGGAGCCAGAGTGGGCGACATTGAAACCGCTGTTAAAGCGGCCAAAATCAGAACTGCCTGTGTAGGTTGTGATAGTCGTATCTCTTTTATCTCCAGTCACGAATTCCAAGTCGGCCCAGACAGAGTAGTTCCCCTTTCTAGATTGGCCTCATTATACCCTGAAGTAGAAAGAGAACTGAACAACTTGAGTAACAAACGCAGTTCAACCCTCAATATATATGATATTGAATACTGGCATCTGTCCAAGCAGATAGACATCGAATCGCACTCCTTAATTGATAGAAATATCAGAGCTGACTTGATCAAACTTCTTCAAGCAAGACCTTTAAGTTTGACATATATTTTGGCCAAACTCAATGTTCATCACCCGGTCCAGTTAAATGCAGATACATTGATCCAACAAGGGATTATCGAAAGAGTTACCTTGACCCCGACTGATCTCTTGCATGCCAACGGCCAGTTAAACATCTGGAATACAGACTGCGCCCGTTTTATCCTGGACCATGTCTGCAAGATATATAGATGGCAACAGGGGGCGTTTATTGAAGAAGTCCTTCACAGGATCGTCTCAACGATGGTCGAAGAATCGGTCATCTTTTTGGCTCGTCAGGATCTCGGCCTAAGATTACCGGAAGGAATCGACGGTTCCTGGGGGAGATGGTTCTTTGATGAGGGACTGGAGGAAAAGAACAACTATCTCTCAGTCAATATTTCCAGCCGCTTCCCAATTATAGGCATCGGGGCACCGGCCAATATATTTATCAAAAAAGTGGCTGATATTTTACATACTCGGTTTATTTTGCCCAGCCATCCGCATGTAGCCAATGCTGTCGGAGCGGTTGCCGGTTCAGTCATTGTAGAGAAAGAGGCCATCATTTATGTCCAGGAGACCCAAGACAAACGAGTATTCATAGTTAGATTCGAGGGAGAAACTACCTCCTTTAAACAATCTGAAGATGCCTTTGTCTACGCCGAAAAAATGGCTCTCAAGTCGGCCAGACATGGGGCCAATGAAGCTGGAGCTGTTGACCCCCAAGTCCAGGTCCAAAGATTAACTGAAGGGGCCTTGCAACGTATTCAGGTCCGTGCAGTCGGAAATCCTCGACTCTCTGAAGAATGGGGAACAGTTAATAATTGAAAATCTACCTACGGAGGAACACATGGTCCAACAATATATTCTTGCTGCTGTCGGAGGGGACAGACCTGGTGTAGTAGCTGAAGTCACAGAGGCCATTTATCTTTGTGGATGTAATATTGAAAACTCCAGCATGACTTTGCTTGGCAAGCATTTCACACTTATGATTCATCTGACGGTAGACTCGGAATCTGTCTTGGAAGAACTGTCGCAAAGATGCCAGTCTTTACAAAAGGGTAAGGCACTTAAAATAAATATTTTCCCTATCGAAGAAGGTGAGCTTTCGCCATCCCGGGAAGAAATAGTTAAACCCAAATACGAAATCAGGGTCAGGGGTATTGATCGGGCAGGAATTGTCTATCGAACATCACAACTCTTGGCCTCTATGCATATCAATATACTCGAACTTAGCACCCAAGTTGACCGAAGCGGACGACGTGAATCAGCCCCCTTATTCACTATGCATATTGCCGTTGAGGTCCCCAAAGAGCTTAACGGCGAGACACTCAGAAAAAAACTTGGGGCATTAGCTGAAGACTTACAGGAATCTATATCTTTGACCAGAAGCCCTTATTAACCGACATGTCCAAGCAGGCACAACGAAGCATGAAAGAGTTCCTGAACCGTGGACTGTGAACTGTGAACCGCAAGACGAAGAAGTCAACGGTCAACATTCTTTCATGTTAACGTCTATGGGCCGTGCAACCGGCCCACAACGAATCATGAAAGAATTTTATAACCACCCCTAGCCCCTCCTTAAAAAGGAGGGGAACTTTTAATGATTGTTCCTCTTAGATTCCCCTCCTTTCAAAGGAGGGGATTAAGGGGTGGTTGTTATATTTTTTATTTCAACATCTCAATATGATAAGCAAATTATTTCATGTTAAGTCCTAATAACCTATTATAACCGAGTACAAGACTATTGGATTATGCCAAATCTGACCATCAAACCACTGGGTAAAGTCTTTGAAACCAGACCAGGAGAATCCATCCGGGAAACCTTGCAACGTAATGGCGTCAGTATAGAAAGCCCATGTGACGGTCAAGGTATTTGCGGTCGATGTGGGGTTTGGATCGAAAGTCCAGACAATGTACCCGAGACCCCTCATGAGAATATCAGCCAGGAACAATCCCGGCAAGGATTACGTCTATCCTGCCAGGTTATTCCTGAACAGGATATGACCATACTATTGCCGGTTGACTTCTCTAGAGATGCCAAACGAATGCGTCAGTCGCAAAGGATTGTCGAAGGTGAGCGACTGTCCTGGTCACGAGTAGTCAGTGCCGTAAAAATAATGGAAGACGATCAGGGCAAATGGATCTTTTATGACGGCCTTGAACAAAAACAACCTCTTCAGGTCTGGTCTAAGACTTACACTCCCAAGGGTATAGCCATTGATCTAGGCACGACTACACTGGTTGTGGCCCTGTTATCTTTGAAAACAGGTGAGGAATTGGCTACTGCCTCAAGTCTTAACCCCCAAATTCGTTACGGCCATGATGTTATGACCCGGATACAACACGGTTCAACAACAAAGGGACTAAAAGAGCTTTCAGAGGTTGTTAGACAGAGCTTGAATGATCTTATCAATCAGGTCTGTACTGATTCATCATCTGATGAATACGAGATAGTGGATTTGACCATTGGGGGTAATACAACCATGCTACAACTCCTTGCATCCATTGACCCCTCACCATTGGGCCAGGTCCCGTTTACCATTAATATACAAGGAGGGACCACTTATCCGGTCGATCAGTTTGGCTTGAAAGTCAACCCGGCAGCCCGAGTCTATATCCCCCCGATAGTCCATGCCTTCATCGGGACAGATATAAGTGCAGGCCTACTCATGAGTGAAGGTTTCTTCGAGGATCAAGAATCTCTTTTGTACATCGATATCGGAACAAATGGTGAGATGGGCTTAAATTTTTACGGTAATAGGGTCATGACTTCAACAGCTGCCGGCCCCGCCTTTGAGGGCATGGGCTTATCAAGCGGTATGCGAGCCTCAGTCGGAGCAATTGAAGAAGTCTCTACAGACGGGAAAAATTTGAAAATTACAACCATCGGCAATGCACCAATCAAAGGTGTCTGTGGTAGCGGCCTTATCGATTTGATTGCTTCACTACTTCGCCTGGAAGTAATTGAACCAAATGGTCGATTAAGACACCAGAATGAGCAGTCTGGACTCCCTTCATCAGTTGCCTCAAGACTAGAAGATGTCAACGGACAATCGTCCTTCAAGCTGGCTGAAGGGGTATATCTGACACAAAAGGACATTCGACAGATTCAACTGGCCAAAGGTGCTATCCGGGCAGCCATTGATATCCTGATTAAAGAAACATACTCTACAGCTGAAGAACTAGGAAAGATAGTTATAGCCGGAGGATTCGGTTTTTCACTAAACCCCCATAACCTGGAATCCCTTGGGGTCATCCCGCCCGGAACTGGGGATAAGGTCAGGTTTGCCGGCAATACAAGCCGCAGCGGCTGTGCCTGGCTATTAACCGACATCTCTTATCGCCGTTTTTTGGAACAAAGGATGAGAGGCCTGGAACATATATCCATCGCCCAAAAACCTGAATTCATGGACCGTTATGTTGAAAGTATGGAATTTCCGGATATAAGGATTAATAATAATCAAACAATCTAAATGATTATCTTAGAACTTAAGTCTTGATTTTCTCACACACCCAATAATAGAAACCAACTAGACATTCCAATCATGGACAAACCGGTATCAAGGCAACATATAATAAAAGGTCAAGGTCATAATCATGGCCTAATCAAAAATCCGTGAACAGAGGAGGCTGTTATGCTTGTGGTCGGAGAATTGATCAATGCAAGCCGAAAACAAATCAAAGAGGCCATTCAAAATCAGGATATAGCTACCATTCAAACAATCGCCAAAGATCAATGGGAGAATGGTGCCGGCTATATAGATGTCAATGCCGGAGTATTCGTGGGTAAAGAGAGCGAATACATGAACTGGTTGATCAAAACAGTTCAGGAGACTGTCGATGCCCCTTGTTGCATTGACAGCCCTGATCCCAAAGTTGTTGAGTCTGGCCTAGAAATCCATAAAGGCACCCCAATTATCAACTCTATCTCCCTGGAAAAGGAGCGTTACGACAATCTCTTACCCATTGTTACCAAAAATGATTGTAAGATTGTCGCCCTGTGTATGAGTGACAGCGGTATGCCAGAAACAGCTGAAGAAAGATTCTCAATTGCTGAAGAGCTAGTTTCAAATCTGGTCAAAAACAACGTCCCAGAAGACAATATTTATGTCGACCCCTTGGTCCAGCCCATTTCTACTAATGACAACTATGGGATTGAATTTTTAAAGTCCATTGAAATGATCATGACTAGGCTCAAGGGTGTCCATACAATCTGTGGTCTGTCAAACATCTCCTATGGACTACCGAAACGTATTCTGGTCAACCAAACCTTTATGATTATGGCCATTGAAAGAGGTTTGGACACAGCTATTATAAACCCGATGGATAGACGGATGATGGCCGGGATCTATGCTGCGGAAACCCTTATTGGTAAAGATTCATTCTGCATGAACTATCTTGATGCTTACCGAAGTCAAAAATTGGAGTATTAAAGAATGTGAACCTTTGTCTGTTTACCGTCTACCGAAGAATAAAACCAATTGAAGTTCTTGTTTTTCTTTCGGTCAACGGTCGACGGTGAACGGTCAACGTTTTCATGCTTCTTTGTCCCCACTAGGGAACGATGGGTTAAGATATTACTAAAAAAAGGAGTACAGAGATTATGATCGGACAAGAAGGACGCTATATGTTTACTTCTGAATCAGTGACTGAAGGACATCCGGATAAAGTAGCCGACCGGATTTCAGATGGTATCTTGGACAGCCTCATTGTTCAGGATCCGGAATCCAAAGTAGCTTGCGAAACATTGGTCACAACAGGTCTTGTTTTTATAGCCGGAGAGATCACCAGCAGCGGTCATTCCGATTTTTCCCAGACTGTTAGAGATACAGTCAAGGAGATTGGATACAATAGCTCAGATATGGGTTTTGATTGGGAAACCTGCGCAGTAATCTCTTCTATAGATAAACAATCAGCCGATATAGCCATGGGCGTTAGCAGAAAAACCCCTGAAGAACAAGGTGCCGGCGACCAAGGCATGATGTTCGGCTATGCCTGCAAAGAAACCGAAACACTCATGCCGGCACCAATCTTTTACGCCCATAAACTCAGCCGTAGACTGACCTATACCAGAAAAAAAGGGGTCCTCGACTTTTTGAGACCCGACGGCAAGACCCAAGTAGCTATGGAATACGAAAACGGCAAACCAGTCAGGATCGATAACGTGGTCGTCTCTGCCCAGCATGACGACCAAGTCTCCTTTGAGGACCTAAAAGACGGAATCAAAAAAGAGGTTGTATTTAATACCTTGCCTCAAGATCTCATCGATGAAAACCTCAGAGTCTTTATCAATACTACCGGCAGATTCGTCATTGGTGGCCCCATGGGCGATTGCGGCATGACCGGGCGAAAAATCATCCAGGATACTTACGGTGGTATGGGTGGCCACGGTGGTGGTGCCTTTTCAGGCAAGGATCCGTCCAAAGTTGACCGTTCGGCTGCTTATATGGCTAGATACATTGCCAAAAATGTCGTCGCGGCCGGATTGGCTGAAAAGTGTGAGGTCCAGTTAGCCTATGTCATCGGCGTGGCTGACCCCGTATCTGTATTGGTCACCTCACGAGACACAGGCCAAGTAGATGATCTAACACTGACCAAGGCAGTCCGGGAAGTCTTTGACCTGCGTCCCTACTACATTGTTGAACGTCTAAAACTGAAACGGCCGGTATTCAAGAATTCTTCCTGTTACGGTCATTTTGGCCGCGAAGACCCTGATTTTTCCTGGGAACAAACCGATGCAACAGAAGACCTGCGTACCGCGTGTAAGATATAGCAAATTCGGGATTCTAAAACAGGTATCCCTTGACCAATTCTGGATATAAAAAAGTGGGAATAGAGTTATCCTCTCTTCCCACATAATTATTAGCATCCAACATTTTAACATCAAAGAGAATAAAAGGGGCATTCAAAAATGCATATCTATATTTCAGGTTCGTTGGCCTATGATCGAATCATGGACTTTCCGGACAAATTCGCCAACCATATCCTTCCTGAAAAGATTCATATTCTTAATGTCTGCTTCTTGGTTCAGGGCCTGAAGGAAAGATTTGGTGGAACAGCCGGCAATATCGCCTATTCCTTGTCTTTACTCAATGAGCAACCCACAATCCTGGCTCCTGTTGGCAACGATTTTGACCGATACACAAGATGGCTGAAGGATTGCGGCATTTCACTTGACGGGATTCAGCATATTCAGGAAGTCCCAACAGCCAGTGCCTATATCACCACTGACCAAGCAGACAATCAAATTACTGCCTTTAACCCGGCAGCCATGAATTTTTCAACCCATCAAAGCTTTGATGAGTTCAAGACAGAACAGTCCTTAGCAATCGTCTCTCCCGGGAACCTGGAAGACATGCAGGAATATCCGAAAAAATACAAAGAGTTGTCACTGCCATATATCTTTGATCCGGGACAAAATATTCCGGCATTTTCCGGAGATCAGCTCAAAGAAATGATTTCAGGGTCATATGCTCTGATAGCCAATGACTATGAGTTGAGCCTGATCATGGAAGCCACACATGAAGACAAAAAAGGTCTCTTAAAATTGACCTCTCTGATCATCACTACTTTGGGAGAACAAGGCTCTATTGTCACTGACATTGATAAAGAAACACACATCCCAACAGCCAAAGTAGCCAATCCTGTCGACCCTACTGGTGCTGGAGACGCTTTTCGAGCCGGTTTTATTAAAGGGATCTCCATGGCCAAGGACAATATCCAGGCAGCCCAAATCGGGTCGGTATGTGCCAGTTTCTGTGTCGAACAATTAGGGACGCAGGAACATAGTTTCTCCCAGAAAGAATTTTGGCAACGCTATTTTGAAACTTTTGATAGCTAATATTCCAATAACCATTTTGTTATCAAACCCAGCTAACTTTTTAAGGAGGTAAATATGACTTCAACTGATCCACAAGAGCAAGTCATAAGTACAGCTAGATCTTACTACAACAGCCATGATGCCCATATATTCTACACAAGTATCTGGGGAGGAGAAGAACACCATCTAGGTATATACAGGACCCCGGAAGACTCTGTCTATGAGGCCAGCCGCAGGACAATCGGCCGAATGGCCCATTATTCGAAAAGACTTGACGAGAAGGCCAAGGTCCTGGATCTTGGTTCAGGGTATGGTGGTACAGCCAGGTATCTGGCCCAAACTTATGGTTGCGACATTGTCGGTCTTAACTTGAGCCAAGTAGAGAATGAGCAGCACCGCAAAAAGAATAAAGAAATGGATATCCACCACATAATTGAGGTAGTTGACGGCAATTTTGAGAACGTCCCCTATCCTGAGGAGAGTTTTGATGTTGTCTGGTCTCAGGATGCCATCCTGCATAGCCCCAACCGTCGGCAAGTAATTCAGGAAGCTTACCGAGTCTTAAAGCCAGGCGGGGAGTTGATATTTACCGATCCAATGCAGACTGAAGACGCCTATGACGAATTCATTGAACCTATTCTGAAGCGAATCCATCTAGATTCATTGGCCACTCCTAGCTTTTACCGAAATTTGGCCAAGGAACTTGGTATGAAAGAAATTGCCTATGAAGTCCTGACACAGCAACTTGTCAACCATTATGCCAAGGTCCTGGACGAAACTATAAAATATGAAGACAAACTACTCGAACTCGAGGTTAGCGACGCCTATCTGACCCATATGAAAGAAGGACTACAGAATTGGGTCATTGGTGGTAAGTATGGCCATTTGGCCTGGGCTATTTTTTGTTTCCGCAAATAAAGATCCATTTGTAGGGACCAAGTTGTCCATTTTGATCCAGAAACAAGGGCCGGAGGCAGGATTAATGATTAAAAGCCCTCCGGCTAACCTGGTCTTCCCCAAGCTTAACCCTTACTATAACCATAGTTTAGAATTATCACCAAAACCACCTGTTTAAGTGAGGAAAATTATGAGTAATCTTTTTAAGGCCAATTGTTTACCATTATTGATCGGCAGCATACCTCTAAAAGATCACTATCAGGCCACAGACCTTGTATTACAGTATACCCCGGAGATCCCGCTCTGGGTACAACTACCCCTTTATAAGAACGAGGGTATGCTGGCCCAGTTTTTACCGGGCATGCCCGGATATACCAACGATAATCAAGCTACGGAATACATAGACACAGACAGCCCAGATTTTGAAAACGACTTACTACATTTCTATGAAGAGTATATGGCTGTGGCCGATACTGATAATTCCTTGGATACTACCAGATTCGTTCTAAGCCAAGACAGGGCCAAAGGCTTTTTTGTCCTCATGGATATATTAGACCAGAGGCAACAAGCTCCTCTAGCTCTTAAAGGTCAGATCACTGGTCCGATCACCTTTGCTACTGGGGTCAAGGACCAGAACAAGAGGGCCATATTCTACGATGAGCAACTCCGGGATGCAGCAGTCAAATTGCTAGCCCTCAAAGCCAGATGGCAGTTAGAAAACTTGGCCAGATTATCCTTACCGGTCATTATCTTCTTTGATGAACCGGCCTTGGCAGGTTTTGGTTCATCGGAATTTATCAGCATCAGTAAAGACGACGTCTTGCAGTGTTTTTCTGAGGTAATAAACCAAGTTCATAGTGGTGGCGGACTGGCCGGGGTCCATGTCTGCGCCAATGCAGATTGGTCACTTATCCTGGATTCTGAGGCAGATATCCTGAGCTTTGATGCCTACTATTACTTTGAAAAGCTACTCTTATACTCAGAAGCCCTGCAGAAATTTTTGAACTCAGGGGGTATCATCGCTTGGGGCATTGTCCCGACCTCAGATTCCCAGGATATTGCTCAAGAGACCACCGAGTCTTTATATAATCAATTCCAAGACAAAATCAGCCAATTACAAAAAATGGGCCTCAAAAAGGACCAGCTATTAAGCCAGTCATTTATTACTCCTAGCTGTGGGACTGGTTCCTTGACAAGTGATCAGGCTGAAAAGGTCTTGAGGCTGACAAATGAATTAGCCTCAAAGGTAAGGCAGGAATTTGATTTATAGCCTTAAACAAACAATGTAGACCTAAGGATGTTGTCAGTTTACCTAAAAAATAAGAAATAAGACTAATTTTGGCTTCTTTTTGCTTGCGCTTAACGATAACGGTAGACACTCTTTATCGGTTCACGGTTTACAGTCCACGGTCAGCATCTTAAATAGCAGCATCCCTGTCTCGAAGACCTATAAAATATAGGATGGCATCCAATCCGACATTGCTTATGGCCTGTTTGGCCCCTTGTCTAACAATGGGCTTGGCATGAAAAGCTATCCCTAGTCCAGCCAGATTCAGCATTGGTAGATCATTGGCCCCATCTCCTACGGCAATAACTTGTTCTAAGGATATCTTTTCCTCGTTTGCTATTTGGGTCAAGAGTTCGGCCTTTTTCTGACCATCTATAATTTCCCCACAAATAAATCCAGTCACTTTGTCTTGTTGGATATCCAGTTCATTGGCATAAAGGACATCAATACTAAGCCTTTCCTGAAGATACCGACCAAAAAATGTAAACCCTCCAGAGATAATAGCCACTTTGTAGCCCAAGACCTTCAAGTTCCTAATAAGACGTTCCGCCCCTTCAGTCAGAGGCAGCTCAGAGGCGATCCGTCTCAAAACCGAGATATCGATTCCTTCCAATAAAGCCACACGTCGCTTAAGGCTCTCCTTGAAATCAATCTCTCCCCGCATGGCTAACCTTGTAATTTCAGACACCTCCTGACCAACACCAGCTGCAGCGGCCAATTCATCTATAACCTCGGTCTGAATCAGGGTTGAATCCATATCAAAGGCAATTAAGCGGCGATGTCTCCTGTAAGGAGTATCTTCTTGGAGCCCGATATCGACCTCAAATTCCTGGGAAATTGATAAAAATTGGGAACGAAGAGTCTTAAAGTCATGAGCATCGCCTCGGATTTCCAACTCTATACAGGTCACAGACCTATCCTCATGGCTTTGATAAGTGGATTTTCTGGCTGATAACCTGTTTATATTATGAATATTTAAGCCGTTATCATAGACCAGACGTGTTAGCTGGGAAATATGTTCAGCTGTAATCTCTCTTCCCAAAAGCGTAATTATGTAACGTTTTTTTCGTTGGGCCTGAACCCAGCCCTCATACTGCTCTGGACTAATATAGTTGAATTGACAGGATAAGCCTAGATTGTGAGACTCATAAAGGATATCCTTGAGGACTGAGGCACAGATAGTCTCCTCAGATATTTCGATCAGCAGGGCCACAGTAGTCCTTTCATGAATCACTGCTTGGGAAATATCAAGGATATTGACTCGATAATAGCTCAAGGTATTGATTAAGGAGGCGATTTGGCCTGCCTGGTCCTTGCCCAGGATATTGATCAGATAGATTGAGGACATAGTATAGTATCTTTTTGAAATTATTATTTTAGTCTAAAAAAGGCTCTGACAAAGACTATACTCTTTCTAGCAATGGTTTTCAAGCTTGAAAGCTTTGAGCTATTTAATTAACTCTCATATCCTGGACCGAACACAACGAAGCAGGAAAAAAACGTTGACTGTTTACTGTGGGCCGTGAACCGCAAGACAAAAGAGTTAAGACGTAAATACTTAATTCTTATTTCTTCGGTCCACGGTCAACGGTTCACGGTCCACATTCTTTCATGTTAATTCAATCAAAAACGATCATTTCTTCTTCTCCCTTTCCAATGACAGACAATAAATGCCTTGACCCTTTCGGGCAGGCACAAAGCAAAGATTGTCAGATAGACACCCTGAAGGTCGTAGATCACCTTCCCGCCAACGCCTGACAAGGTTTGGTTCCCGAATAAGGGGTCGGCAGAGAGAAATAAAGTCAGCCTCTTTTTGTTCAACCAAGGCCTTGGCCACATTATAACTTCGTATTCCACCAACCAGGATAAGAGGGACAGAAAGCCTTGCTTTGTAACGTCTGGCCGCCTCTCTGTAATAGACCTCCTTGTCCTGTGACTCGAGCCTGCCTTTCCTTATTGGTATATAGTCACCTGAATATGAGGTACCTCCGCTCAACTCCACAGCATCAACACCCTCTTGCTCCAGTTTAGAGTTGACATAGATCATATCATCAACACATAAACCCTGAGCTAGAAAATCTTCAGAGTTCATCTTGATCATAACAGGAAAATCCTGGCCAACCTGTTGACGAATAGCCTGATACACCTGAATGACAATCCTAGACCTATTTTCCAAGCTTCCCCCATACTCGTCCTGACGTTGATTATAGAAAGGAGACAAAAACTGACTCAAAAAATAACCATGGGCAGCATGGATCTGGACCCCGTCAAAATCGGATTCTTTGGCCCGAAGTGCGGCTTGCCCAAATGACTGAACTGTTTCTTGAATTTCTTCCTGAGTCATAGCCCGACATTTTTGTCCGCTGCTGTTTTCATGACTGCTGGGTCCAAGCGGTTGCGTCCTTGTCAGTTCGGTAACAGCATGAGCTCCGGCATGAGCAATTTGCATAACGATCTTGCCCCCTGATTGATGGACCGCTTTAGTCATCTCTTTGAGGCCGGGTTTCAGGTCATCTTTATAGACGCCTAGTTGCCAGGGACCGGCCTGTCCTTCAGGAAGAATATAGGCATGTCCGGTAATGATCAGGCCGACCTCGTTTTGGGCCAGATTGACCATCAGATCGATCATTTGCTGGGTTACCGCCCCTTCTTCCGTGGCCATACCCTCCCAGGTGGCGGAACGGACAAACCGATTGGCCAAGCTCATATTACCTATATATGCCCTTTCAAAAAGAATGCTCATTTTTACCTCCTGTCTTAGTTAGTTCCCATCCGGAAATTTCTAATTTCCGGATAGGAAATAATAAGTTTTTAATTCGGAAACTAGAATTTTTTTCGTTTGACAAGGAAA
>CAYUNZ010000051.1:10605-15811 GCA_964446205.1 uncultured Desulfohalobiaceae bacterium | reverse complement strand
AAGAAAATAAGAATTAAGTATTATATCTTAACTCCTTTGTCTTGCGGTTCACGGTCCACGGTAAACGGTCAACATTTTCTTTTGACCGTTAACCGAAAAAATAAGTATAAAGAGACCCTTTCTTAACATCTTCGTCTTACGGTTCACAGTTCACGGTCAACGTTCTTTCCATACTTCGTTGTCCAGCCCTTTCAAAAGGGCTGGATGATATTTAAGAGAAGGACAACAGGATCAAATAAAGGGGATTATATGTGCGGGATCATTGCTTATACCGGACATCGACCTGCTATCCCGGTAGTTCTGGATGGCCTGAGACATTTAGAGTACAGAGGTTATGACTCTTCAGGAGTTGCCTTTGTCCAGTCCGGAAAACTTCAGGTCATTCGAACCAAAGGCAAGCTGGCTAAATTGGAAGAAAAAATTGCCCAGCTGAACGTTTTTCAAGCTACCTCGGGCCTCGGTCATACCCGCTGGGCCACACACGGCATACCCAATGAGATCAATGCCCATCCCCATCAGGACAATTCAGGCCGTTTTGCCTTGGTCCATAATGGGATCATTGAGAACTACCAGCAAATAAAGACCGAACTAGAAGAAAAAGGCTTTTTCTTTTCTTCTGAAACCGATACTGAAGTACTTGTCCAACTTATTAGCTGTAATTTTGAACACTGCCAGTCAGTAGACAAAGCCCTGAGACAGTCTCTACAGGCGGTTGAAGGTTCATATGCCTTGGCCTTGCTAGATAGACAAGCCCCTCAAGAAATCTGGGCAGCCAGACATGCCAGTCCACTTATTCTTGGATTGGGAACTGAAGAGAATTTTGTTGCTTCCGATATCCCCGCCTTCCTTCCATATACCCGGGAAGTTGTCTTTATTGAAGACGGAGAAATAGTTCATATTCAACCCAAGACATGGTATGTGCTTGATTGCCAATCCGGACAAAACCTCCAAAAAGAGGTCCATCATATCAACTGGGATGTACAATCTGCCCAAAAAGGTGGTTATAGACATTTCATGATCAAGGAGATCATGGAACAACCCCAAGTTATTCGAGATTGTATTGCCTCAAGGGTTGATCTGGAAAATAGTCTTATCGACTTGCCTGAACTGTCTAGCTTGAGCCTGCCTGAAAATATCCAAATAATTGCTTGCGGGACCTCATATCATGCCGGTATTTGGGCCAAATATCTCTTGGAAAACTATGCCCAAATCCCTGTCCACGTTGATATTGCCTCAGAATTTCGCTACCGCAATCCCATCTTACCGGAATCGACCCTATCTGTAGCTATCAGCCAGTCCGGGGAAACTGCCGACACTCTGGCCGGACTACGAATAGCCCAAGAAAAAAAGACTCAAGTCCTTGGTTTGTGTAATGTCCTAGGTTCATCCATAGCCAGGGAATCAGATGCTGTCATGTATACCCAGGCAGGTCCTGAGATTAGTGTGGCTTCAACCAAAGCCATGTGCAGTCAGATGACCGCCCTAGTCCTTTTAACCCTTTACTGGGGGCAAAAGAAAAATATTCTGTCTTATAATCTGCAAAAACAATTTATAAACGAGCTCATAGCCCTGCCGCACATCTTGTCCAGTGAGCTTCCTCGCATGCGTGATATTGCCAAAACATTGACATCTGAGTACTGTAAATACAGGAGCTTTTTTTTCCTGGGTCGCGGTCTGAACTACCCCTTAGCCCTTGAAGGAGCCCTAAAATTAAAAGAGATTTCCTATATCCATGCTGAAGGATACGCAGCCGGAGAGATGAAACATGGGCCTATAGCCTTAATTGAACCTGACTTTCCAACATTTGTCATTGCCCCTTATGACGATATGCTGCCCAAGCTCAACTCAAACCTAAAAGAGATAAAAGCCAGAGGAGGCCCGGTCATTGGGCTGACCAACGCAGAAACCGAGATTACAGTAGAAGAGCAATGGGAGATCCCCAAAGTATGGGGGCCACTTAACAGCTTCCTTGTTCTGCCGGCCCTACAACTCTTTGCTTATAAGATGGCTGTTTACTTGGGTAAAGACGTTGATCAACCTCGAAATCTGGCCAAAAGTGTCACTGTTGAGTAATCAGATAATGTTCCAAGTAAAACGATCCTGGTTTCTTATCCTGATCCTGTTCCTTTCTTTTCAAGTCTCCTGTGTCAAACCCAACCAGAGTCTGGCCTCTCCAAGCCAGGAGTTTCAAACTGGGTGGCGTCAATTTCATCAATTATGTAAAACACCTGACAAAGCAAAATACCGTTCATATTGGTTAAAGGTCAAAAAACATTTTTTAAAGGCTTATAAGGAAGCCCCCCAAGGCCCTTATGCCCCAAAGTGTTTGTATTATTTGGGAAGAACCTACCAGGAGCTAGGCAAACGTTCCTATCTGCAAAAAGACTTTATACATTCTGTAGATTACTTCCAGAGGGTTATCCAACATTTCCCTGACCACAGCTGGTCGGATGACGCCAAATTATATCAGGCCAAAGTCCATCTTAATCACCTCAACAACCCTGAGCAAGCTCGCTATGATCTTTTGTACATTATCCATAACTATAAAAACGGTGATATGTATCCAAAAGCTCAAAAGATGCTCGATCAAATCAAGACAAAAGATATTCCCAAGCCAGAGGGAAACAAGGTTGCCTCTTCAAATTCAAGCCACTTACTGAAAAAATTGAATAAAATAAGGCATTGGAGCAGTGATTCTTACACTCGCGTTGTCCTGGACCTGGATGAATCAGCAAATTTTAATCATTTTCTCCTTGATCCTGATCCAAAGAAAAAACAACCTAAAAGATTGGTTGTAGACCTGAATCAAACCATGGTCAGCCCTAAATTAAAGGAGTCCATTGTCATAGATGATGGACTCCTGCAAAAGGTCAGGGCCGCTCAAAATACGCACAAGAAGACCAGAGTGGTTCTGGAGATTCATAGACTGGAGGATTACCGTGTCTTTTCCCTGCAAAGCCCTTATCGAGTAGTCATTGATATCTATGGCCCTGATTATACAAATAATCTGAGCCAAAAAGAAAAGGCGAAATTACGTTCTAAAGCCAAGGGAAAGGACAATAAATCCATATCATTGATCAAGCAGTTGGGGTTGGATATCAGGACAGTAATGTTAGACCCGGGACACGGAGGTAAAGACCCCGGAGCTGTTTGGGGCAAAATTTACGAGAAGGATATTAATCTCAGGATGTCCAGGATATTGGGCAAGATACTCAGAGATCGTGGCTTAGAGGTTGTCTACACCCGAACCAAGGATGTCTTTTTACCGCTTGAAGAACGCACTGCTCTGGCCAACTCAAAGGACGTCGATCTCTTTATTTCCATCCATGTAAATGCCCATAAAAAACATTCTGTTCAAGGACTTGAAATCTATTATCTAAACCTGGCTCAATCCAAGAACGCTATCCGGGTTGCTGCCCGGGAAAATGCAGTCTCTACCAAGAAAATTAGCGATCTTCAAGTCATATTGAGTGATCTTATGCTCAATTCAAAGATAAAAGAGTCTCATAATCTGGCTGAAATCGTTCTAGATAAGACCCTGGACTACAATAAAAAACACTATTCTTTGGATAATAACGGTGTCCGCAGAGCACCGTTCTACGTCCTTATGGGGGCAAAAATGCCGTCCATACTGGTTGAGCTTGGTTATCTGACCAACGCCAAGGAACGTAAAAGGCTGCAAACCTATGCCTACCTGAAACGTATTGCTTGGGGTATTGCCAACGGAATCTTGGCCTACAAAAAAGAGATCCAAAGTGTAGCCTCATCCCCCTATAAAATTAATCGTAACTGTTTAGCCGTTTGTAACTAATTGAAAAAGGGGATTTTTTGAAATTTTTAGTGATAAAGCAGTAAAGTTTCTTATTTTAGCGGAATTTAACTGGATGAGATTAGCAACTCTGGGCCTAAAAACATAAGCTCAAAAGAAAGTTCCTTTTTCATAAAACTAAACAATCCATTTTAAACACCTCTGCAACTATATAAATATAGCTCATTCCTCACTTTTCAGGGCCAATAACTCCTCTATAGATGAAACATTGGCCTTAGCCCATGTCTTATATTTATCAAACCTAGATGCCTTTTGGAAAGCCTTTTTAGCCAATTGCAATTCACCGACCTCATTAGCGGCAAAACCAAGGAAAAGATAGGTCTTGCCTTGCTCAGGATCCAATCTGACGCTCTCTTGATAGGCTTGTAGAGCTTTGTTGTATTGTCTATTCCGATAGTAAAATTCACCCTGCATAAAATAGCGTTTGGCTGTTGTCTCTTTCTCCAGAGCCTTATTTATAAATGATAAGGCCTTTTTGTAATGCAAGCTACGAAAATATAATTGAGCAAGTCGTTCACAGGCATTGGAATCAGGATTATTTCCATAGACCTTTTCTAGTATATTAGCAGCCTTTTCCGGATCATCAATATAAAGATACAGATTGGCTAATTGCTTCAAATCATCCTTTGTGGCAGGAAACAGAGAATGAACGATTTCCAGAATGCTTGCTGCCTGCACATATTTTTCCTGCTCCAGATAGGCTTGGGCAAGTAATCTCCAATACTCTGACTTTGTTGGCTCCATCTTGAGAAAGCTATGTATATTCTCTTCAAGACTTGGCCATTTTTTTAGTTCATAGTTTATTCTAATAAGTAATTTTAGCCATTTTTCTTCCGTATTCTGATTTGAATCAAGCAGTTTATTAAGGTTCTCATTGGCTTTATTAAGCATCTTGGCTCGATAAAAGGCTGTGGCCGACTTGAACAACAATTCGGGTTTGCGTTGCTCTTTTTTGGAGAAAAGATAGGCTTTATGAAAATAAGTTCCAGCTTCCTGATAATTTTGACATCTATAACTGGATACTGCAAAGTTCAAAATAAGTGAGATATTCTCGGGATTATCCTTCAAGCCTTCAGAATAGGTTTGTGCAGACTTTTTATATTGATCTCGATCATAATAAGAGTTACCTAAATATAGATATAGCTCCGGAGATACATCTTTATCTTGATTTTTATCCAAAAAAGTAATTATTATTTCTTGTGCCTTTTTTAAATTGTTCTTGTTCATCTCTTGTTGTGCTTTATATAAAGTCACTTTTTCTTCTTCGGTCAATTTCATTCCATAAACAACAGCACATGTATTAATAAAAATATATATAATCAGTAAGAAAAAAAAGGTTCTAATCTTCATTCACTCTTCTCCCAGTATTCTTTTAAC
>CAYUNZ010000051.1:9198-10505 GCA_964446205.1 uncultured Desulfohalobiaceae bacterium | reverse complement strand
AGATCCTTGTAATATGATCAGACACTTTGAAAGTCCCCAAAGGGGTGGTTATAACTCAAATTCAATAGGTAGCATTACCCAAGTCCTGACCGGCCGATCCTTGTATTGACCGGGCTTGAATTTCCATTTTCGGATAGCTTCCAAAGCCTTGTCCTCAAAAACCCCCTTAGGTTTGGAAAAAACTACCTTGGCTTTTTCCACATTACCTTGCTTGTTGACTATAAAGCGCAAGATTACCTTGCCATTTATCTTATCCTGCTTGGCTTGATGTGGATATACCGGCATTACTTTTCTTATTGCCCTTGGAGGTTGATCCACCTCTTCAAATTCAAAAGCGGCCGGAAGACCTGGCCCCCCCGATTTACCTTTTGTACCGACTTGAGGCTGCTGTACTCCCATTCCCTGCTCCAGATCCAAATCAAGAGGTATATCCAATTTTGGGGCTTTGAAATCCATTTTGGGCTTAGTGGCCATTTCTTTCTCTTGTTTAGGTACTCCCTTTTCCGGCCTGGACATCTTTTTCGGTTCTTTCTTCTTTGGTTTTTGTTTGACCTCTTTGGGTGGTTTTTTTTCAGGCAGATCCTTATCTGAAAGCGTAACCGCCATCCCAGGATTCAATCTCTCATGTCTTTGCTGCTCGATTTTTGAAAGGGCCGGTATAAATATAAAAAGTAATATATTGACCAACGCGGCAAGCAGAATTGTTATGAGTATATTCCTATACTTTTTGTTCATTGTCTTTTATCCAATCTATATATAACCAATGAATAGACCGCATCTATATTAATTTACATAAGTTTTTGATTCTATTCTTCCGTCTTTTTTGTAGCGATGCTGACGTCCTTGACTCCAGCCAAACGAATCTCATCCAAGACCTGAATCAAGGCATCAGTCTGACTGCGTTTATCCGCAGCAATAACCACAGATCCCTTGGGCGTCTCCATTAAATACTGCTCCATTATTGGTCTAACTGTAGCAATATCAACAAGCTCTCCTTCAATAAAAACCTGACCTTTTTGATTGATACCAACAATCATATTGGCTTTTTCTTTTGTCTCTGCTGTCTGAGCAACAGGCCTTTGTACATCAATGCCTGATTCCTTGACAAAACTGGTCGTAACCAGGAAAAAAATGAGTAAAATAAAAATCATGTCCATTAAAGGGGCCATGTTTATCTCTACATTGTCCTCCCCTTGCATACGAGAGCCACGAAAACTGGCCATATAATTTCCTCCCCATTGATCAAAATATTTTAAACATCATGACTTGGCAGGCACAACGAAGCATGAAAGAAGACGTTGACCGTT
>CAYUNZ010000051.1:1502-9098 GCA_964446205.1 uncultured Desulfohalobiaceae bacterium | reverse complement strand
TTTCATATTAATTCATCCTGTGAATAAACAAATTGTGTGTCATTGGGATCCTGGAGAGCATTTTTCATCAATAAACCAAAGCAAAAGCTTATAATATCCTCTTTTAATCGACCAGCTCTTCTTTTGAGTATGTTTCCGACAAAAAGGGCTGGTACAGCAACTACCAAACCAGTTTGAGTCGTGACCAGGGCTTGAGATATCCCGTTGGCCATAGCTTTGGAGTTACCGGTTCCAAACTCTGCTATAACATCAAAAGTGGTAATCATGCCCAATACTGTTCCCAATAGACCTAGCAAAGGGGCAATACCGGCCAAAACCAGGATAGTTTTAACATTTCTGTCTATAGCCAGCTCATAAGGATGGCGAATCCTTTTTAAAAGCTTTTGAGTCGGCCTTACCCCGCTGTCTAGATAGGAAAAAAAGTGCTCAAGTATGGCTTTTTGCCAAGGAGATGATTGAAAGCTATCTGAATTGCGATGCACAATACACTCCTCTAAAGATTTTTGAGTAGCTCGAAATTGTCTAAACTCAAGCCACTTCAAAAAAATCAATACCCAAAGCCAAAGGGAAACAAGGATAAGGGGGATAATGACCCATCCCCCACTTTGCAAATAGCCAATAGTCCCGTATATAATCTCAGAATCAAGCAACAACATCCTGTTCCTCTCCTTGAACCGCTCCACTTGTCATCATTTTCAGAGCAAAGGCATTACCTCGTTCCTCAATCTTACCGACCATATTATCGACTTTCCTTCTAAAATAATGGTGGATGAGCATAATAGGAATAGCTACGGCCAATCCAAGTTGGGTGGTTACCAGAGCCTCAGAGATACCACCTGACATAAGCTTCGGATCTCCTGTCCCGAACATGGTTATAATCTGGAATGTGTTGATAATTCCAGTAACGGTCCCTAATAGTCCAAGTAAAGGGGCTATAGCCCCGAGAATACCTAATGTGGGCAACAAACGTTCCATTTTAGGAACAAATTTAAGCAATGATTCATGGATAACATTCTCCATAACCTCCTGCTGAACACCCCAATGGTTCAGCATAGAAAGGACCATATGACAAATAGGGGATTTCTTATCTTGTTCACACAGCTTTTTGCATTCCCCCCATTTTTCTCTGCGAACCAATCTACTAACCCACTTAAGACTCTTATTGGATTTTGACTGCATCCACATAAGGTAAAAGAAGCGTTCAATGGCAATCAGCAAGGCAAAGGCAGCCAAAGCAAAAATCGGCCAAATGAGTATGCCTCCGGCCTTAATCCAATCGACAAAATCCTTTTTCTTGGCCAAAAATTTAAAAACCGTTCCCCCGGAGACATCCAAGGGGACACTTTGACTTTGACCATCCATATACTCTCTTATGGTCCGCAATTGTATCCATGATGGCTTACCCTGGACAGCATATTCATCCCCTCTGCCCTCAATTCTAAGATAGCCGACATTTCCTGACTCATCCATTTCATAAATAGAGCATAAAGAACCTATTCTGCCAATTTCAGCTTTTTGTTCGTTTCCAGTGGTTGAAATTATATTGTCATGATATTTGGCTATGTTGGCAGATAATTCTATTTCCTCGCGCAAGGTATTAAAGATAATCTTAACCCCTTCCATCCCAGGAAAAATCCGCTTATCCAAAAGGGGTTGGATCTCTTCAATCCTTTCCGGATACTGTCCAGTAATTGGAGAAGTCTTTATTATGGTATTGGTCCTCTGGGCAGAGGAATAAACAGAATCTTTAATACTCTGGATGGTTTTCTTCTCTGATTGTATCTTGTTGGATATTTTTGTCTCTTCTTCTTCCAGGGTCTGATATTTTTTCCTGAGTCTTTCCAGTCTTTTTTTCTGTGAGGTCAGACTCTGCTCCATTTCATTTCTTTTTTGCTTAATAGCTTCTTTTTCCTTCAAAATTTTCTGTTTCATGTCCTTAGCATTCTCAAGAGTAATATTATAATTTGAATCTACTTTGGACTTTATCTCCGACCAAGTAAGTTGGCCATAAATCTCTAAAGGAAATAAGCAGACAAGAAAAAAAGGAATAATAAGTATTGTCAATAAACTCATTGTTTTCATTCTTCCAATCCTCCAACCGGAAGGGTAACAAGCTCAACTGTCTTTTGTTGATTGGCTATATCTATAGTTTTTTGGATAGACCGCTTATATTTGCTATCAATACTTTCCCAGGCCTTATTGCTTGGATCCCACATCCCGACATGTTTGCCGTCCATAGACATGTAAAACAGCTTTAATCTTCCTATGCGAAGTACATTAGCCTTAAAAGTATTGCCTTTCCTTTTCAGCTCTCGTACTTCCGCCCCGATGGTCTTTCCATATTTGGCTTCCCTTTGGTAGGCCTTGATTACACGTTGCAATTTCTCAGTCAGGGTAAGATCAGGATCATAAATAGACTCTCTGAGATAGTTTATATGCGCTTTCCTTGACTCAGTCAGAAAAGGAAGATCTTTATCAATAAACTTGTCCAAATGTGAAACCCTTTCTTTCAAATAGGGTTCAAGCTTTAATTGCATCTCTTCAAGTTCCTGCTTGTCTTCTCTCATTCTTTTAAGTTTTTCTTGTTGCTTAGCTATGTACTTTTGAAATTTTTTGGTTTGGAAATCATACCACTTCTTTTCATTGTGCATCTGTCTCATCTCGTTGATAATGGCCTCTTTCTCTTTGATCCATTCATCGGCCATCTCTTGCACATCTAATTTCTTCTGGATTGCTGACTTTGTCTTTTCTTCCAACTCATGAACCTCAGCCCAAGAGTTTACAAAAGAAAAAGACAGAAAAAATATGATGGAACTTACAATTAAACTTATATTTCTGGACATAAACAAACCTCTATTCCAAAAGATCAAAGGGGTACCGCATTACAGCACCCCTATAGATCTATTAATGGAAGTAACTTATTTTAGTTCTGTGTTCCAACTTCAATGGGTCCACTTTCCAGCTTCCAGATTTTATCATTGGTAAATGTCCCATCTTCAGTCATTTGACCTGTAGCAACAGTACAAGTACCATCACCATTGTCTGTAACCTCCAACCCGCCTACAGTATCAGGACAAGGTGATTCGGTATTAATCAGACTATCATTCCATATACCGGCACTTGCACTGGTCTCTCCCGATTTAATCGTCCAACCCTTTTCCCAGGTCTCTGACTTGTTCGGATCAAAAGCACCTACATAATCGACCTGGTCAAAGAATGGGTCATTGATAATGGCTGTAGACTTACCTGACTTTAGAGAAGCCGGAGAAGTAGAGGTCAATTTATTCAACCCGTTAATCTTTGGATCTTGAGTCAGATTGCTTTGTCCATTGTACCAGCTGGAGACCAAAAATGGATCCCCTGCCTCTTCATCAAAGAGCATACTCCCATGGATAATGGAATTACGGATGGTTAAACCGGTCGGCATAATGGAGCTCGGAGCATAATCAAAAGTACCCGTACTATCGATATTGATCTGTCCTTCCGAAAATCCATTGCAAATTAAGTTATAAATATGGACACCAGTTCCTCTCCTTAGACGCATTCCTTCACCTGTCCCTGAATCACCTTGCATGGTTAAATTGGCCAGATACGGTTCAGATCGCGGCTGGGCACTGTTATCAGCTTCAAGATTATCTGCTTCAATCCCCTGGTCTCCACCTGGAGCTTTTACAACCGACACATATTGGATCTTTCCCTGCCAGCCATAGGTCCAATCCAAGCTGTCATCTTCATTATCAGTCAAATAGACATGCTTGGCATTGGCCGTGCCGCCAAAGAACTCGACTCCATCGTCCTTGTTTTGATGAACCTGGATATAATCTATGACCGTACCCCTACCTACTCCCTGAAAAGCAATACCATTTAATTGGGTCTCTGGATCAAAGGAACTGCCGCCATGGGCAACCACAACATATCGAAGCAGACCACTTGAGTCATCAGGTTTATTACCACCAAACAATCCGGTATCAGCCTCGCCAGCAGCAGGAGTTTTTTTGTTGATTGGAGCAAAGCCATCTAAATATACCCCGCCCCATTTTGATGAGCCACTTTCCTTAGCTCCTGTCATCAAAATCGGTGTATTTCTAGTTCCTTCGGCATAGATCTTGCCATTTCTGTTTACTTGTATTCCAGAATAAGTGGGAGAGGTTACACCTACAATCTTAGTTCCGGGTTCGATGAACAGAGCAGCAGATTTTGGTTCGGGGTCGTTAACAGTAAAACTTTTTACAGCAATGTTACCGACAAAATTGTATGTTCCCGCCTCTGAGGTTGCTGCAAGGAGTTGATATTCTCCAGGAACTAGAAAAGGCGGCTCCTGACCACTTACCTGGACAGAAAGTTTCTTGCTCATTTGTCGATTGGCTCCAGATTCTAGATTGACATTTTCATAACTTGGCAAAAATGCAGTATTCCAATCAGGAAATTCATAAAAAGTGTTTAGTGGTGATAGAACAACTACATGAATATCTACTGTCTCCTTCTCTCCGCTGTTTTCCAGATCAACTGAAAATTTCATGGTATCCTGTCCAAGGGTATAGACACTCTTGTCTGTAGATACCTTTATTGAAGGTTGGGCGTAAACATTGCCAATCCAAAGCATAAAAAAGAAACTTAGCCCCAAAAAAAAGATTAGACTTGACCTGCATAACTTTTTCCTCATAAAATCCTCCTTGTTATTTTCAATTGCAAAAAAATAGCTATATAAAATTACAAAATCATCACAAAAATATTAAAATCTTATACCATATTACGACCTTGTATTATTTAGAACACTTATAAAAAGAGACCATCTTACACTACCTTTTGTTATCAAAAGGAGTATTCCAAACCCAAGGAAAAGGTCCGACCTTTAGTATAACTCCTTGTTGTTATACCTTCTTGCTTAAATTCGTATTCTATATTGTTTAAGTTTTCAGCCTCAAAGGTGACTTTCCAATTGTCTTTGAATTTTTGGCTGAAAGTAAAATCAACGGTATAGAATGGTTGCTTATATTGATCACCCAGACCCTCTGTACCCAAGGCATCGATTTGTTCACCTTGTCCATTTAAGAGTAAATTTGCTACTGTATCCGTCTTTTGGTTTTCGTAACCCAATATCAAATTATAGGTATACTCGGGTTGCCCTTGTAAGGCATGCTTATAATTGGTTATATCAATTTGCATATCAGTAGATGTCTGACCTGGTTTTATCTCCGAGTCTGATTCGATATAGGCATAATTAGCACTTAGATAGAAGTTGTATAGTGAATCATGTATAAATTTAAGGTCCTTGAGGACCTCCATCTCAAAACCGTATAGCTCTGCGCTATCAGCATTGATAAACGATCTTTCCTCCTGAACACTGGAGATCTGAATCCTTTCAATAGGCTGGTCAAAATCTTTATAAAAAAGACTAAAGGAAATGTTTTCATTTTGGGAGAAAAAGTGCTCAAAACGGAGGTCATAATTTAGAATATCTGTTTGCTGCAGAGCTGGATTTCCACGAACTATCCTCTTGCTTACTGGATCATAATAGGGGGCCAAGGAAAGCTCTTTGAAATCCGGACGATTCAAGGTCTGACTAAAGGCCAGTCTCAGCTTGGTCTTATCATCTCCTTTAATGAACCAGGTAGCAGCGATTGCCGGCAAAAAGTCCTCTGTCTCCAGATCGGTGGAAACCTTCTTACCCGAGAGTTCAAAAGTATCTATATTGATACTGCCGTCTTCATATCTAAGCCCTCCTGTTAGACCAAAGTAATTATTTAGCCTTATATCTGCCAAACCAAAGAAGGATTTTACCTCTTGATTCGCTTGATATTTATCATTAGGTAGTGTTGTTTCTTCAATCACGAATTCCTCAGGATTGATATGGTCAGGGGTAAGTATTTCTTCTTTATATTGCTTGCTTTCAACCAAGTCATAGACATTTCTCATACTCTCTGGATAGAATTTAAAGCGACGGATCTTTGAATCACGTTCTCTATCAATAACCTTGGTTCCTGTTTTTATACTGAAATCTTGGAACAGATCCTGTTTGATCGGAAAATCAATACTCATAGATAGATCGTAAATATCATCATCAAGCTCTTTGAAATTTCTGGAATCCTGACCATAACCTCCAAATAAAGCCCATTCCAGCTTATCTTCCTGATCATAGTAATAAGTTACCCTCTCATCAGGGACATACCACTCAGCCTTACCGTAAGAGACCTGCCAGTTTAGATCAAAAGGATATGGCTCTTCAAAACTATGATCACCGGCTATTTGCTGAAAAAACAAATCTCGTTCTACCCAGCTCAATGTTTCCTCCAATAAATTGGCAGCTTCGTCATCAACATAACAATGATCTTTACGGGCTGTGTCCGAGGTCTTATGTATATACAAAGTAGTGCTATCTAGGCGTTGTCCCTTATCAAGTTGGGCACCTAGGCTGAGAAATCCTTCGGTAACTATGTCTCTCTTAGTCCAGTTGTAATCACAGTCATCACCAATGCTCGCCCCCTGGCTGCCGATGTTCAATTTTCGAAAAGTCTCATCATCCCTGGTTTCCCAACTCTGGCTATATTTCATACCAGCGGAATAACCAAATTCAATATCTTTTTCAGGACTGAAAGAATCACCAAAATCAAAACCAAAATCAAAGTCCGGGTCGATAGTCTCTTTATCGACATCATAGACATCTTGGAATGAACGCCCGATGTTTTGAAGCTCATCCGGGGGCATGCTATAGGACAACTTCTCAGAAGGGACATCGCCAGGCAGCTCTCGAGTACCGTCATCATAGCCTGTAAAGTCGTATTTTCCTCCATGATAGGTATAGCCATCCTCAAAGGTGGTCCCTGTTCTATAGCCTGTAGAAGTTGATATATTTGCTGTAAAATCAGTGGGATATTCTTTGGTTCTCAGACTGATTGTACCACCCCCGAATGAGGCTGGCAGATCAGGCGAGTATGATTTGTGAACAACAGCACCCTTCATAAAGCTGGTTGGTAAAAGATCCAGCTCAATTACTCTCCTGTTTGGATCAGTACTAGGCAAACGGGCCCCATTCAAAAGGACACTCGAATAGCGCTCACCCATACCCCGGACATAAACAAACTTATCCTCGACCAAAGTTAGTCCACTAACCCTTCGTAGGGCCTGAGCAATATCAGAGTCACCTGCCCTGGACATCTGTTCGGCACTAAGGATATTGACCACATTCGGGGAAGCTCGCTCTTCCTCCAACAAAGCCGAGAGACTACCGGACATTTCTGTGCTTGAGACCACCACCTTCTGCATCTTATATATAGGATCCATCATAATACTTATATGCTCTTTCTTACCCGCCTCTACTTTAGCAGACTGAACCATTTTTGTCATAAATTCAGGATGATTGAAAATAAGTCTATATGTACCTTCTGGCAGATCTATAGAAAAATTACCCTTATTATTGGTCTTAACTATCTGCTCTGGGCCTTGGATAATAACTTCAACACCTTTTATGTCCTTTTTTGTCTTTGAAGAAGTTATTTTACCAGTCAAGATACCTAGATCTTGAGCAAATATTGAATTATTTCCAAAAAGACATAATAAAGAGGTACAAACGATAAGGGCAAAGACTGATTTTTTTAA
>CAYUNZ010000051.1:0-1402 GCA_964446205.1 uncultured Desulfohalobiaceae bacterium | reverse complement strand
CTAAACAATAAATATTGCACAATTATTGCGTATTTTTTTCTTTTTCATTACAAGATAAAAATTTTGATACTTGATCGTATTGGTAAGGATGTTTTTTAATAAGGGTGGAATTGCAAAAAAATAATTGGAGTGACTATGTCGGATAATTGCTGTCAGGAATATCCAAAAATAAAGCATTGCCTGTCGGATAGTCAGGAAAAAAAGTTGATCCAGGAGCTGATTGACAAACTCAACTACCCTGAAATACCTATCGAGGAGATAGTCTATGGTCAAAAATTCCTGGCAGTACGGGCAGATACTCAGGTAGGGCTTGCCTCGACTCTTGGGGCTAAGCCAACTGAACAAGACCTAACAACCATCAAAACTTTACCGGGCATGTTCCTTTGTCAGGCTTCTGAATTCCTCTTTGCCCAAAGCCCATTTATGGTCAGCATTGGTTTGGCTAGCCTGAACGCTGGGACTGAAATCAATGAAACAGAGACAGGGATCGGAGCGGCTGAACTGATTGTTGAAAAAGGTGCTGGGCAAGATGTAGTTATTGTGGGTGATTTCCCATTTATTAATGAATTAAGATCTGTAGTCGGCCAACTGCATGTCCTGGAACTGAAAGATATTGCCCATGGTCTACCCACTGAGCAATGGGAGATGGTGCTACAGAACTGTCATGTTGCGGCTATAACCAGCACAGCACTTTTGACCAGATACATGGCCTATTTTCTACATCAGACGGAAAAGGCATATACTATCCTGCTGGGTCCTTCAACACCCATGTCTAAGGCCTTTTATCCCTGGGGAGTATCTGCCTTGGCTGGCAGCAAGGTCAAAAATATTAGGGAAGTATTTGAGGGGATCAAACAAGATATGGGTTTTCGTCAACTGAAAAGGCTGGGCATTGATTTTGTTCTGAGTCGAAGAGAAAATTAGACCTGTAGATTACAGTATATCTCTTACCAGACCCCAGGTATATTGGTCTGATAAAACTTACACCGGCCATCAATCCAGATATCCTCTTGACCATTTCCGGGTATGGAAACAACAAGTTTTCAATTCGGAAACTAGGTTTTTTGTTCGGCAAGGAATTCAACAACTTATGAAGGGGCGTATCTTAATACGTTGACGAATAATTTTGCAGATTGTCGTAGTCAAACGGGAAAAGGGCAGTTTTCGGATGGAAACGGATTAGACTGTTTGTCTAGTGAAAAATTTAAGCTCGATTAAGAAAGGAGAAATCAAGAATCAAAAACTGTTCGAATTCAATAAGTTTTCCGCACTCCACAGTGCTGCCTGAATCCTATTAGGAACATTGATTTTCCTAAATATGTTATATATATGAGATTTTACAGTACTATTCGAGATAAAAAGTTCTTTTGAAATTTCTTCATTTTTCTTGCCTTCTCCAATC
>CAYUNZ010000050.1:13410-16084 GCA_964446205.1 uncultured Desulfohalobiaceae bacterium | reverse complement strand
TGGGTAGACGGTCTTGAGTCTTTCTAGGGTAGTCTCCGATAACTCGGTTAGTTGCAGCTGCATCTTTTCCATATAATCGGCTGAGACAATCCCGGCAGCACCGCTATAGGTCATTATGGCCACCTGACGGCAAGGTCCGGGGTCTATTGAGGAATAATTGACCAAGGTCCGGCAAATATCCATCATTTGAGTGAAGTCATAGGCCTGGATGATATCGAATTGAGCCATAGCTCCTGAAACAACGGCCCTGTCCCCGGCCAGGCTGGCTGTATGGCTCATGGCTGCTTCAGCCCCTTGTTTACTCTTTCCTCCCTTAAGCAGGACTATCGGCTTGGTCGCCTGCCGACATATTTCCAGAAAACGACGGCCTTGGGAAAAGGTCTCCAGATATATACCAATAACCTTAGTTTTTGGGTCACGCAATAGATATTCCAGGACATCACATTCATTGACATCAACCTTGTTGCCGATGGAGCAGGCCTTATTCATGCCCAGCAGATCATGACTCATCAGATCTATTAGGAAAACGGAGCCGATCAGACCGCTTTGAACTATAATGGAAATTCCACCTTCATGGAGGTGTTTTTGCCAGGTCTGTTCCGAGACAAAAGAGAAAAAATATTTTCTGGGGATATCTACATAGCCCATACAATTTGGGCCCCAAATACGGATCCCAAAATCTTCAGACCTTTTTTTGAGCTTTTCCTGTATCTCCTGTCCTTGCGGACCAGCTTCGGCAAATCCGGCAGACTCAATAATAACTCCCGGCAGCCCCCTTTCTATACACTCGTCTACAGCCTGCAGGACCTGTTGAAAAGGGACAAATATAATGGCAAAATCAACTGGATCCGGAACCTGTAGAATAGAGGAGTAACAGATCAAGCCTTCAATCTCATCATACCTTGGATTGATTGGGTAGACTGATCCTTGAAATCCGACCTTTAAATTTTTGATCATGGTGTGGCCACCTTTTCCCAAAGTTGGAGAGGCTCCAATTAGGGCGATTCCACGGGGATGAAAGAAAAAATCCATGAAGAGCAACCTCCTAACAGGTTTTCAGGTCTATTTATTCCGAGTAGGGACAGATGTTCAAACTTTTGAGTTGCCAAGGCGTCTGAAACTTATAAAAAACTGTCGATTGTGTAAACAATTTTGGACAGGCTGTAAATTGCCCTGCCCCAGACGGTCTTGACAGTATCATTCTAAACCGCCTATATGACCAAAATCTGTCTTTAAACTGAGTGGATTAACCATCGGAGGTCTTGATAACCAAATGCGTCTTCAAAATTACGTCAGAAACGAGTATGGCAAGTGTGAACAGCCTTTAAAGACAATTCAAAGGATACAAAACGGTTTTGAACGTTTGGGGCTTAAGGTCGAGTATGCGCCTGTTGAGGCATCAGAAAGTTTGCATTGGGGAAGGATATGGATCGATGACTTACAGATTGTCTGTGAGGGTAAAGGGATAAGCCCCGAATTGGCTAAAGCCAGCGCATATGCAGAACTAACGGAAAGGATCAGTGCCGGGCTTTTTTACCCTGTCTTTGAAGAACAGGTCAGATTCAATCTCCCGGCCCTGTATAATGAAGAAACCTTACAATTTTTGAATTATGAGTGGATGGATGGTTATGTCTTTGGACATCAAAGAGATCTAGATGAGGAGTCCATAACTATAGAGGAATTGTTGGCCAGGGAGACACATCTGACAGCCCAGGAAGTGGTAGATATAAAAAATAGCCACCTAGCCCAGCATTGGGTCAATGGGTTTTCCTTATTGAAAGAAAGGCAAGTTAAGGTCCCTATCAATTTTGCGGCTTATATCCATGGCTCCAATGGCCTGGCTGCTGGCAATACCCTTGAAGAGGCCTTGATTCAGGCCAGTTGTGAAATTTTTGAAAGATTTGCCCAAATACGAGTAGTTAAATCGGATATGGTAGTGCCAACATTTGATGATCAGGCTATAAATTCGAGTCTTGTTCAAGGGATGATCGAGTACTATAAGCGTCAAAATGTTCGAGTGATGATCAAGGATCTATCCCTTGACGATTGTTTACCCACTGTAGGGGCCTTATTTATTAATGACAACCTGCCTAAAGACCGTTTGGAACACCGGATGCTGATTCCAGGGGCGTCTTTTTTCAACCATGAAGGATTGATAAGGTGCTTTACCGAGGGTATTCAAGGTCGTCAGACCCTTTCGTCAGCTAGGTCACAATTAAATAGATCAGTAATCCCCAAAGATCGGGTGGACAACTATTACATGTTGATGCGCTGCGGTGTGGCCCCTATAGATCTGTCTTTCCTGGAAAATGGTCAACAAAGGGTTTATCACCCATGGCAGTCACAGGATCTAATACAAGAGATCGAAGCCATAAAGCGTATTTGTCTTTTTTTCAATACTGATTGTATATTGGTCGATCATAGGCATCCGGTACTTAATATCCCTGTTGTCAGAGTGATAATCCCAAAAATTTCTGATTTTCTGCCTTTTTTATCAAAAGACATCCTTGTATCCAAAAAGACCCGGCCATCTTCAGCCTGGAAGGGCGAAAGCTTCAAGCGGATCATGAAAAGCTTTTTCTCTTGACTACCATGGTCCAATATAAATTTTGTCCAAAATTGTTGACAGTTCAGCCTTCTTGGTTGTCATCTTTTCGGTTCACGGTTCACGGTT
>CAYUNZ010000050.1:7844-13310 GCA_964446205.1 uncultured Desulfohalobiaceae bacterium | reverse complement strand
TATCTAAAGTAGGCGGCACAGCTACCCTCGGTTGAGACCATACAAGGCCCGACTGGATGAGAAGGTGAACAGGTCTTTTTAAACAAAGGACACTCATCAGGACGCATCTTGCCTGTCAAAATAGAACCGCAACAGCATCCAGGTGGATCTAAGACCTCTTGGGGGGTTAGGTGAAAACGTCTTTTGGTATCAAAGTCCTTATACTTGTCTCGTAACTGTAAACCACTTTTGGGCAAAACACCAAGGCCTCTCCATTTAGTGTCAATAATATCAAAAGATTCAGTCATAATCTTTTGCGCTGTTTGATTACCCTCGTCTTTGACAGCTCTTTTGTACTGGTTTATGACTTGAAATATAGATTTTTTGTCTTGAATTACCAGTGTGTATAAGGCGGTCAGGATGTCCAATGGTTCAAATCCGGCAATGATTCCAGGGACATGAAATTCTTCGGCCAAAAAGCGGTAAGGGCTTAGACCAATTATTGAGGATACATGGCCTGGTAAGAGGAAGGCGTCAACCTGAACCTGTTCATCTTGCAATAGTGCCCTAAGGGCAGCAGGGATGCATTTATGACAGGAAAAGACGCTAAAATTAGGAATTCCCTGTCGAAAGGCCTCCTGGACTATAGCGGCTATAGCCGGGGCTGTTGTCTCAAATCCGATCCCCAGTAAAACCACATGCTTGTTCTGTTTTTTTCTGGCCAGAGACAGAGCTTCGGAGGGTGAATAACAAACCTGAATCGCCGCACCCTCGGACTGGACAGATTTCAGGCTCCTGCCTTGGTGATCAGGGACACGGATCATGTCGCCAAAGGTGACCATAATCAAATCATGATTGTAAGCCAGGTCAAGGCAAGCAGAGAGTTCTTCAGGAGAAGTGACGCATACCGGGCAGCCAGGACCGGAAAGATGCTTTATTTCCGAGGGAAGAAGATCGTGTAGGCCGCTTTGAAACAGGCTCATGGTGTGTGTACCGCAGACTTCCATGAACCGGAATGGTCCTGATATTTCTTTCTTTAAGAGGTTAAGGATTTCTTGGCACTCTTTCTCATTTCGAAACGAATCTAATATGTTCAAGTCCATGTATTACTCCTACAAGAGACAAAATTTGACCAGACAAGGCAATGAGCTTTACTTATGAAGCTGTTGGGGCTAGTCTGAAGACAGAGATGTAGTCATGAACATGGTCAAGACTATATATATTCACATAGATTGTAAGTTTTTTAAGTTATCCAGGAAAAAGACAATCTTAAATGAACCTATAAGATGATTTAAGGCATGTCAGCCAATCAATTCCCTCATACACCTCTTAAGGCTTCGTGTACAGGATTGATTCCTAGTGATGAGCAATGCTTTGAACTCTGGAAAAAATACCAGATGTTCTCCAACATACGTCAGCATAGCCTCCTTGTGGCTCAGATTGCTACTTTTCTGGCTCAAAGGGCTTATGAACGTAACTGGCCGGTCTTGGTCCAAGCTGTTCGAGCTTCTGCCCTTCTACATGATCTGGGCAAGACCTATGCTATACGTTTTGGGGGTAACCATAGCCAACTCGGGGCTGCCGTGGTTATGTATGAGACCAAAAATCCAGCCCTGGCCCAAGCTGTTATCCATCATATATATTGGCCTGGAGTTGTCGATCTTGTAGGGCATTTTATGCCCTTGTCCATTATTTATGCTGACAAACGGGTCAAACATGATCAGATTGTTTCTTTAGAGGAACGCTTTGAGGATCTGTTTGATAGATACGGTACTTATGAAGAACTAAGGGCTAAAATTAAGATGTCCTTTGAACAGGCGCAATGTATCGAAACAGAGCTCGGCTTTAGACTGGAGGTAGATTTTCATGCGTATCCTTTTGATCGGCGGTGGTTGGTCCAATGAGCGGGAAATTTCGCTCAGGGCGATTCCGGATATCTCTGAGGCTATGCAAGGACTTGGTCATGAAGTTGTCTTCCTGGATCCGGCCATAGAATTTGATCAGCTATTGCCCAAGGCCTCTATATGTGATTTTGCTTTTATAAATCTTCATGGTACTCCTGGAGAAGACGGGCTGGTGCAAGCCCTGTTGACCTCTGTTGGCTGTCCCTACCAGGGGGGCAAGACTGACAGTTCCATGCTGGCCTTTAATAAATCAATGAGCAAGGTAATCTTTGTTGCTAATAATATTAAGACTCCGGGATGGGAGTTTTTAGCCTTGCCGCCCAAAAAAGATTGGCAGCCTTCTTTTCCTTTCCCATTGATCATAAAACCAAACACAGGAGGATCTAGCCTGGACGTTTCCCTGGTATTTAGTAATAGTGAACTCCTGGAACAGATAGATAAGATATTTTCTTCAGGCAATACAGTTATTTTAGAGGAATATGTCCAGGGTCAGGATATAACTTGTGCTGTCTTAGGCCAGGAAGCCTTGTCACCGATTCTTATCCTACCTCCTGAGGAGTCTACTTTTTTTGACTTTTTTAGCAAATACACCCCGGCTGCCAGTCAGGAAATATGTCCGGCCCCTGTTTCACCTGAATTGAAAGATAAAATCGAGGAAATAGCTATTCAGGCCCATATGGCGCTAAATCTGGCTGATTACAGTAGAACCGACTTTATTATTAATGACAACCAGCCGTATGCCCTGGAAGTCAATTCCCTTCCCGGTCTGACCACGGCTAGTCTTTTCCCTAAAGCAGCTAAAGAGCGGGGTTATTCTTTCCAAGACCTGATCAAGCAACTAATTGAACTCGGACTTCAAAGTAAAGGGGATTGAATTGTATGCGAAAAGACAGATCATTGTCACTAGACCAAAGACTCTTTCTCAAAGTCTATAATCTTATTTGGTTTCTGGCCCTACCTTGCCTTTATGGTTGCAAAAGAATCCGCTCCAATTTTTCTCGGCGAGTCTGGTTTTCAGATCTTGATGGCCAAAGGGATGTAGATGTCTGGATTCAGGCTGCATCCGGGGGAGAGGCTCATATAGCCAATGAGATAATGCAAAACTGGCCTTTAAATACTCCGACAACCATCCTGGTGACGACAAACACCGAACAAGGGCTGGAGACATTGCAAGAGACCGAACCTCCGGAACATATTGTTCGTAGGCTTGAGATTTGCCCCTTTGATGCCCCCTGTTTTATGAATAAAGCCCTTAGACATTATAATCCCAAGCTTGTCGTCCTTCTTGAGACAGAGCTCTGGCCCGGTCTGCTCAGTGAATGCCGTCTCAAAAATATTCCGATCGTATTGGTCAACGGCAGATTACAGACAAGGAATATGGCCAGATATTTGGCTTTTCCTCGCTTTATGGCCCAAATCAAGCCGGAACAGGTCTTTGCTGTCAGTCAGGAAGATGCCCTTCGTTTCAATCATGTCTTGGGAACAGAGTCTGCAGAGGTTATGCCCAACATAAAGTTTGACCGCTGTAATTGGTCGGCTCCTATCCCTTATGTCCATAATCCGATCTCCGGACTTATGAAGGCCCAGAGTCAATTTGTGGTTTTTGGCTCTGTCCGTAAAGAAGAGGAAGACATTGTTCTCCAGAGCGTCATCCGTATATTGCATAAGCGTCCTAGGGCTATTATCGGCATTTTTCCCAGGCATGTCGAGCGGGTCTATGCTTGGAGACAATCCCTTGAAGCAACCAGATTGACCTGGAATTTGCGCTCAAAACTCGAAAAAAAGGCTCATCAAGGTACGGTCATTCTCTGGGACCAATTCGGTGAACTGGAATATGCCTATGCCCTGGCCAGGAGTGTCTTTGTCGGTGGTACGATGGCCCCACTCGGTGGCCAGAATTTTCTGGAACCATTGGCCCAGGGAGTAATCCCATGTATTGGACCTTATTGGCAAAATTTTCAATGGGTTGGCCAGGAAATTGTTCAACAGGGCCTTGTTCAGCAAGTCAGTCACTTGGATGACCTGGTAGAGGCCATGTTGGAAAATGTTAAGAATCCAGCCAACAGAGATAAGATACATACCAAATTCCAAAAATATGTCCAGACCCATCAAGGCGGGACCAAGTTTGTTATTCAGAGGTTGCTGCCCTATTTGCAAAAAAGTAGATCTTGATGTCTATGGTCTTGTTTGCATCATATAATAGGTTACAAGATTGATATGTTTCGTTATTCGATTATAATCGTCATTTTTATAGTCTTGCTGATTTATTTGCTACGATTGGTTTTTTCCGAGCATGTTCAGGGTAGGCTCAGGGTTGCTTCCCTCGTTTTGCTGGGGATATTCCTTTTTGTTCTGGGTGCGGCTGTGTATTCAAATTACCGGAACTATTCTGTTCAGACAATTAAAGAGGAGTTTCAGAGTAATCGGGAACAAATCATCAAAGATATCAATAGTTATTACCAAAACAAGGAATATACAAAGGCCCGGGAGCTGGCCCAGAAGTTTTTAAAGGTACAGGACCCTGAACTTAGGGAGTGGTTTGTCAGGAGCAGGGAAGCTGAATTGAATCAAAGGCTGGCTAATCTTAAGAAAGATGCTCATCAAAAGCGTTTGGAAATTCTCAAGGAGCTTGCCCGGGTTACAGGTAAAGAGGTTTATAAACAGAGTATCGAGGCAGAGAATAGACGTTATAAGGTAGCTATAGAAGAAAGGATCAAAGAAAGGATAGACCAGCTTGCAACTCGGGATCTGGCTCAAAAGGCCTTGGGATATAAACTCTTGCTGGAAGTATATCCTGAAAAAACCATTTACAGACAGAAATATGAGGATCTTAGACAGAAGATCAAGTCTCTTATAGAGGATTCGCCCTGGAATTCGGTTTGTCCATCAAACTCTGTCCCTTATTGTCAGCATATTGGTTTTGTTGCTTATGCATCCAAAGAGGTAAAAAGATCTGAATCAAAAAGTCCTCTGGGTCAAATTTTTGGTGTTAGTTGGCGCCCCAAAGGGACACTTATTAGTAGGGACGGTCGTGTTGCCCCGGAGGACGGATATTATTATCTAATTAATGCACAAGATCAGATGGTCTTGTACCATGTTGATTATGTAGCCAAAGAGAATCCTTTTTCAGGAAGACTTGACCATTTTCTGGATTCCAGGGTCCGGGATGATGGGCTTCGGTCCCATTAAAAAATGATTGAGAGAGGAGTTTATGGATAATCAGAGCACCACAATTTGTATTGCCGGTGAGGCTGGTCAAGGATTGGATACCTTGGGTCAGATGCTGTCCAAGGCCTTGGTCCGTTCTGGCTATGAGATCCTTGTCAGCCAGAATTATATGTCTAGGATTAGGGGAGGTCACAATTTTTATGCAATTAGAGCTGGAAGGTCAGAGATTATGGCCCCTGCTGAGAGAATTGATATTTTGGTTGCCTTTAATGAGGAGTCTATTGATAAACACAAGGATGAACTTGTCCAAAACAGTCTGGTCATCTGCGAGGCAGGTTTAGACAAAGAAGTCCTTGTCTCCCAAATGTCTGTACCTTTTAAGGAACTAGTTCAGGAAAGGATTTTGGACAATACC
>CAYUNZ010000050.1:4500-7744 GCA_964446205.1 uncultured Desulfohalobiaceae bacterium | reverse complement strand
GGAGTCAACTTCTGTTCCTTCTATCCTATGACTCCAGCGACTGGGGTGGCTTTAAACCTTGTTGCCCATGCATCACAGGCCGGTATTATTGTAGAGCAGGCCGAGGATGAGCTTGCAGCCATCAATATGGCCATTGGGGCCTCTTTTGCCGGAGCCAAAAGCCTAGTGCCTACTTCAGGCGGTGGTTTTGCTTTGATGTCTGAGGGTATCAGCCTGTCCGGCATGACCGAGACACCGGTAGTTATTGTTTTGGCCCAACGTCCTGCCCCGGCCACAGGGTTGCCGACTCGAACTGAACAGGCTGATCTTGAGCTTGCCCTTTTTAGTGGACACGGAGAGTTCCCAAGGGCTGTTTTCTCCCCTGGCACACCAGAGGAGTGTTTTTATCTGACCTACAAGGCCATTGAACTGGCGGAGAGGTATCAATCGCCGGTTATTATCCTGTCTGATCAGTATTTGGCTGATTCTTACCGGGCTGTAGATCCTTTTGATCTGGATTGGTTACCTGGGATTAGTCAGCCTGAGACATCGGTCTCAGAGACAGAACCTTACCAAAGATACGAATTTACTGCTAATGGCGTATCCCCACGACTTATCCCTGGCTTTGATAAGCATCTTGTTGTAGCTGATAGTGATGAGCATAGCCCTGATGGGCATATTACCGAAGACCAGACTGTTAGGAAAAAGATGGTTGAAAAGAGGTTGGCCAAGAATCAGGGACTTATGAAATCCATTGTCCCTCCGGAGGTCTTCGGGGACCAAGAAGCGGATCTTTTGCTCCTTTCTTGGGGCTCAAGTAAGGGGGCCATTCATGAGGCTGCTATTTATCTAAGGGAGCAGGGGCAGAAGGTTAAGACAATCCACTTTTCCCAGGTCTGGCCCCTTGATAAGGATGATTTCCTGCCCCATCTCAGGGCTGCTGGTCAGGTTGTAGCTGTTGAAGGCAATGCCACCGGACAATTGGCCAAACTTATCAAACAGGAGACAGGCTTTGATATCCCCAGGATTATTCATCGTTATGATGGGTTACCTTTTACTGCAGATTTTATTCTAAGGGCAAGTAAAGACAGTGCCTGATTCAAATAGCTAAATCTTTATATAGTTTAGGAGTAAGTGATGGTCGATATTGAGGATTATGGGAGCTTTGAAACGGCTTGGTGTCCTGGTTGCGGTAATCATTCGATTCTGCAGTCAGTAAAGGAAGCCTTGACCGGGCTAAATATCGCCCCGAATGAGGTCTGTTTTGTCTCAGGTATTGGTCAGGCGGCCAAAGGGCCTCATTACTTGTTGGCTAATGTCTTTAATGGTCTGCATGGTCGGGCTTTACCGGTAGCTACCGGTATAAAGCTGGCTAACCCCAATCTCCATGTTATTGTTCAAAGCGGGGACGGATGTAATTATGGGGAAGGGGGAAATCATTTCCTGGCAGCTATTAGGAGGAATATCAACCTGACCATGCTTGTCCATGACAATCAGATCTATGGTTTGACAAAGGGACAGGCCAGCCCAACAACAGAACCAGGTCATGTGACCAAGGCCCAGCCTTTGGGAGCTACTTCTGAATCCTTTAATCCTATTGCTGTCGCCGTAGCCATGCGGGCTGGTTTTGTAGCCAGGGGATTCTCAGGTAATCAGGCTCTCTTGACCTCTCTTATAGAACAAGCCATAAGCCATCCTGGTTTGGCTATGATTGATATCCTTCAGCCTTGCGTCTCTTTCAACCGGGTAAACACCTTTGCCTGGTACAAAGAGCGTTGTTATGAACTAGGTGATGACTATGATCCAAGTAATTGGGAAAGGGCTATATCCATTAGTCAGGAATGGGGTGAGCAGATTCCAACCGGTGTCATTTACAAGGATACTCAGAGGGAGCCATTTGAGTCCAATTTCTTAGAATTGACCAAGACAAGCCTGTTTAGTCAAAAAAGGGACCGATCAGTCCTTGATGAAATCATGAATTCCTTTTTCTAAGATAACATATTCGGAGAGGTTACAGATGTTGCAGGCCGAAATCTTATCCACTGGTGATGAAGTCAGGACTGGTGCCCTTGTTGACACCAATGCCGCCTGGATCGCTGAGAGTCTTGAACAGCATGGTCTTCATGTTAGCAGGCAAACCACGCTCGGCGATGATCTTCAGGAGATTGCTTCTTATTTAAAGGAGATCGGATCAAGGTCGGATCTGGCTATTGTTACCGGTGGTCTGGGACCTACTACCGACGATGTTACCGCCGAGGCAGCGGCCCTGGCTTCGGGCAAAAGGCTGGAGCTAGATCCCAAAGCTATGGAGAATGTCAGGTATTTCTTTGCCAAGCTTGGTAGACCGATGGAGGAGTGTAATCAAAAACAAGCCCTTTTGCCGGAACAGGCAGTTTGTCTGAGAAATGAAAAGGGTTCAGCCCCGGGCTTCTCGCTGATTATTAATAATTGTCGCTTCTTCTTCTTGCCCGGGGTGCCTTTTGAGATGAGCTATATGTTCAATACCTATGTCCTGCCCCTGATCCAGGACTACTTTGGCAGTGACTTTCAAAAGGTGGTAGTCAAGACCCTGGCCAGTTTTGGTCTGTATGAGTCCTATCTCTCGGAGAGGCTGGAGGGCTTTTCCGACCGGTTTCCGGAGATAAGTCTGGGTTTTCGTTCCAAGTTTCCTGAGATACAGATCAAGCTCTATGCCAGGGAAAGGGACGGGTATGACCGGGAAGAGGATTTGCTGGAAGCGGTCAGCTATTTGCGGGGCAGACTGGGTCAGGTCATATTTTCTGAGAGCGGTCAGTCCATGCAGGAGGTGGTAGGAGAGCTCCTGCGGCAGAATCAGGCCTGCCTGGCCCTGGCTGAGAGTTGTACCGGCGGGCTGATGGCCAACTGGATGACGAATGTTGCCGGCAGCTCCGAGTATTTCCTGTTCTCCGGAGTGACATACTCCAACCGGGCCAAGGTGGATATCCTAGGGGTCTCTGAAGACACACTAAGGATTTATGGGGCCGTGCATGAGCAGACCGCCCGAGAGATGGCCGAAGGGGTCAAAGGTATAAGCGGGGCAGATTACGGTCTGGTCACCACCGGGATATCCGGACCGGGCGGTGGGAGTCCGGAAAAACCGGTTGGGACTGTTTGTATTGGCCTGTCCACCCCTGAGGAGACCCTGGCCAAACGTTATAATTTCCCGTTTGATAACCGTTTGGCCAACAAAAAGATCTTTGCCATGACCGCCCTTGATATTTTGCGGAAACATCTCTTATTGTCC
>CAYUNZ010000050.1:0-4400 GCA_964446205.1 uncultured Desulfohalobiaceae bacterium | reverse complement strand
TTGTCCGAATAACCATTAACTAACTAATAACGACAACAGATCCAATCTTGGTTTTACCAAAATTGGAATGCAGTAGCTGGGAAGGATCAGTCGTCAAAATTGCCGGATTTTCCCTTGTCTGAAGAGATGGTCTTGGCTCTTTCCCGTATTTTGTCTTTTGTCCATTGAGTAGGGTCCTCTATCCTTTCGGCTACAACCCCGGGGTCATATGATCCAGTTCGCAGGATATCCTCAATTACCAATGGGGCAGTGTCGTTGGAGTAAAAGACGTTTGTGATGATGTCATAGACAAATTCTTCCACGTCCTTAATCATTCTTTGCCTGACCTCTCTGGCTTGGCCAAGGAGCTTGTTCTCAAAAGATAGGTTCAGCTTCTTAAAATCTCCGCCTTTGTAGCCTTTTTCTTTGGCATAATCAGTCATTTCTTGCCACAGCTCCTCAGTGACCCCTTTATTGGGGACCTTCTTGAAATTGCCCTTTTCGTCTTGGATGGCGTTGCCGTAATCATTGACCTCCAGTCCCCAGGAGATCATTTGCAAGGAGGTGGCCACATTGGCCTTGGTCGTCCTGGTCCGGGTGGCAATTTCTCTCAGACGATCGGAGTTGTTGCCTGAGGTGCCGTGCTGGGCGCCGGCCACCTTGTATGGTTTAAGGGCCTCATGTATCTCTGCCGTCAATTCGACCTGGATCCCCTGACCGCTATCCTCCAGTCCATGGGTTGAACCATTGTTCAAGGCGATCCAATTGGGAAATATATTGTGGGCGTTTAGACCTTGAATCAGGAAAAGGGCCTCTTCTTTTGTCGACATGCCTTCCTTGCCCTTGATCTCGCCGACCTCTGTTTCAAGTCCAGCCCAGTCCGGGACATAGGGCCTTAACTCTATACTGGCCAAAAGATTTTCGTCATCCGGAAGATGGGAGGCGTCTATGGCAATAGAGGTGACCCCGGCATCAAAGACACTGGGGATCTCTACTTTGGCCGGCTCTATATCAGCCAGTTTCTTGATGCCATAGTGGTCGCCGTGGATAGCTACCGGGACGGTAATTCCCATCTGGTTGCAAGCAGCATCAACTTTTTCGGCGATATCCCAGAGGCAGACCGGACAATAGGCATTGGCCCCGCCCTCTGACTTGGCAATCTCGATGATTAGGGCAGCATTGGCCCTTTGGGCCCCTCTGAGGGCGCCTTTTAAAACAAAGCTGTTTCTTGCATTAGCAGCGATAGCAATGGCTTGCCCCTTGGCCCGCATAGCCCGGTCTATATACTTGCCGCTGACTAATAGGCCCTTGGAGTTGGGGAATAAGCTCTTTACATTTGGCGGACGTCCGATTTCCAAGCACTTTTCAAAATCAGCCTGACTATAGGTCTGTGCTGCCATTTTTCCCTCCTTTATTGTTGGTCTTCTCTCGACGATTGTCAGAATAGACTTTTTTGATTATAAGTGGACACTTAGGCAAATGGATTGCTCATTTGACTAAAGAAATGGGCTCGGGCTAAGTATAGCAACCTCTCTTGTCCGGCAAGTATAATACGAGCGCCTATTTGTTGCAACAGACTCTTTTTCAGGTTATTGACTAAAAAAAGCACAAGGAGGGAAAATGATCCAGCAAGTATTTGAAGATCTCTATGCCTTTCTCTGGGATGATTCTAGCCAAAACAATTGCAATACCTATTTGATCAACAGAGACAAGAAGATCCTGATTGATCCAGGGCATAATCATCTCTTAAAACAGGTTGAAAAAAACTTGTCTAATATAAATCTGACTCTGGAAGACATTGATTTTGTCCTGGTTACTCACGGTCATCCTGATCACGTCGGTGGAGTACCTTCTTTACCCAAAAAAACACAATATGGCCTCTCTGAAAGTGAATATCAGTTCATAAGCACTGTCCCCAGATATTCAATCCAGGCCAAACCTGACTTTTTCCTCAACCAGGGTAATGTCAATATTGGCGATGTGCAATTTGAGATTATTGAAACCCCTGGGCATTCGCCCGGCAGTATCTGTATCTATTGGCCAGAGAAAAAAACACTCTTTACTGGCGATCTTGTTTTCAACCAGGGTCTAGGCCGGACCGACCTTGCAGGTGGGAGCACTCAGGAGCTCAAGAACAGTGTTCAAAAGGTACAGTCTCTGGATATAGATGTTCTCTTATGCGGTCATGGGGATATCCTGGCCGGAAAGGAGGCGGTAGAGAATAATTTTTCTTTTGTTCAGAAGCTCTTTGTATTTTTGTAGTCAGGCCAGTCGGTGGGAAAAAAAGTAAATCTATTGGCAGTTTGATAAACAGCTGGAACATCATCCAGCCTTTTTGAAAGGGCTGGACAACGATGCATACAGAAGATGTTGACCGTTTACTGTGAACAGTTGACCGAAGAAATGTCCATGGGCCGTACAATCAGCCCACAAAGAACAATGAAAGAATTTTAACCACCCCTGGCCCCTCCTTTCCAAGGAGGGGAACTCTTAATGATTGTTCCTCTGAGATTCCCCTTCTTTCCAAGGAGGGGATTAAGGGGTGGTTGTTCTATTTTTTATTTCAATATTCCAATACTATTGTTCATTCTTATTTCTTTGGTCAACGGTTCACGGTCAACATTCTCCTCCTATATCTCATTTTTGGGGCTGTAGTGTCTTCTTAGCCAGGAGCTAAGACCATCGAGTCCGGGAAACATGACCCGTTCAGTGATATTGCATTGATCCAGCTTGTCCCGGAACTCCCATTTTTTAGAAGCCGGAATAATGATCCGTCGATAGAGTTCGGGGTGGTTTTGCAACCAATCGTCAATAGCCCGTTCAGGGTTAGGCAGAACTGAAAACAAAGCGAATTGGTTGATGATCCGTTCGTCTATAGACGGTGGTTCAAAGAAAAGGAGGAATTCTCCAAACTCACCCAACTGGTCGAAGTCTTCCAGGGAACGGATGATGTTGTGAAATGACGGGGATTCCAAGGTTTCGGTCTCGGTATGAACCTTGGAGAGGTGGGACAATAGTTCAACAGTAAATGCCTGGGCCCCTTCTCGCCGCAAGCTCTTCTGGAGCTCTTTGGGTAACAGGTCGTGGCATTGTTGGAAGTTAATGACCCAGATGACCCCGTCCAGATCAAACTTTTCGTGGTTGGCCATGGCAAAGTGCAGGGCGACATAGGGTGAGTAGGTCCAGTCCATCAGGCGGGTGGGCAGGCCGTGATGTTGGGCCAGGGTCAAAAGGTGCCAGAAGGAGGAGAACTCTTTGGCCAAGCTCTGGCCATATTTGCGAAAGTTGCGAAGCAAGTGTCTCTCCAGGCTAGGAAAGGGTCCGCCAAGACGGATCAAGGATGTCTCTAGTCTGTAGGAGGTATCCGAGAGCCCCCTAAAGACAAAAGGGGAGCGGAAACGCTGGATGTTCGAGTTCCATGAGCCCCGAAAAAATTCCTCCTGTAGTTCGGACCAGCTGTTTATCCTAATATCTGTGGACAATTTTTATCTCACCTATAATACAGAGATGAAGGCATGTGATTGGCTTGCTGCCTTATTTTCGTAAATGTTGACAGGAAAATCGGGGCAGGTCAATGGGTTTTTGGTTTGTTAATAAATCAGTATAAATTCCTGGCTCAAACTCTAAGGGACTAATCCAAGTCCGGCCCTTTTGGGGCCGGATTCTTCAATTTACTTCTAGCATTCGTCCCTATACTTGTGTTGTCTGAAGTTGCCCGAGTAAAAATCAACCTAAATCATTAGACTTTGATTATGGACATGCTGTAAGTTTGAGAGTTCCGGTTGCATACCATGGGTCTTCTCGGTTATTTTGGCTGGAAACTACGGGGACAACCATCGAAACTGTACCTGTAAAGGAAGTTAAATTTATCTTTATCACTCCATTAGCAGACACAAAAAAAGACGTAGTTCCTGTGGGAAATTCATAATTTCCTTGAAAGTTAATAACAAATTTATCACCTATAATCTCACCATTTCCCATAAAAAGGATGGGATCACTAGGGTCAGGAAATGCATTGACGGACAGAGTAGATCTACCCATAACCAGATATCGCCCGTCATTGGGAGTATTCGGGTAAATTCGCATTGTCAGAGTTCCAGATCCGGACACGTTTTGCATACCTGTTTTGTTGTTGTCTGCCGTCCAGGTAAAACAGACATCAAATGCATTTGCGGAATCATGAGCTGAAACTGAAATTGAAGTTGAAAGAAATAAGCCAGCACAAATGATAATGAAAACAATAAAACGCTTCATAGCATCCCCCTTTGTTTAAGATCCAAACGTTGACACTCAAAGACCATTTTTAAAAAAAGTTTCGTCCGCTTGAAAAGTCGTGTTGTAACAAAAAAATACTAAAATTCATCAAGCTGAACACATAAGTGTTTAAAAATATGTAATTTTCCTAAAAATAAATATGACTA
>CAYUNZ010000049.1:0-16101 GCA_964446205.1 uncultured Desulfohalobiaceae bacterium | reverse complement strand
TTTGTTTATCAAACTTCTTGATCAACAACTTAGATATATTTTTTTTCAACAATTCAATGCTACCCCCTTTTTTTTCAACAACTACTGTTTGAGGGCATTCTTGTGGCAAGACAAAAGACTGACCATTAAAAAAACCATGAACAATCACAGGCACTGGAGGCAGACGATCACAAATCTCATTGAGCAAAGATCCATAAATGCAATTCAAAAGCTCTGGATCAAGAATAACCAGATCAATCTGCTCAGGGCTATAGAGATATTTTCTAACCTCGCTGGCATCTCTAGCCGTCAAGACGTTATACCCTTCTGCCAACAGCTCTCGTTTAAGGAAATCTCGAACATGTCGGTTCCTGTCAGTAACAAGAATGGTATATTGGTTGTCCATAGTTTTATTTCCCAATCTTCATCTACGTAGAGTTATAGTATTATATTTCATTTGTGTTTTGAATTAGTTGTGTCAAGGATGTGATGGCTTCATAGGCATCTTGTCCTTGAGCCCATAAAATCAAACTGCTTCCTTGAGCTGCGGCTAACATGAGTATCTCCAATATACTCTTTGCATTTGCCCTGCGTTGGGCATATTGGATGCATATCTCTGCCGAATATTTCATTGCTTCCTGAACAATTTTTCCAGCTCTCCGTCCGTGGATTCCTAATTTGTTTCTGACTACAACCTGGCTCGAAAATTTATCGTCCATAAATATTGCCTCATGGTTATTTAGCCAACCAAACTTATTAGATTACAGTTAGTTACCATTTGTGATCCGCCTGCAAAAGATCATCTTCCAGGCCCAGAAACAAGATGTCAGTAAAAACAAAGAATTATAAAAACAGGGTTTGCTCTAATTTTGTTGAATCCGGACTTTTTGCAGTTGCTGCATTTTTTTGGATATCCAGAACAAATCTCCCAAATACCTGGATCAAACCGGTGCCACACTCTTATTTCCTTGACTATCTGCTAGTTCCAACTTTACTTTTTTTGAATATCGCTCTTGATGCTTTTCAGACTCTTCAGGCAAACATAAAACCGGTACAGGACAACAGCGGAAGAGCTTATATGTCTCATAACCAACAAAATGCTTCTTTGCTTTTGGTCCCAAGATAACCAAGCCAATATCATCAATTCGGACAAGATTGATCAGGGCCTGATGAGGCACTCCGATACAAAAGACAACCTTGTACGACCTATGCACTTCCGGAAAGTATTCTAGTAAGGCTTGGATCTTTTGGAGCCGCTCTTTCTTTTGGTTCTCAATATACTCTGAGGCCGTTATATTGGTCGGGGATAGGGGGCCTATGGTATTGGCCATTTCTATTTGCTTATCGGTAATAACGTTGGCTATAACCAGCTCAACACCTAGTCGCCCGGACATATCAATGGCATATTTAAGGGTATCCATTGAATAGGGTGAGAGATCAATGGCCACCATGACCTTTTTGTTTAAAGTCATAAATCACCTCCTAATGACTATTACTTTCATGATCTTGAGAGATCGGTATTTTTACAATGCTTCTCCCTTCGCCATGTTAACCGAAGATCTTCCCGATTGTTCCCTCTTATACTCAATAAAGGTACCGGACAATGGCGAAACATCTTCTCTGCATTAGTTCCAAAAAGGACACTGGCAACATTTCCGCGGCCTTTGGGACCCATGACTACAAAATCAATATCCTCATCCTTTACTACTTCAAGCAAAGCTTCAAAGGGCACTCCGTTTCGAAATATAATCCTCAAGGGTACATCATGAACTGAACACTCTTCTATCAACTTTTGGATAGAACTCGACCTCTCAATCTTTTGTTTCTCAATGTATTTGTCCTTTGAAATCACACTTGGATATAGTGATTCGCATTTCAGAACAACATCAATATCGCGTTGATGAATAACATTGACAATTAAGAGCTCAGCATCAAAGGCCCTTGCCAAAGCAGAAGCATACTGCAAATTGGCCTTAGAATAATCTGACAAATCTATGGCCACCATAATTTTTCGTAATTCCATAATATCCTACCTCCGCTAAAATTTTTAGAGCTGTGCAATTGCTAAATTAGCTACTTTACGTTGACCGTTCACCATTGACCGAAAAATTAAGAACTAGAAATAATTCTCTTTTCTTTTTCTTACTGTAAACAGCCAACATCTTAAACCGTAGACCTATAATACAAGCTTAGAAGATCTGTTGCCCAGGTCCAAATTTTTATGGCACTTTCTTTTTTCTTTTATCCATAAATATCTCATTTCAGAACCTAATAATTTATCCTTATAATACTTTAAGCAATTGGCATGCCAACATCATCAATCTTATCTTTAAATAACATCTTGAATTAACAGTTTTTTTTGCAGCAGTGTCTGTCTTAACATATTGATCATCAAAAGAACTGCCGAAATTTTTTACAGTTTGACAAATTTGAGATATTGGTTCTGCAGGTTGAATACCCAATACACAGCACAGAGAAAAAATCTGCAAAAAAGTGGAGGAGAGAGAAAGGTATAGAAAGGGTAGCTATGTTAAGATAGGCCTATGACTGGAAACTTTGGCCATTGCCTTGGGCTCTGACGCCTATGGTGATCTCGTATTTTTCCATTTTGGAATGTAAGGTGGGTCTGGAAAGACCAAGCAGTCTTGCCGCCTGGGTCCGATTACTGTTGGTCATGTTCAGGGCTTCACTGATAACTAGCCTGGAGACATAGTCGATACAGTTGTCAAAGATTTTTTGACCGGAATTTGAATTCAAATACTGACGTATCCATTGCCTTAATGTTTCCTCATCTACTTTGGTCTGCTCCTGACCATAATTTTTGTTACTGTTGCTTTGTTTTTTTTCCGTCAAGGAGATATCTTCGGCCTTGATTGGAGCATCGCGATTAAAGATCAATAATCGTTGCAAGACATTGGATAATTCCCTGATATTTCCCGGCCAGGAATATTGTTGAAGGATCTCCATTGCTCCCTGGGAAATACCAGGGTTATGTATCTGCATATCTTGAGATAGTTTCTGTAAAATATACTCAATCAGATGTGGAATATCTTCTCTTCTTTCCCGCAGAGAAGGAATATATAGAGAGACAACTTTGAGCCGGTAATACAGATCTTGCCTGAAGCTGCCATCTTCCACTGCAGCTTCCAGATTACGGTTGGTCGCGGCGACAACACGAACATCGACAGGTATTACCTCCCGACCGCCAAGCCTTTCCAGGCTCTTCTCCTGAAGTAAGCGCAATATCTTGGATTGAATACTCATGGGCATATCACCGATTTCATCCAAAAAGACCGTCCCACCATTGGCCTGTTCCATTTTCCCTATTTTGCGATGAATTGCCCCGGTAAAGGCTCCCTTTTCATAACCAAAGAGCTCACTCTCCAACAGGGTCTCCGGGATAGCCACACAATTAATGACAGAGAAGGGTTTGTCCGCCCTGGCCGAATGCTGATAAATCGCCCTGGCTACAAGCTCCTTACCTGTACCTGATTCTCCCCGGATAAGTACTGTCGCTTCTGTTGGCGAAACACGCCCAATAGCCTTATAGACGTTAAGCATGCCCTGGCTGCGGCCAATTATGGCCTCACCAGCCGGGTCAATATCTTCAGGCCCAACTTCGACCGGGGTATCGACAATTCGTTTGGTATCCAGACCTTTTTCAATCACTTTCAGCATTTCCGGGACATCAAAAGGCTTATAGATATAATCAAAAGCACCCATCTTAATGGCTTCAATAGCTGTGTCCGTATTCCCGTAGGCAGTAATTATAACCACCGGCAGCTTTGGCTGAAGCCCATGAATCTTTTGAAAGACTTGTATACCATCCATCCCCGGCAAACGGATATCCAAAACAACTAGATCAGGCTGGAAATAATCAACCGCCTTTATCCCTTCTTCTCCGGTACAAACTGTCTGTACCTTATAGCCTTCTCCAATCAATATCTTTTCAAAACTCTTGCATAATTGTTCATCATCATCAATTAGCAAAATATTCTGTGGCTTCATCTGTTCACCCCTTGACCGGCAATACGATCTCAAAAGTGGTTCCGGAACCTTGTTTAGAAGAAAATCTCAACACCCCCTTATGTCCCTCAACAATCCTGGAGACCATACTCAAACCAAGCCCTGTCCCCTCTTCCTTGGTTGTGAAAAAAGGCTGAAAGATCTTGTCCTGAAGCTCCTCAGGCACACCGGGGCCATTGTCTTGAATCCGAATGACCATCACCTGGCCGAAAGTTTCATCACGTTGCTGTTCCCTGGAGATATCAATCAGCCCGTTATCACCAATTGCCTCGCAAGCGTTGATGATCAAGTTAATCAAAACTTCTTTCAGCTGCTCCGGATCGGCATAGATTAAGGGTAAATCCCCTTGGTTGGCCTCATTGACCTCAATATTGTATGCATGAAGCCGGTGTCTCAATAACTGAAGGACATTGGCGATGACATCGTCGACATGGCAACTCTGCATCCTGAGTTTGGGCGGACGGGCGAATTCCAGAAAGTTCTGAACAATATTGTCGATACGTCCAATCTCTTCGGAGATAACCTCAAAATCTTCCTTCTGATCCTCATTCAAATCCAGTCCTCGGTTCAAAGAAAAGAGACGCATCTTGACAGAAGTAAAGGGATTACGAATGGAGTGGGCTACCCCGGCCGCCAATTTTCCAACCAAAGCCATCTTTTCCGCCTGTTCCAGATGTTCTCTGCTTTTGGTCAATTCTGAATGAGTATAATCAAAATCTTCCATAAATGTCCGCAAACTCGAACTCAATGTCTTGACCTCATTCTTTGAGCTATCTGTCTGATCTCCTCCAGTCTCCAGGGCCAATGTTCTTATAGGATCAAGGATCTGCCGAAGCATTATGGCAGATAAAACAGATATAAGGCAGAGGAATGCAAATACGGACATTCCGGATACAAGACGTAGCTTCTCGGCCTGTCTTTTATTCAATGCTTTTTTTTCTTGAATCCGCTGCCATTGGAGATGCTTGTAATCCTCACACTGCTCCAATAAACTGAAGAACAACTCCCTTTGTTCTCTATGCAACTTAGATATTTTGTCCCTATCCTCATACTTATAGTTATGAATTACTTTATCCTTTTCTGCAATATATCCCTTATACTTTGACTCAATTTGTTTCAAAACAGTTTCTTGCTCCTGACTCTTAGCATAAGAATAGGCCTTGTCCAATTTTTGTCTGAAGCGCTGCCGATAGCTGCCCAAGTCCTCCAACCACTTGGATTGTCCATCAATAAAATAATAGGTCAAAAATCCCTTTTGATTGGCCAAGGCCATCTGCATATCCTGAGTTGCCTTATAAGAAACAAACTCCGTATCAATTATAGTGGAAAGGATGTGGTTCATCCGATAAGTGTACCAGCACATGGTTAATCCCCCGACAATGGCAATCGAGCTCATGAGGAGGATCAGGGTGTATATTTTAGCTCTTAGGCTCATCTTGCTCCATGCTCTTTGCTAAATCATCTATTCCACATATGAGGACAGGGCATTCTTGACCGCGGCTTCCTTGATTTTCTCTACATGGGCCCGTTTTTTTTCAGTGGCCTGATTTACCTTTTGCAAGAGTTCATCAATATCACAAGGCTTCATCAGATAATCAAAGGCCCCCAATTTCATACCTTCTACTGCCGATTCTACTGTAGCATGACCGGTGAGCATGACCACTTCAATCAAGGGATAGCTTTTCTTGATCTCTTGCAAGGTCTCCACCCCGTCCATGCCCGGCATCTTGACATCAAGGATGACCACGTCGAGATTGCGGTTTTTGTCCAATTTTTCCAAGGCACTTTCACCGTCCAGGCAGGAAAGGACTTTCAAATTCCTCTTACTCAAACGTTTGGTCATGGTATCAATAAAAGGCTGTTCATCGTCTACCAGGAGAACAAAAGGCTGACTCATGATCACACTCCTTTTTTAATGCATAGCATTGGTTGAAGGACTAATCTCTCCTCCACTTTCCAGGACACCCTGGGCTGTCTCCAGGATCCCCTCAGGGAAACCGACCAGATTAAAGACACCCAAAAAGCCCACGACCCAAAGGACGACCAATGAAATGATCCAAAGTAAAAGACCGTACTTAATAAAATCTACCGGTTGAATGGCTCGCTCCCCTGTATCGGGATAGGTCCCCAGACCATAGACAATAGCGTTATTGGGAGTACCGACAATCAAAAAGTGGGCAAACGAGGTGGCAAAGGCAACAGCAATCCCTGAAGCCCAAGGCTCAAAGGCGTGCCCGGACATAATGCCCATGGGAATAACAATTGGACCAAGTAAGGCTGTTGTCCCGGCATCAGACATACAATTGGTCATCAGCCCGGAAAAAGAGGACAACCCAACCCATAAGCCAAAGCCCTGGCTCATACCGGCATAACTAAGAATTCCCATAACACTCTGGGCCAACCACAGGGCCGCACCGCTCTCTTTTAGCAAAACACCCAGGGTCAAAGCTCCACAGTACATAAACCAGGCATCCCAGGAGATTCCCCCCAAGATTTTTCGCCAGTCAGTGACCCCAAAAACAACTGGAATCAACAAAGCCAAAAGTGAAGGTCCGCCCAGACCAAGGACATCGCTGGCAAATATCCACAATAAGAGGATAACTATCAGCATCCCAAAGGCAACATATTCCTTATACTTCATCCGGCCCATTTTTCGGGTCTCGTCTTTGATAGACTTTAGTCCCGGGGTCAGATTCTTGTTTCTAATTTTCTTACTAAACAACAATACCATATAGACAGCTACTACAAGGCCAAGGATAGGCACCAGCGGGAAACCGTATTTCATCCAGGTCAAAAAATCCATAGGCACATTGTAACCATCCCAAAAGCCCATCATAATTACATTACGTCCTCCGACTGCCGGAGAACCGACCCCACCGACGTTAAGAGCAAAACAGAGGGCAAAGAGTAAAAATTTGGCCAGAGCCGGATCATGCCTTATCTCTCCGGAAGGACTGTTGGCGGCTACAGTACCGAAATATACGGCCATCATTACCGGGGTCATAAAGGCACACATGGCATGGGCAGAGATAAAAGAACCGATAATTGACATACTGATACAAAGGACAAAAATCGGTACCAAAAAGCCGCGTGTCCAACCCAAGATCCAGGTGGCCAGACGTTTGTGCAGTCCGACATCGACAACCACAACCCCCATGGCCAGGACGCCCAACAAGAACATCGGGGCGTCGCCGGCAAAGGTCTTGCCGATCATTTTACGGGGCAAGAGCTCTAAAAAATAGGCCAAAATAGGCATGAGGAGGCCGGTCAAGCCGATTGGAATGGCCTCGGTGGCAAAAAAGATAACCGCCATAGGGATAATTCCCAAGACAATCATCGTTTTGTTAGCTGCCTGCTCAAGGTTGTCTGCTATGCCCCAATCAATCATTTGCTGGGCAATACCGTTATCCCGAACAATATTAACCAGACTTTGGGGTGTCGGAAGGACAAATCCTATAACAAGAAATATAACCACCCCGACAATCAACCATAAGTACTTACTTGATAAGAGCCCCCTGTCTTTGGAGTTATTATCTGCAACGTGAGTCATTTTTTGTTTACCTCCCTATTCATATCAGAATCAAGTACCATACGAAGAACCCCCTTGAAGCAACATAATCCTATATTGCTTTTAACCAATTTGTTATGACTTGTCCTCTTTCTTGAAAACAGATCTTGGTGAGGTAAAAAGTTCGTTGGCTTTGGCCTGACGGATTCGTTCCTCCTGATCAGCCTTTCTGGCATGAGCCTTATTAACTTTGTCAGTCAGGCTATCTGTCGAGGTTGGCTTTAACAAATAGTCAAATGCCCCAAGTTTCATGCCTTCTATTGCCGATTCTACAGTAGCGTGACCCGTCAACATAATAACCTCTGTCAGGGGCTTAATCTCTTTAAATTTACGAAGGGTTTCTATGCCGTCCATACCTGGCATAGCAACGTCCAAAATAACAACATCAAAATTTAACTTGTGTATTTTCTCTACCGCATCTTGACCACTAAAGCAGGAATCCACATCGTAATCCCGCAAGCTTAGACGCTCAGACAATTGATGTACGAACTCTTCCTCATCGTCGACTATCAAAACTCTGATTTTCATTACCGAGCCTCCTCAAATATCAAATTGTTATTACTTTAAGGCACATTCTTTAAGAGTCTGACAGACATGTTGAAATACATCCACAAGACGGAGTATCCCTGTTATTTTATTATTCCTGGTAACCAACAGAGACTGATGGTGACCCACCACAAGCTGATGAATGGCCACTTCCATTGTATCTTCCTCAGTCACATATTCAGCTTCTGATGGTTTGTACATGCATTCCTTGACCTTCTTATCAGCCGCTCTTCGACACAACTCAGACATTGGAAGATCAAACAAAGAGTATTGCTTGAGCATATTCTGTAAAAAATCGGTACTAAACCCACTCGTGGCTGTCCTGGCCAAGAGTTCTGAAGATATAATAGAATCATACTTGGGTTCTAATGAGCGAATGATATCGAATTGACTCAATTTGCCGACAACATCACTGTTTTTGTTCAGAACAAGCAGGGCCCTATGGGGATACCTGTGAGGCTCTACATCCTTCAGATACTTGACCTGAGCCTTTTCTAAGGACAGAACAGCATCATAAAGCCTGGAATTTTCAGAAACAGTGGCGTATTCTTCTAAAGGAACCATAAAGTTAAGGACCTTGATATTCTTCATACTCAATTAACTCCTGCCATGTTATAAATATTTCAATCTTTGGTATCATTATCCTTCTTTTTCTTACTTGTTGATCTTTGTTGTTTTTTCTGGTCCTTGTTCAAAATTTCACGAGCCATGTCTTGAGCACCGGCTTCTGCAAGGCTTGCGGCCATAAGGTGTGTTTCAAGTTTGCTCCACAATCCCTGTTTGCCTTTGCTCAATTGCAGCTTATGGTCAAAGGCCTCTTTTATCTTATTTAGTAAGGAAGACCAGGAAAATGGAATTAAGACATCATCAAAGGCACCTTGTTGCATCCCTTTAATGGATAGATGCAGTTTTCCTTTGGGAATCAGACATATGACCTGAAGAAGAGGCTGGAGCCTTTTGATTTTCTCCAGCAGAATAAGACCCTTTTCTTGGAAACTCGACAAATCCAGAAGGGCCACATCCATTTCTTCTTCTAACTGCTCCTCAACCTCAGCAGTTGTTCCAGCCTCATAGATAGTCCATTGATCTCCCCCAAAATGCCCTTTCAGATGATGCCTAAAGACTTCATCGCATCCGATGAGTAAAACTCTCATGGCAGTCATATACCAACCATTAGGAGACGTTTTGGCAAAAAGTCCTTTATCAGGGGCTTTTTACCGGTCATTTGTTGAGTGTTGTCCCTAGAATAAAACAGACTTGCTAGGATGTTTCCATAACCGGAAAATTAAAATTTCCAAATGAGACTAGAATATTTAGTAATTTTCTTTCAGTTTTCTACTTTTGTATTTGAACAGTATAGTGATTTCAGATCCTATGCGATCACAAGAAGGACCAGCTTAGTTCATCCTTGATAGTGGTTACAGTAAGAAACCAATTTATTGCTTACTTTTTCTTGTGCTTCTTCAAACTCTCTTCAGCAGAGCGTCTGTCTCCTGCTTCAGCGTAAGTAGCTGCACTCATGGTATCTTGCAGGGTATTATAAGCATGTTTGATTGAACTGATCAGCTTATCAATGTTGACTGGTTTTTGCAGGTACTCAAAGGCACCTAGATTCTTGGAGGCCCGTTCATCTTGATCAGAACCATGGCCGGTCAAAATAATTACTTGGACATCCGGATAATTCTTCTTCAATCTTTTGAGGACATCCAAACCGTCTATACCAGGCATTCTCAGATCCAGGACGACAACATCCGGGATCTCATCCTGGACAAACTGAAGGGCTTGCTCACCGTCATAGGCAATCTTGGAATCCAATTCCCGCATCTGAATCCTTTCCGCCAGCGAATTAACAAACTCTTTTTCATCGTCGACCAAAAGTACTTTAATCTCTTTCATGGTATTACTCCTTATCTTATGTTCTTTAATTCTTTAGATATAAAAAGGAGGGATCTTCAAATCTCACTCCCATGGCTTTTGGGTTCCGACAAGGCTTTTTTGGGGACATTGACCCTGTGCTCTTAAGAACCTTATTTTGCTAAAGGAGAAGAGGAGGGAAGGGGGCTAAACCCAATTCTCCTGTTTGTTATAGCGCCGAAGTGAGACATATTTAGAATCCCTCCTTTTTGCCTATTTGGTAATTAAAGCTGAGCTACTCCATAATAAACTCGAACATCCTGCAGACCAACATTTTTTAGAAAATCTTGCAAAATCCCTTTTTGATCACTATAACCATATTCAGGATCCAAATAGGCCCGTCCCAAATCATGGGCATTTGCCTCAGCCATGACACTGGCCATAAACAAACGATCAATTTTTTCCATTAAAGCATTCATAGTCATACCTCCATAATTATATTGTGCTTTGCTAATGTTTATCAGTTACCTTTGTTTTATAGATGCATCTATTATGCCATAAGCATTGGGATCCACTCCCTGCTCAGAGTATCATCCTCTTAAAAACATACTGTAATGCTGGTTGTTTTTATTGTGCTTATATGAAACACAAAGGTGTCTGCCAATCTATGCTCTGATCTTTGTTCAGAGTTACCTTTGTGAAACTTATTGTACATATTGGAACATAATTGTGTTTGCCCATAACCTATTTTGATACGTTTTGATACATCAGTTAAAAGTCAATAAACTTTGTCTGAATGTTAAAAGAAAATCGGGACTATTAAAATACTAAATCAGGATAGTTACAAAGGACATTATTTATCTTTGGTTGGAAGCAGGGGCAAAGTTCATCTTTGCCCCTGGTCCTGGTAGGTCTGATAGTAGCAAAAGCTGCTGCATTTTAACTGGTTCCCATCCGGAAATTTCTAATTTCCGGATATGGAAACAATAAGTTTTTAATTCGGAAACTAGAATTTTTTTCGTTTGACAAGGAAATCAAGAAATTATGAGGAGGCGTATCTTAATACGTTGACGAATAATTTTGAAGATTGACGCAGTCAAACGGAAAAAGGGCAGTTTCCGGATAAAAACTAACTGGAAGGCTTGTTTTTGGGTAATAGGACAGTAAAACTGGTACCAACCCCGAGCTGACTCTGGACCCTGATATCTCCTCCGAGCTTTTTGACCAGTCCATAGGTGATTGAGAGTCCAAGTCCGGTACCATAACCCTTTTTGGTTGTAAAAAAAGGTTCAAAGAGATGCTCCAGGGTCTCTTGAGACATACCGCAACCATTATCTTGAATGATAACAGCCACTGTGTCCAGGTTTTCTTCACGAGTCTTTATATTTATATGACCACCATCATCTACTGCGGCTAAAGCATTGGTCAATATATTCAAAAAGATCTGTTCCAACTGCCCCTGATCAGAAGAGATATTGTCCAGATCTGAATTTAGTGCCAGTTGAACATCCACATTCCTATCTTTAGCCTCTTTTTCCAAAAATCCCAGGACTTCCTGAATGACCTTATTAACATCCAGCAACTCATATTGAACCTCTAATCTCCTGGCAAAACCCAGTAAACGATATGTAATCCCCCTGGCCCGTTCCACAGATTTGAGGATAGAATCGGTCAATTTAATAAATTTATCCCTCTTGGGAAACTCCGGCATAGACTGGACAAGGTCCTTCATCAATCCAGTATTTTCATTAATAATGGCTAACGGGTTATTTACTTCGTGAGCAATTCCGGCCGCCATCCGACCGATCGAGGAAAGCTTATGTGTGTGTTCCAGTTCTCGAAAAGCCACTTCACGCTTTTCGTCTGCTTGTCTGATCCTTTTGACCATAAGATAAGTCAGTTTATACACTACCAGAACAATGACCAGCAAACCTGCAATCAAGACAACGATCATCTGATCTTTTAAGGCGTACCAGGACTGCAGGATCTGACTTCTCGGCTTGACAACCACAAGGATGTACTCGAGCTGAGGGAAATAGACATAGGCCAGAAAAGCCACATCCCCTTTAGGATCCTTTATTTCCTTTACTGTTGGCTGGTATGTCTTTGGCGGGATCTCAAAGGGACATTTGTCAAGGACATCGCCATAGAATTTGGAAGGGGTCTGAACAACTCCTTCCTTATTCAACAAGAAGGCATCGCTATCAGGTCCTAAGCCCATTGAGGCAATGATATCATTGAAATTCTCAATATTGATGGTGGCTCGTAAGATCCAATTATTGCCCATAATACTCTTTCTTTCTACAGCAATGACAATATGGGGGAATTTTCGATAACCCATAAAGACATCGCTGATGTATGAACCCTCAATCTTGACTTCTTGATAAAAGGCATGATCTGAATAGTCCTTGCCCTCAAAATGGTATGGTCCGACATAATTGACCTGGAGCCCCTCAGGGTTAATAAGGCCAATGTCGACAAAGCCGGAAAAATTTTGCTGCATGGTATAAAAAATCTTGTGTAATTCTTGCTCATCGGACAATTGTTGATAGGAGTAAGCGTGAGCAATATATTTGACAGTACTCAGCCGCTCCTGGAGAAAGAGCTCGGTCGAATGCTTGGTCTTGTTGACCAAAACCCTTAATTGACTGACAGTCTCCTGTCTCATAGAGCTTCTGTATTGGTGGTAATTAATCAAGGCCATCAGGCTTAGAGGCAAAATAGTAACAACCAGCATGACGACAAACATATTTCTTTGAAGACGGGCATAACGATTTGCCGAATTATTATTTTCTTCCTCAATATCTCTCCTTTGCGGGAACAAATGATGAACTAAATTTTTGATACCCACCTCAACCGATCTCCTATTTTTAATTTTTTCCAAGATATACCTGTCAGGAATATTTATATAGTATCGCACCTGTTTCAAGCCGACCATCAATAAAAGCTTTCAAGGCCTGGATATAAGAAGCAATAACAGAATCATAAACCTTGATTCTCTTCCAAGCCAAATACTCATAGTACTCATTCTCTATCCCACCGCAAATAACCACATCTACGCTTTCATTCAATATCAACTGGCAAAGATCTTCGGCCGAAGCCTGGGGCAGAACTAAAATATTCTCTTTGACCAGTTCTCCTTGAGGGTCAGTCTCACCCAACCAAACCTCAGTAGCTAAATCAAAGCGTGGTGCAATCTCTTCCCCGTCTATGGGCATAAGGATTTTGGCCATACCTAATCCTTTCTTCACTTTTAAAAGTCAGTTTCTTCAAGGCCATACTGTTTGATTTTCCGCCATAATGTACTTCGACCCCAGCCCAATATTTCTGCAGCCTTCTTACGCCTACCTCTAGCCTTGAGCAAGGCATCTAAAATCATTTGTTTTTCAATTTCCGGCCAGCTTGAATATTGTGCTTCAGACAATCTCTTTAACTCTGATGTATCAGAATTGGTCAATAAAGGTTCCGAGCTCTTTTCTGTAACCGATTTACCCATAAAATCTTGAAGATACCCAGGGAGATGGGCAGTTTCTATAGCCCCCTCCGGACAAATATTGACCGCAAACTCAACAATATTTTTTAGCTCCCTAACGTTGCCAGGATAATTGTAATCAAGAAGGACCCTTCTGGTCTCCTTAGAAAAGCCCGAGATATCTTTTTTGAATCGTTCAACATAGCTACGAAGAAAATGTTCAAGTAAAAGATCAACATCGCCTTCCCGCTCACGTAGCGGAGGCAAATGAACCTGGACTACATTTAAACGAAACAAAAGATCCTCCCGAAAAGACCTCTCTTCGACCATTTTTTTTAAATTCCTGTGTGTTGCCGCTATAATTCGGACATTGACCTGAGTCCCTTTGGTGCTACCTAAAGGGTAAATGACCTGATCATCAAGAAAGGATAACAGCTTGATCTGTAGATTTATCGGTAAATCTCCAACTTCGGTCAAAAACAAAGAACCATTGTGAGCAAGTTTGAATCGACCCGGTTTATTCTCATTTGCCCCGGTAAAGGCCCCTTTGCGGTGACCAAAAAGTTCGGATTCCAGCAATGACTCTGGTAATGCACCGCAGTTGACTTTGACAAAAGGCCCTTGGGCCCTGGGAGACTGCTGATGGATGACCTCAGCCAGTACATCTTTCCCAGTCCCTGTTTCCCCGGTAATTAGTACTGAAGAATCAGTCTGGGCGATACCACTAACCATTCGAAAAACAGTCTCTATTTTCGGACTGCATCCCAAAAGAGGACCAAAACTAAAGGCCGCTGCTTGTTCGGTTTCCCGAGACCGTAAGATGCGCAGGTCCTCAAAAGACTCCAGCCAACCACTAAGATATCCACTTTCATCAGTAATTGGAGCCACACTGACGCGAACAGGGATCTTTTCTCTGTTCCGGTTGATTATATCCCCTTCGACACAGACAGGTTCTGAATCAGGCCCCATAGAATGAATCGGGCATTTTTTTCCACACATATTGGTCCGTAATATATGTTTGCAGGGTATAGCACGAACCTGCTCGGATGAAAAACCAGTCAAGGCCTCAAGAGAACGATTTAGAAAAACGGTCCTCATATTTGTATCAAATATTGCCAGACTCACAGGGATACGGTTCATTAGACGTGAAAACAGAATCGGGTCTTGGAACAAACCCTTTATATAGGGTTTGATATCTGTTACTTTATCGTCAAACATTTCCATGCCAACATCCTTAGCCAGCAGTGATTGTTGTCCTTATAATCATGAAATATCTCCTGGTGAGGTCAGACGAATCCAATCTAATGTCTCATGCTCTTTAACTTCGATCTGAATGCTTTGGGCCAATTGATCAATTTCTGAAAGCAGCTCGGGGCTTTCTCCCTTTGAAATATTTTTTTGATCAACCCCTTCAGATTCTTGTACCTTTACTGCTAGCTCAATAACACAGTCTCTCTTTTGTCTATAAGCTTGGATAACAATCACACTTTGAGGGGGTATTGCTTGAAAGAGTCTTTTGAGGCATCTGAAAACCAAACAGATAAATTTTACAGGTGATGTCTTGATTTCAAGCCCATCTTGTATGTCTGTCTTTACAGATATAGAATGCCTCCTAGCTATCTTCTGACTCAATAAGACCACCATTTCAAGATAGCTACCAACATCAATAGCAGACAGGTTGTGATCCGGGGTATGGGCCAACAAATTTAGCTGAGAGCTCAATATTTGGCCCCGCTCTACTTGTTGCTCAATCACAGAGCTTGATCTGGAAAACTTGTCTTTATAGGGGAACTCTTCACCAAGCTTCAGATTAATCAGATCTTGTAACAATCCACTAGACTCTTGAATAATTGCCAAAATATTCTTGATTTCATGGCTATAGCTGGCAATAAGTTCAGCAAAGCTAGCAACAATTATCTTTTCTTGATTTTGCATTGCTTCTCCTTCAATGTCATGGATTCAGAGCCTCATTGAGCTTATTGATCAACTCATCAATATTAAGTGGCTTCATTATATAATCATAGGCCCCGAACTGCATCCCTTTGATACCTTCCTCAGTCGAACCGTATCCAGTCAGCAACAAAACTGGCACACTTGCATTTATTGTTTTTAATCTCTTCAATACTTCAATGCCTCCCAATCCGGGCATTTTGATATCTAAAATAACTACATCAGGACTTTCAGATTCAAACTCTTCCAGGGCCTGTTCACCATCATAGAAAGCAAAGACTTTATAACCACGCAGCTCCAGGCGTTCGGCCAAGGCAGAGGTAAAGTCCTCCTCATCATCGACAAGCATTACCTTTAGTTCACCCATAGAATCCTCCCCTGATATATTTTATAAATAAAAACATGAAGCTTCAATAATTATACCTACTCTGTAATGATTGCAAATACAAAACTATTGCTTTCAGATTCTCCCATCTTGTCAACCTTGTCCAACCAGCTTACACTATGAGCTCTTTAATCTTGGTCCTACAAATAGGCTCTGTTATCAGCTATCTGTCTCTATTCTTATATGTTTCTATTTGTATCAATTTGTATTATATATTTTGTTTCATATTGTATCAAGCAATCAAAGGGATTGCTCACAGTCTCATCTTAACCCACATCCAGCCCTTTCAAAAGGGCTGGACAACGAAGCATGAAAGAAGAC